>DAHWLW010000034.1:0-4584 GCA_027343465.1 Thermoplasmatales archaeon | reverse complement strand
GGTCCCTGAAATAGTGGAATAATGGCCAGAGTGTCCCGTTTGAATAATCGTCATAAAAACCCTTTTTTTCCCTCTGTTCAAGAGTTATTCTGGAGATGTGGTAGCCTTCATAATCCTCCTCGAGGTATCGGCTGTCAGCGTTTCCGTCTCCCCAGCTGACCCATGTGCCACCCTCCTGCATCATCAGCCTCCTTAGAGCGGTTACAACTCCTCCTACGTTCTTTTTAAGGCTCTCCCTGCCACTGACAATCTCATGGCTTACGGGTGCCCGGCTTGTAACCACAAGATATTTCATGTATAATTATATTCTAATGCTATATAACATTTGAGAATAAGGCACAGTCAAATGATTTATAGGATTCTACAGGCAAATTTATTTAAGTGTCCATTGTGTTTCCATCGTCCTGCAATAAATATTAAATATGGGTGAGGAATAACTGGAGCGTGACGGCTTGAGCATCAAGGTCACACCCGGTCTCATTCCGAACCCGACGGTAAAGCTTGATGCAGGTCGTATGTGTACTGTCTTCCGCGAGGGGACGGGAAATGCGACTGGCTGTCATTTTTAATTGTTAACAAGTTAGTTACAAAGAAGATTATTTTCTAAATCTTTCTAAATATCTGCAATCTGTAGTATTTCATTGATTCCAGTCTCTGTTCGTAAATTAATCTTAATGGTTGCATAACATCATGACCGGATCCAGATTTGTCTGACTCTTTTAAAGTGAATAGGTCACCATAGACAAAGACAGCATCCTGTTTCATAATTTCCACCAGGTTTCCGAAAGCACTTTTTCTTCCAGGGCCAAGATTGTGAAGAACAAGATTCGATACTATGAGATCAAAAATTCCCAGTGATTTAAGGGGTTCTGTCAGATCTGCAGTTACAAATGCAACCCTGTTGTTGAGCCCTAAAATTTCCATATTCCTGAGGGCATTATCCTGGCTCAGATCTTTCAGGCTCCCGCTTTTGAAAAGATCAATACCGGTAATTTTTGCATTTGGAAAATATGACGCTACAACATAACATAGAAATCCAGATCCGCATCCCGCGTCCAGAACACTGATCTCTTTTCCATTCTCGATACCCACTTTTTCAAACGAATGGATGAATAACTTCTTTACCGATTCTCTGAGTATTTCGGACTGCTTTCTGGTAGAATGGTGGTAAACGCCAAAATCAGGGGCCATCATGAATGTGTATGTGAGCCCACTAAATATGTTATTAGATCTCCCGGAATATCATCTGAAACTTTCTATGAGCCTATCCTCAGAAAAAAGGTATTCATCATAATTTAAACTGGCGGTCTCCCTCTTCTCCCTTAATTCGGAAAGAACCTGAGATATTTTTTCAGCAACAAGTGACTTGAGCTCTCCAGATAGCATAGACCCGTTCCGGTACTCTTCCTTGACCTTGCTTACCTTTGACTGGTCCTCCTCAATAAGCTTATAAACATTGAATGAAAAGTCTATGTCTGGGTTCCCACCGTATTTCCTCTGTTCCTCAGCTGTGTCCCTGCCTCCGGAGAAAGCATATTTCATTATCTTCTTCCTTACAACCTGTGGCGTATCATCCAGGAATATTCCACTGTTCGGGTCAGAGGAGGACATCTTTCCTCCTCCCTTGAGAGAAGGGAGAAACTTGGATATTATGGAAGACGGTTTAAGGTAACCGAGTTTTGGCAGAACGTCCCTGGAGACCTTGAAATGGGGGTCCTGATCAATTGCATGAGGAATGAGGCACCTGATATTTCTTCCCAGGAGTGAGCTGACCAGGAACGCCGGAACAGACTGAATACTGGTGAAGAAATACTTTCCCACATTATCACTGTCCTGGAATCCGAATACTGCCTTTGAAAGAGTTACATTTATGTGCCTGGCCACTTCAACACCCCTTCTGTACAAGGTGGAGCCGTTAATGGAGTCAATCAGTATGTGGGTCCTGCTGGCATCAAAGCCGAGACTCAGTATGTCGAGGACATTATCTCTGGTGACCTGCGAAAGTTCCTTCCATTCAAGGTCCCTGAAAAGAAATTTCTCATCGTCCGTTATCTGTATTATCAGGTTTACATCAAATGACTTCTGTAGCCATCTTGTGAACATAAAAGGAAGAAGATGCCCGAGATGCATCTTACCTGATGGTCCTCTGCCCGTGTAAAGATAAAATCCATTGCCGTTTTCAAAGTCGTTGAGAGCTAGGTCAAGGTCCCTGTGTGCGAAGAAAACCCCCTGATTCAGAAATGGATTAGTGCCCCCAGCAAGTTTCTCGAGCCTGTCCTTCAGATCAATGTCAATCAGACCAGCTCCAAATTCGCTGGCTATTCTAACGTAATCTCTTTCCCCAAGAGATTCAGAAACCTCCCAGGGAGTAACGTCCCTATTCTCATTCAATGTCATGTGATGCCCAGTCTTATTAAATCTTATCTGGCATCATGAGGCGAGGACTTCATGAAAAGGTCCTTGTCCATGATCCTGCGAAGTTTTTGCAATTCCTCTGGTCTGAAAATTCCGTATTCAGTGATAAATCCGGATACGTATTTGGACGGAGTCACATCAAAAGCAGGGTTCAAAGCTGTGCTCTGCACCGGTCCAAGTCTCTTTCCCTCTATGTAAAGAACTTCATCAGGGGATCTCTCCTCAATGGGAATTTCCTGCCCCCCAGAAAGTGAGAAATCGAAAGTGCTTCCAGGTGCGGCAACGTAAAATGGTATTCCATTCTCCTTTGCCAGGACCGCCTTCTCATATGTGCCAATCTTGTTTGCGAAGTCACCTGAAGACGTGATCCTGTCTGCCCCCACAATTACAAGGTCAACCTTTCCCGCCTTCATGTAATGCCCGGCTGCATTGTCGGCAATAATTGCATGGTCTATCCCCTCCTGCGCCAGTTCCCAGGCAGTGAGGCGGGCCCCCTGCAATCTGGGTCTGGTTTCATCCACATAAACAAACAATTTTTTTCCGGAGTCGTGGGCTATCCTCATAGGTGCAATTGCGGTTCCCCAGTCAACTACTGCTAGCGCTCCTGCATTGCAGTGGGTAAGTATTCTGGACTCATTTCCTATAAGTTCATTACCATATTCTCCGATCTTTTTGCATCTGCTGCTTATTTCATTGGCATATCTTCTTGCTGATGATTCCAGAAAGCCGTTCTCCTTCATGAAATCAATGGCTTTGAAAAGGTCGTATGCCGTGGGTCTTGTAGATCCGATTTTTCGGATGGCATCTTCAAGATCCTCTCCATTTAACTTTGCCATTGCAAGCCCATAGGCCGCTGTAACGCCAATAGCCGGTGCGCCCCTAACAAGCATGTCTTTAATGGAATATGCTATGTCATCACTGTTCTTTGCATCAAAAATTTCAACCTTTTCCGGAAGCTTTCTCTGATCTATCAATCTGACGACACCATTTTCCATCCATACTGCAAACAGGTGTCTGGTCTCTCCGTCGATGTTCATCTTCATAGCAGGTTATTTCAGCAATCAATATATTTATTTCATTAAGGGAAGTTCGAGGTATTCCAGAATTTCTTCCGATGAAGGTGGGTTTTGTAGGTCAAGGAAAGGTTCAGGCATATAATTATCGGGTTCCTTTTCCCCCAGTACAAACAATCTGAAAAGGTAGTTATGGATAGATGGAATATCATACCTGGAAATAATCTGCATAAGTTTTGCTGTCTTCTGGTTTGATAGATGCCCTTCAGATCTTCCTTTTGCAATGTTCAGAGTGTTGAGGCAGAAGTTGGAACTGGAGCAGACACCTCCACTGGCTCCCATTTTTATTGAATCAGCAAGGAAAACATCCTTACCCTGAAAAACTTCCAGATCAGGGATTTCCAGCAATTCCTTGAAATGTTGCATTTCTCCGCTAGAGTCCTTTATCCCTCTGATGCTTTCGTTCTGCTTCATCAAGTTCTCTACAAGCGAGGCGGACAGTTTGTGCCCTGATAGGGCAGGATTGTTGTATAAATATAGTTCTCCCTTTATGGAACTTGCAATCCTGGAGAAGAAACGTACTATGGATGCCTCAGAGTATCTGTGATAGAAAGGATTTATAGCCACTATCTTCTGGAATCCTGCCTTTTCCGCCTCTTTTGCCAGTTCAAGAGATTCTGGAAGGTCAGATCGTGAAATTCCGGCATACTTCTCCAGCTCTTCAGGAATTTCATCTACGGTAATCCTAATGAGTTTTCGATGAAGCCTGAAGTCAAGAGCGGCAAACCCTCCAGTGGAACCTAGCACAAAAACTCCATCATATCCACTTTCTGATGCATACTTCATCAACTTTCTGAAGGCTTTCAGGTCAAAAACCCCATTATGAAATGGGGTAACACATGGGATTATGAGTTTGGGCATTGAAATTGAATATGTTTTGCCGCATTAATAATTATATTGGTTCAAGCATGAGGAAGCTCATTATCATGGAAGATTTTATGCGGAAGATCAGTCCTTCTTTTGTAAACTTTTATTAATGTAGTTACAATAGGAAGGGGCATTAAAAACAATGGGCCCGTAGCTCAGCCAGGTAGAGCATCTGGCTTTTAACCAGGTGGTCGAGGGTTCGAACCCCTCCGGGCCCGCTGAAGGGGGT
>DAHWLW010000020.1:0-4124 GCA_027343465.1 Thermoplasmatales archaeon | reverse complement strand
CAGTCAATGGTCGAGCTTGAATCATTCGTAAAAAAGGAAGGTGTGAAGCAGATCTCACTTAACGTATTTCCTTACAACACGGTGGCCAGGAATCTTTATCAGACATCAGGTTACAAGGAAGCTGCCATTACAATGTTGAAGGATCTTTAGCAGCCATCAGTTATATTTTTTGAAAACCAAACTCATTTTTACAGTTTATTGAGCTGAGTTGAATGGAACAATGTTCTCCAGGTCGCTGATGTTTATCCTGAGGCAGGAGTATTTGTCCGTTCTTACTGTGATCGTTGCACCATCAAAATTCAGGAATTCCGCCTGAAACGGTTCATCCAGGGATACCTGAGAGGGTTCAAAGGTATTGCACCTTTCCCATAGGCTGTGAGAATGTCACCATATCTGGTGCTCAGCGGGTAAACTGCAATCTTCTGGCCCGGGATGAGACCTCTTACGATTCTCTCCGGCCTGTCGTCCATTCTGTCAGGGCTATGAATTCCAATACTTAAAGATTATCGGAGGGTTATTATTTCAGCCATCAGTCCGTGGTATTCCATTCAGTTATTCCGTCATTATGGCATGCTGCAATTTTCTTAAGTCCGATATTGTACACTATTTAGCCGGAAAACACTTGCAGAAAGCCTGAATTCAACCTTAAAGAAAAGATTCCGCGATGGTATTCGCAGTATAAAGATAACCTGCGTGCAATCTGCACGGCGGAAATACTCAATGAGATGGGGAAAAGCCACCTGATCGGATACTGGTTGGTGCACTACCAGGATCAGGCTAAGAATATAAGGAAAACACGGAAATAACTGGATTAGTATGACATATTTCGCTACAATTCTTGCGAAACTCAAGTTTTACAGCAGATTCAATACACTATCGGTTTGGAAGACATTTTTTCATAGAGGACGCTATGAATTACTGGGCAAATATAGATTAAACACACACAAAAATTTGAAGAAGAGTAGTCCATGATTTTCAATTAATTCCATAAATTGATCCGAGATCCAACAAATTTCTGAGATAAATTACACCCATAATCGAACTGTCGATTTAGTGTAAGGTGCTAAAAAAAAGTTTAATTAAATAAGCGTTATATTTTACACAAAGAATAGTAAGATTGCAATTTTTGTTTCGATATTTGCGGCTGTTCTGATGCTTTTACCCGGTATGAGCATGGCATCGCCAATCCAGAGTAATGTTCATCAATACCAGCTAGGAAACGAAAAGATAACTATCAAAGGACAAAACGCTCTTGTCACGTTTGGGGCTGAGTCGTACAGAGTTAATTGGAAAATATTTGAACTGCAGAACGCCATCCTCAGGATGATTCATTTTTCTTCTTTGAAAATTAGAAGAATAAAGAACGATCTGCAAAATTCTGTAGTTGTGATGAGAAATAGTTCAAATGTGAAAATCGCGGAAATATATTCATTCCAAAGAGGATCAATTGATGCAAGCATTGCTGTGAAAAATCTCAGAGGCCAAAACACAAGCTATTACATTGTCTTTCAACTGGGTTCAAATCCAGTCCATATGGCTTACCTAAATGGCAATTCACCACTTAAGATAAATACAGTTTCCATGCAAGTTGGACAGAATTCCTCATATAATTTGATACCTTCAAATGACTGGAGCGTTACGCTCGGAAGCTTAAAGGTAGGTTGGCGCAATGAGATGTCGACCTTTCACACTGGAGGCATCGCGACCAATGCTACGTCCTCCAAGGTCTCTCTTCCGTTCGGGCCAATAACATTGACAAGAAATGAAACCTACACGGTTGATCCAATAATGAGCCCACAGATGCCGGCTCCCTGCCCAGGATGCGGTGGTGGAGGGGGATCCGGCATCCCTCCACAACTTTCATCCTTTCAGGTCGGCACAACGTACTCAAATACAATTTCCAGAGCCACCAGCATTCAGATGACCGCAAGTGTTTCCTCCCTAGACTCGGGCGGTGATACATTGAAAATGTATGTTGTTAATGCGCTCAATGGGCAATGGATTCAAATTAGATCCTGGAATCCCGGCACAACAGGTACCTACATAGAAACTTGGTCAGCAACCCCAGGAGTGTATTCATACTTTGTTGCTTACATTTACAATTCATATGGTGGCGAAAGCATGTCTTCTGGACATTCATTTAATGTTTTCACAGAGTTTCCTTCGGCTGGATCCAATGGCAATATTATTCCGGGTCAAACATACTCATCAACACCCGTTTATAATGCACAAGGTTCTTTAGTTGGCTATCTAACTTCGCAGGTAACTTCTGATTTTAATTATCCCATATCTTCCACAAGTTACCCCTATATGAGACTGGAGACCTCTTTTCTAAGAGTGGATTCCTCTAGCAACTATTGGGTAAATAGCGTCTACCAGAACTTCAAGTGGACTGGAAACCAGATTTCCACACCAACCTCGCAAAACTGGGTCTATTTTAAGGTTCAGGACGAGTCCTACCAAAACTATCAGAATGGCACCTGGCAAATGGGGGAAGAAGCCCCTTTATTCTGCATTGACAGTTTTGGTTACTGCCGAGTCTCTAGGGGCCGGTGCTATAATGGCGGCGTTGTACCCGATATTTTTCCACCAGATAAATCGGTCTCTTCCTACTGGATATAATGATATAAATGTTTCCCATAACGCTGGGTTTGTTGCCACGAAGTATGGGGTATATTACAATCCTCTTGGTTATAGCTACAACTATGGATTCTCCTTTAAGGATTCCTACATATTCAGTTTCCATCAAGACATGCAATTTGTACAGGCAATCAGCACGAGCTACACCTTTTCCAATGCTATGCTCAACTACTTTGAATATTCCGCTGGATTCACTATTTCCAATGGTGGTCAGGAACTCTTCGGTGGCTCATTATCGGAACCTATATACATAGCGGAGTATGCTTGATGGAGGAAAAATGAGGTTAATGCATAAGGTGGTTGCAATAGCCATCGTAATAGTTTTTTTCTCTTCTTTCACAGCAATCAGCCTGCACAGTGAACCGGCCAGCTTAGCACTCAGCCCAGATAAGACGCCCTATAATCTGCTTTCCTCATATGAATACAATAGTTCAAATTACAATTACAAGGTCGGATACCTGAATTTTAGTGGTTATGGAAATAGGGTGAGCTATGTATATGTGGTACTCCCTTTGCAGGGAAGCAAAGTGGTGAATCCGAATTACACTGGACCCTTCCTTTACTTCTCTATTTATAAGGTTAGTCAGAAGACAAGTTTTCCTTTCTCCAATACTTCTTTGTTTGTAAGCATTCAGATGAATCCAGACGCCTATCTTACTTCTCCAATGAGCCATTTGGTTCCTCATGCCTTTCCATATTCATTAAGCATTTAGTTCAGGGTTCTTTTACAAACAAGCCTGTGGTAACTGGTAATATGACATTTTGGATCAATATCACAGTTACTCTGGTCTACAACATTGGCCCTTATCATCTTTCAGGAGGAACAAAAACACTTCCTTTTCAGTTCAAAGTGAATGTTTCAAACATCACTAGACCATTTACATGACGTTAACTTTTCTGCCAAAAGACATTGTCACATTCCCGTTGATAAATAGTGATGATACCAGTATGATGTCCTCAGCAATCCTTCCTTAGTTTTGAACCTGTTCTTGAACAGCCATGGCTGTATGGAGAAATGCTGTTCAGCCTTGTCAGATGTCTTCTCCACCTCAGGATTCTTCAGGTACAGGAACACCTCCTTCCTGTGCTTCTTTATAAGATCAAGGAACTTCCTTATTTCCGGATATTCACCATACATGCTTTCTATCTTTTCCAGTAAAAGATCAACCTTCTCCGATTCACTCCTGCCCTCTGTAAGCTTCAGAACTGCCTCTTTATTTTTTCCAAGCTTATTCAGATTTGTCCCATTCTGGAAGAACATGTATTTCACAAGCCTCTTTGCAGGTTCGAGTTCCTCTTCCCTGTGTGAATCCTTTATGTTGTGTGCCAGATCCTTCTCTATATGGAAGAGGCATCTCTGCCTCCTTATCCTCTTCCCAATGATTCTTCCAGTTTCAATGAGTGATGATTCATAGTGATAACCATCGGTTGTTATGAATATATTATCCGGAACATTGAACATTCCAATGGATCTGGTGAAGAAA
>DAHWLW010000012.1:0-2809 GCA_027343465.1 Thermoplasmatales archaeon | reverse complement strand
CCTGATCCCCAGCCTTGGGCTAAGTGGTGCAGCCCTTGCGAACTCTTCGGTAAGTGTTATGAGTTTTATTCTTCTCTTTGCCTATTCCAGGAGGCTTGGAATTTTCGGCATGGATGCTAAAAGGCTGGGTAAAATATGGTTATCTGCCATGATAATGTTTGGAGCAATATATTATCTGCAACTGAGCTTAATGTCTTCGTTGATATTCCTTCCTTTTCTCATTGTTTTAGGCGCGTTGATCTATGTCGGCCTATCAAAACTGCTTAAGGCCTTTCCGCTTGAGGTTCGAGGGCAGATTATTGAAGTGTTTTCATTCGGTTCTTCCAGAATAAAAAAGATACTGAATCTTGTAATTTGAAAGGACTTGCATTGGTCACTACACCTATCAGGAAACCTTTAGCCCCGGAAATTTCTCCTTAATAAAGAGGAATGTCCCCACACTCCAGGCCTGAGGATCACATGGCCTTATCCTTAATTTTTCCTGAGGAATAAGTGAGCCGTTGCTATCTACTGAATAATATTCCGGGAATGAGTCAATAGAGGTTAGTGCTTTCATGACACCTGCGGCAACTGCTTCCGCCTCTCTTCTGAAATTGGCTCGGATTAGAGATCTGATGACGAGGAAATTATCATGTGGCCAGATAGAACCCCTCTGATATGCAATTGCGTCGAATTCCATCTCCTCGGCGGATAGACACCTCATTCCATATTCAGTCAACAGGTCTCTCTCCATTGCTCGTTTGACCAGATTTCTCTCAACCTCCCTGCTCATCATTCCAAGACCAAGGCAGTATAGAGGATCGGTCGTTATCACTCTGCAGGCAACGCCATCCCCATCTATAGCCAGTGCAGGGTACCCTTTATTGTCTATCCAGAATCGGTCATAGAACAATTCCCTCAATGAAGACAGACCTCCCCTTACTTCATTTAAAATGTCCGGGCCCAGGAATTCTTGTATTTCATAATCTGATCCCAGAATAAGTTCAAAGCTTTCTGCAATGAAAGCCTGAACACCGGAGACAAAAACAGGGGATTTCATCCTTTCAAGAATATCACCTATTCCATCTCTCCAGCACTGGGAAGCTAGACCCTTTGCGACCGGAGTTTTGTCATAACCAAGGAATTCTCTTCCTTGAACAGAACTCAGCAGGAATTCAATGGACATTTTAAGGCTATTGAGCATTTGTTTATCCAGACTTCTTCCAGTGCTTTTCAAGTAAGTGAGGAGGGTGATAATATAAAGAGGAGTACTGTCAACTGAGAAATAATTTGGACCATACTTAAGCCATGATACATTTTTTGACCTTTTCTCAATCAGAGCTTGATCCAGATTGATCTCATGAGGTATTTTTCCAGGACATTCAGCTATTTCATTATCAAAAGTTTTTCCCTGAAACTTAGACAGTGCTTTCAGACTAGCTATTGCAATGTCTGGAAACTTGTCAATAAGTGATAGTGAGCTTATCAACGAATCTCTTCCGAAAAGTGACATGAATTTAGGATGTCCTGCATATAAGAAACCCTCATTCGATTTAAGTTTTTCAATAGCTTGAGAATAATCAGGCAAATCTATCAGAATTAGTAAAAAGAAAATTGTAAAAAAATTTATTGTAAATTAATCAAAAAAATTATGGTGCTGATGATACAGCTATGGGTGCGTAATCCCCGTTCTCATAGTTCTGTGCAACCGTATAGTTGTAAGTGCTAAGCAGATAACTGTACATTGAACTGTTCTCGGAACTCAGTATTGAAGGTATCTTGGAGTAATTTCCATGATCTACAATTATCTTCGTCCATGCACTATCTATGAGGTTCTGCCATTCAGATATCCACTGTACCGGGTCTCTTAGGAATACACCCTCTTTCATGGCCTGAAGTGAAACATTCAGCACTGAGTTTGTCTTTGAAGTGTTCATGCCAAGTGCAGTCAGATTAACTGAACCAGGCCACTGGTAGTCCATCATTGAATATTTGTTTGATGAAAGCCCAAGGTAGTTTTTCCAGTATGATGTCTTGTATTCAGGGCTGAAATATGGGCTGAGGTTGTACAGGAATTCGAAAGCGTGAATATCTGCTGTAGAGTTGAACATCATCGGGTTTCCGCCCATCTGGACAATCCATTGGTACAGTTCTGTTGCGGTACTGGCACCGCCGTGTCCCTGGAAGTTGACCATGCCAACTCCAAAGTGTTTGTAGAGAGCTTTTGCATCTGTCATTAACTGGGTATTATTAGATGGTAATGTTTTAATGCCTGCTGCATTCAAAGCGTTCATGTTCACCCATACAAGGGGTATGTTAACTCCCTGAGGGAGGAAGTAGAGTCCATGGAACTGGCTTACCATTTTATCTGTAAGATTATTCATGGAGGATATCATTCCGCCCACTGGGTTAATTGCCTTAAGCATTGAATTATCCATTGCCTGCAGGTATCCACCATAGTAAAGTGTCCCGATATCAAGGTTATCTATGCTCATAACTATTGTCTCACCATGGTTAGCATTAACCTCAGCTTCTACGGTTGAAACAATGGATGTTGCTGCAATGTTCGAAGATGTCACCGTAACATGTGGGTACATGGTTTTGAAGTCGTTTATGACCCCCGTTATAAACGGAACATCCGCAGATGTCTGGTCATAGTAATAGTATATTGTTCCTGTTACAGAATTGTTGACTGGACTGGTTGGTATGGTCGTCATCTGATGCCCACTGCTGGCGTATGAGTAATTGTCCACAGGTATGAACCCAGTTTTTACCTCATACTGGTACTGCACTCCCGGATTCATTAGGTATGCCATAAATGCATCAGCGG
>DAHWLW010000116.1:0-2192 GCA_027343465.1 Thermoplasmatales archaeon | reverse complement strand
CCGTTCTTGCCATACCAGAAGAAACCATACTCAGCTTTAAATTCGCTGAACCCACATTTAAAATTCTCAGTTTATTTCACATATTAATTGATAGTATATATGAGAGAATAAAAGTTTCCGAAAAAGAGAATAATTTTCTTGGAGAGACTAGAGACTTACTTCTTCCGCAACTAATGTCAGGCAAAATAAGAGTTCCAGTGGGGGATGCCAATGAGTAAGCGATTCTATGAACAGGACTTTGAAGAAAGTTTCATGGATGAGCTAGCCAGTCTCCAATATACAACAGATTATGGCCCGGATATCTCTGCAGGCAGTCTGTTTGAGGAGAGAAAGAACGATCAGGTTTTCTTGTTGGGAAGGCTAAGAAGCAGGCTTTATTCATTGAATCCAAATATCCCTGAAGAAGCAATTGAGGATGCAATCAGGAAAATAATAAGGAATGATTCACAGGACCTTGTGGCCAATAACAGAAGCTTCCATAGAATGTTAGTAAATGGCATAGATGTTGAATATACCGGCGATGATGGAAGGATAATAGGGGATAAGGTATGGTTAATAGATTTTGATAAACCTGAAAATAATGAATTCCTTGCACTCAACCAGTTTACAGTGGAGAAAAGTGACCATACCAATAGAAGGCCTGATGTTGTCATATTCGTAAATGGCTTGCCACTGGTTGTTGTTGAGCTGAAGAACCCGGGAAGTGAAAAGGCAGATATCCTTTCTGCTTATAATCAGATTCAAACATACAAAAATGAAATACCATCACTTTTCAGGTTCAATGAAATAATTATAATAAGCGATGGAAAATATGCAAATGCAGGCACTATTACTTCAGAATACGATAGGTTCTCGCCCTGGAAAACTGTTGATTTCGAATTTGCGGATAAAAAAATACCGGAATATGAAACCCTCATCCATGGAATGCTAAATAAAAGAACTTTTCTGAATCTTATCAAGCATTATATTGTCTATGAAGAGGTAAAGGATACCGTTAATGATGTTACACAGACAATAAAGATCCTGGCTGCTTACCATCAATACAATGCTGTTGAAAAAGCAGTAAAGGCTACAATTGAAGCAAGGGGCACCACAAAGAAGGCAGGTGTTGCCTGGCATACCACCGGTTCCGGGAAAAGCCTAGTGATGGTATTCTATGCTGCAAGGCTTGCACTTCAAAAGGAAATGGAAAACCCTACATTTGTTGTTATTACAGATAGAAATGACCTCGATGGGCAACTATTTACCACATTCACAAAATGCCAGGAACTTTTGAGGCAGGAGCCAAAACAGGTCCAGTCACGGAAAGATATGCAATCACTCTTAAATATTGCATCAGGCGGAATTATATTCACAACAATCCAGAAGTTCCTGCCAGAAGATAAGGGCCATGAATTTCCACTATTGTCTGAAAGGGATAATATTATCGTTATTGCTGATGAGGCACATAGAACCCAGTATGGATTCTCACTCAAGGTTTCCAAGAATGATAAGGAAGCATCGTTGAAATATGGGTATGCAAAATATGTACGGGATGCATTGCCTAATGCTTCCTTCATAGGCTTCACTGGCACTCCGATAGAAACAGCAGATCGCAGTACACGTGCTGTATTCGGGGATTACATAGATATCTACAGCATTAAGCAATCTGTAGAGGATGGAAACACCGTGAGGATTTACTATGAAAACCGCCTGGTTGAATTAAGACTAAAGCCGGAAGAAGTACCAAAAATAGACACAGAATTTGATGCTGCAACGGAGGGCGAAGAATTAGAAGGCAGGGAAAAGCAGAAGACCAAATGGAGTGCCCTTGAAAAAATTGTTGGAACTGATGAGAGGATAAGGAAAATCGCAGAGGATTTTGTTAAGCACTGGGAAGGGCGCCTGGAGGCCCTGGATGGAAAGGCTATGATTGTAGCCATGAGCAGGAGAATTGCAGTTGAACTCCATAATGAGATTGTAAAATTGAGGCCTTCATGGCATGACAGCGATGATTCAAAGGGAACCATAAAGGTTGTAATGACCGGATCAGCATCCGATGGGCCTGACTGGCAGGAACACATCAGGAATAAGGAGAGGAGAGAATTTATTGGAGATAGGTTCAAGGATCCGGACGATCCATTAAAAGTTGTAATCGTACGTGATATGTGGCTGACCGGATTTGATGTCCCCAGCCTGCACACAATGTATAT
>DAHWLW010000063.1:0-2795 GCA_027343465.1 Thermoplasmatales archaeon | reverse complement strand
GATCTTTTCATCCCTGCTGGCATTCAGCCTCCCGTTGTCAATGAGCACAAGGTGAAAATCCTTGGGGCCAGTGGCTGGAGATACACGTTTCAGCTCAATATCGCCCGTGGAGCTGGGACCGGAAGTGATATTGATGTATGTTGGCGGAAATAACCCGGCATAAGCTGACTGCACATAGATCTCATTCAATGCGTCTGGAAGAGTTGGAACGATCTTGTCAATGCCAGTAACAGCAATATGGGTCTGGGGAAGTACTGAATCGATCCTTATGTTTCCCTCGTTTTCAACAAGCGCTATGGAACCCGAATCTGCTGCTACAGCGTTTGCTCCTGTTATTCCAACGTCGGCTTTTATGTATTTATCCATGAGAAATTTCCTAACTGCAGCCACAATATCTTCAATCTTCGAATCTTTCGTGATGTTCTTGTCAATCCTGGAAACCAGGGTAGCAGCATCCTCTCTTGTAAGATCAATTGCAGGTGCAACAATATGTGCAGGCCATCCGTTCTGCAACTGAACAAGATATTCTCCCAGATCAGTCTCCCATGCATCATTTCCAGTTTCCTGAAGGAATTCTCTGAGCCCTATCTCATAGGCAACGTTTGACTTTGAGAACACGACAGTTTTCTTTGTACCGACAATTTTGCCTATTATTATGCGGGCCTCATCTGCATCCCTGGCCAGATATGCATGACCGCCAAGTTTCTCCACATTTTTCATGGTTTCCTGAATGTACCTGGGGAGATCCTCGAGGACCTGAAGCTTCTTTTTCCTGAGATCTTCAGCTATAGCTGGAATATACGGATAATCCTTCAGTACGTTTTCAACTTCTCTGTTGTTTCCTTTTATCACCAGGTCTGCCACATCTGTCCAGTTCATGCCATCACCTCAGCTATGTCTTTCACATTTCCAAATTCAGACAGATTTTCATAACATAGTGGGCAGACTACCAGGATAGTGTCTGAAACAGTTTTGAGCTGCTTTACCCTCAGACTTGCAACCTTACTGCTTATTTCTGCATTGACTGGGCCGATGGGTCCACCACAGCAGAAGGAGGTTGACTTCCCCGTAACATCAGGATCTTCAAGGAGTTCAATTCCGGCGTTCTTTGTTGCCAGCCGCACATCGTCATACATGCCCAGGAATCTGGAATACAGACAGGAATCATGAAGAACGAACTTTCCAGACCCATTTGTGCCGCTGATGGTATTGAGGTAAGGCGTGAATTTAATGTCAAATCCTATCATTTTCTTGAGATTCGTCAGGCTGTTGGTTGTATGCGGGTCAACGGTGTATATATTCTTTACACCCCTTGACTTGAAGAGGGAAAGCAGTTTTCTTCCGTACTCCATGAACTCATCAACAAATCCCAGTTCAAGCAGCAGAGAACCGCTGTAAGGCTCATCCTCGTAAAGGTATCCACACTTTATGCCTGACTTGAGCAGCATTGAGTAGATATTTTTCAGTATTCTGGTTGATCTTTCAGCCTCTGATTTATCTGTTTTGATTAACCGTGATCCAACTGAGGCTATCATTTTTGACCCTCCAAGTTTTGTGAACAGGGGAATGTATTTCTCATAATTTTTGAACATGCTTCCCATCTGATACATGTGTGAGGTGAAAATTATGGTGTCAGTATTACGAGGGACGCCAGCCTCAACAGCCCATCTGCTGCTTGCTTTCAGATCAACAGGGAAAGGAAGGTACGTTTCCATAAGGTTCCCGTATACCAGCTTCCGGATAGCAGGAAGCTCTTTCATAACGGCCTTTTCATCCATTATACCACCCTGTAGAAATAATCTGAATGGTTATTAAAGTTGACCCAAGGATTGCCTTATATTTATTTCAAAGCATAATGCGGTTTTAACCGTTCAAGAGAACATTTCCGTACTATTTTAGCCTGATACCTGCAACCTGGTTTAAAGAAAATTTGGGGTGAAATAACAGGAAACATTTGATAAAACGGGGATACAAGCATCCTTTTTCGTTACAGTTGTGAAAATGATGTAGAATATTTTCAATCGGGTCAAAATTTAAAAGTTAATAGTACGCTATATCCTGTTTGGTACAACGATTTAACAGTTTTTGCGTCATTTCTTGAAAAATCTTCTAACGAGGATTTCCCAAAACCATTCGAAATAGTACAATGTCTTTCCTGAACATTGTAAAATCAACCAATCATGCCTGAAATATATGGAAGCATGGTGAATTTCACCATGTTTTTCCCCGTATTTTCCTGATTGTCGATGGCTTACGCTGTCCTGTCAAGGAATCTTGCCCTTACAAGGTTGTAGCACATGGCAGTGAAGTATGTCTTCACTCTCACCCTCTGCACTGTCGTGACCATCACATGGAAGAAATGGAACATACCCTTGAAGAATGCATATGGATGTTCCACCGCCGATCTGATCCTGGATATCCTCAGATTCCTGCGTATACTCTTCACTGGAAGTGAATGCCCTCTCACTGCACGATCCATTGTACCATTGATGCCTTTGCATTCAGATCCGAAATAACCCTTATCACGATAGCATATGATTCCCGGTAAGGAAAGGTCGATCTGCGAATCATGCACATTTGCAGGTGTAACTGACAGTCTCTCTATGATCTTAATCTCGTTCACAAGAGTATGTGCTTTATACCCGAAGTGTTGCTCATGATTCTTTGTGGCGGATGCACCATCCCTTGATCTCCTGGTTTTGGCATCCTCTCCCCTGGGTTTGCCATACTCTCCCCTGTCAGCCTCTATGAATGATGCGTCCTGCATTGTTCCTTTCTTGATTCTTATTCGCTTA
>DAHWLW010000039.1:0-3478 GCA_027343465.1 Thermoplasmatales archaeon | reverse complement strand
ATTGTTCCATCTCTTTCCAGAACCATTCTTAACCTTATTTGCGGACTTCTTTGACATGAGGTTTCCTCCGCAAACCGGAAGAAACGGAAACCCCAGCTAATCGGAGGAATAGAGCTTCCGCTTCTCCGATTAGCTTTGATTAATGATAATACGAAGTTCATTATATATTCCTTATATGGATTAAGAAGTTCTGCAATCCGGAACTCGGATAGAACGACAAAAAGAAGTGTGAGTGAAAACCAATAGTGTAATCGAGTAATTAGTCCGGTAAGACAAGATTTTATTTGTCAAAGCAGGATAATTAACGAGCATTAATGTACAGGCAATCCTGCTAGACTTCGTTTCCCAAAAGATTCCTTTTCCAGAACTGTTTTTGGAACCTATAATCCAGGAGCCATACCCTTGTGAAATCTTCCGGACTTCTTGTTGCCCTTCCTATGGCCTGTTTCACGGCACTAAGGGCAGGTTCATTATATAATAGATCCTCCTTCGAAATGTGCCGCCCTGCCTCAGTCTTTAAGATGAAGTTAGAAAAATCTTTTCTGTAATCGTCGTTGGGAGGTATGGGCACACCTGCTATCACAACATCACTGAGTAAATTCTTATTTGTGGTATCTAAGAATTCCACACCCTCCAAAAGTGAATCATGATGTACCGCCAGAACAACCTTCGACCCTTGTTTCAGTTGTGATCTCACAAAGCTGGCTTTCATTTTACCTGTCGGAGATAATATCAAAGGTTTCATGAACTTATCTGTATCACTTATTTCGAAAAACAACTTTCTAATACTTCCATTGGTGAATGCAACAAGAACACTTTTTTCTGCTCCCGTGGCTATGCTTTTAACTTTCTCTACATACTTCAAAACGGCGTCGTATTTATCCTCGTAAGGGGCATTGTGAAGACCTTCTGTTGATAAAGTACTATCTGAATGGAACCGTACCTTACCATGGTTATCGATAAGGCCGCTCTGCTGGGGGTTAATATATTCCGTATCTGGAAGATTCCAAATGAAGCTTATATGGTCCCAGCTCGGCATCGTGGCTGATAGGAACAGGACTTTGCTATATTTCAGAAAGGAAAGATAGGAGGAGTGGTCAAAGAACATGATCCTGAGACGCCTGCTTTCAGTTCCGTTTTTCTTTTTATACGTTTCAAGATACACGCCGTAACTGCCATCCTTATCCTTGGATGCAAATTTAGACATGAAATTCCTTACGGATGCTACTTTTGGGTACTGTAATTCCCCTTTTTCAGGTTCTTTCTCGCGTCCACTCAGAACTTCCAAGGGTTTCTTGGCTTTTTCATAGCTCACTATGAGGTCGTCGGTCAGCTCAAACCTTTTCAGGTGATCATCCAGTTTGATCTTACCCCTTAGAATGGATTGATAAAGTTTCCAGAGGAAAACTGAAACCCCTTCAGCTCCAGACTGATTTTCCAGTTTTTCTGCATTTTCCTCAGAGAGAATTTCTGTTTCACCGAATAAACTTTTGAAGGCCTTATTTATTGTATCAACCGATAGTTTTTGCCCCAAATTTTCTATGGCAGAATCCAGATTATGTGCCTCGTCAATGATAATCAATTTAAATCTTTCTGAAAAGTCCTTGCCATAATTCTGGAGTTCCTGAACAATACCACCAGCAGAGTAATACTCACCGCTCGAGGAGTTTTCTTGGCTAGTTAAGCCGATTTCATCATTTCCGAAAACATTTTTTCTTATGGATGGGTTAATTGCATAATTGTAGGTGCCCAGAACCAGTTTTGCGTCTTGCATACTGTTTCTGACGGAATAATAGGGGCAGAATCCCTCAAATCTATCCTCAGGCACATCTTCTGATAATGTTTCTTCAGTGTCTGCCAATTCATCTTGCACAATTCTCCCGTTGGATATATCGCTTTTATAACCGTCCTGAGCGCGTTTTACAACACTGGAAACAAACGCATCTGGACTTTTCATAGCATTGCAATCTATTTTCCTCTTTAGTTTCCTCAGGACACAAATGTTACAGGGATTCTTGATTTCCTCGGAGTCTGTGTCTTCGTCATCATCGGTTTTATCCCATAATTCCGGTCTCGCACAAAGGGTTTTTTTACCCATCAAATAAATCAAAGGCATCTTGAACCATTTCTCATTATCTTCCCATATTCTCGTGAATTGATCCTTGGTCCTGGTCAGAAATAGCACTTGGCCGTCAAATTCCCTTGCAACCTGCAGTGCAAAGGGAGTTTTTCCAGATCCAGTGGGGACTTCCAGAGCAACATGTTTCTCCTGTGAAAGAAAGTTATTGACCACTGGAAGCGTCATCTTTTGCCACTCTCTGGGTTTGAAACTATCAGGCCAGTCACTCATAGGATCTTACCTTCCTTAATACGGTAAAAACTTTTGAAAGGATAACCCTTCCTGTTTACCCCTCTGGTTCTTCTTTCAACCAAATTCATTCTATAAAGCTCTGCCAGTATAAGCCTTGCCTTCTGCTCTGGTATTCCAACTGCTTCCGCTATTTCCTTTGGGCTTCTGGCAATTGCTGTTCTATTGTTGCTTCTTAGAGATTCAAGAAAATTCAAAACCTGATTCCAGGATTCCGGAAGATCAATTTTCATTTCCAACTTCAGTCGTCGCTCCATTCGCCATATAAGCCTTCTGCTTCTCCATGAGCAATGTGAAGAGGCCCTGCAGGTTGAAACCGTTTTTCAATTTCAGAGTTTCAGTGTTATCCGGTATCAGAAAATATTTCCACTCCTTCCTGCCAAACCTCACAACATAGAAGATCTCAAGCCATGGAAACCTCTCCTTCTTTTCCTTCAGGATCTTCCACTGCTGCTCTCCCTTACCTGAGTGCTGCTTGAAGCTGTATGAGTTTCCCTTTGGATCCTTTATCTCGATGATCACATTCGGCGGCACGATGATATCTCCTGGCCTTGATGGGGATCCATGCTCTGCCTCGATGCCATTCTGGAGAAGCATCTTCAACAGGATGCCTTCAGCAACTGATCCCTTTGAGGTCATTTACTCACCTCCAGCCTCCCTTTGATTATATTCATGTTAGGGGAGTGCTCTGTACACACCCTGATACTTGGACCATGATACTGCGTAATGCAGTATTCGGCTTTCCTTGTGCATCCGTCGATCTCGCATATCTGCTGCAATGCTAAGCCAGCACGAAGCCAATTGGTGAGAATTTTTCTGTTCATTTCTGGTCCTCCCCTGGAAATTCCCTTATTCTCAGGTCCTCTGGGAAGTCCTCAAGTTCGCCACCGGGCCTCAATCCGCCAAGCTGCTTCATCCATACAGCAACGCCCTGATCCTTTGCCTGCCTGACAATGTTGCGTGCCCACTCTATGTTCATTGGTCTGTGATGAGGACCTGACTCACCGCCTATGATGATCCAGTCTATACCTGAGAGATTAACTGTCCCAATATCACCAAGCAGACGCTCAAAACTGACAAACGTAGTATTCGGAAGGACTTGGCTATCAT
>DAHWLW010000018.1:0-12795 GCA_027343465.1 Thermoplasmatales archaeon | reverse complement strand
GGGAGAAGTTGATCTTATCAAGGAATGCGCAGAACATGGAATAACAAAAGAAAAGTACTGGGAAGATTATGATATGTATGAGGAGGCCAAAAAATTCCAGGACAAAGAGGGTACAAAAATATTGAACCCGAATGTTGCAGTATATGCAGACAAAATTGTTTGCCCTACACACTGCGGTCTTTGTGTTAAACATAAATCCCACACTGGTCTTGGCAATGTTGTAGTTACAAACCGCTGCGATCTTTCCTGCTGGTATTGCTTCTTCTACGCAAAGGAGAACGAACCAATATATGAGCCAACACAGGATCAGGTCAGAATGATGCTCAGAAGAATGAGGAACGAGAAACCTGTAGGGGCAAATGCAGTTCAGATAACAGGCGGTGAGCCTGCTATAAGGGATGACATAATTGACATAATCAAGATAGCCAGAGAAGAGGGATACGAGCATATCCAGCTGAACACAAACAGTATAAGATCTGCCTTTGATCCGGACTTCCCAAAGAAGATCAGGGAAGCAGGCTCAAATGTCATTTACACAAGTTTCGATGGCCCGACCCCCAGATCCAATCCAAAGAACTTCTGGGAAATACCTGCTGCTCTTGAGAATTACAAGAAAGCGCCTCTCGGTGTCGTTCTGGTTCCAACTGTAATAGGTGGTGTAAATGACCTGTACCTTGGTGACATGATAAGGTTTGGTCTTTCCAACATCGATGTCGTCAGAGCCGTAAACTTCCAGCCTGTAAGTCTTGTAGGCAGAATGCCAGACAGAATGAGGGAGAAGCAGAGAGTTACCATACCTGGCTGTATAAAGAAGATAGAACAGCAGACAGACGGAATGATAGGAAGAGAAGATTTCTTCACTGTTCCATCAACTGCAAAGGTTTCTGACTTCGTAGAGCAACTCAAAGGCAAGGAGATGTACAAGCTTTCCATACACTTCGCCTGCGGAATGGGTACTTACCTGTTCAAGGAGGGTGACAAGGTTACGCCAATAACCAGATTCATTGACGTGCCTGGTATGTTCGAGTACATCGGAGAACTCGCTGACGAAATAAAGAACTCAAACTTCAAGAGAATCAGCAAAGCAATAACTGTACCGAAACTTCTGATGAAGATCGGAAAGTTTGTCGACTATGACAAGGCCCCAAAAGACTTCAAACTGAAGGATATGGTATACAATGCTTTCACAGAGGGCGACTACCACGGTCTCAAAGCCTTCCACTACAAGAGCATGTTCATTGGATTCATGCACTTTATGGATCCATACACATACGACGTAGACAGGGTAGAGAGATGCGATATACACTACGCTATGCCTGATGGAAGAGTAGTTCCATTCTGCGCCTTCAACGTTATCCCAGAGCTTTACAGGGACGCTACACAGAGAAAGTATTCCATCCCTGCCAGAACTTACGAGGAGAGAACTGGAAAGGTACTCAAGAAGGATAAATACTTCAGAGATTACACAAAGGAGGACAAGAGGAGAATCATATCCTTCTATGAGCAGAGCATAGGAAGAAAACTCAGAGAAGATGAAATAGGGATTAATCTCGACGAACCAATCCCGGTTATTTCATCAGAAAAGCCTGAGTAATCTTTTTTTCCCTCTTTTTAATATATTTTAAATTGTCATACAAAATTCTTGATCATACTGCTGATGTTCAGATAGCATTTTCCGGATCCGACATTGAAGAACTTCTATCCTCATTTACTGAGGCATGGGCCAATCTAACCTCATTTACCTTAATTAATCCAGTTTACAGAACATATGATGGTGAGATCAGGTTCACTGATTACACCGACATGCTCTATAGATTCGCTTCGCTTTTTATAGAGCAGTTAGAAGGTGAAAATTTCTACATTAAGAAATTGTTAAACGCCTCCATGCCAACTTCAGGACATCTTTCATTCAAACTTGAGGGTTATATATTTTCAGAAGTGAGTGGATATGCGAACATCCCTAAAGCACCAACATACCACCAGATAGGTTTCGATGCAGAGAAAGGATTGGGACAGATTATATTTGATCTTTGAGCGCATGGTTGGAAAAACATAATTAATTCCATTACTATGAAGTGTGAAATGACTTCATTTGTCCCAAACAAGATATTTTTTACAAGGGGTGTAGGCAGAGGTGAAAGCCAGCTTCAGTCTTTTGAAGAGGCTCTTAGAGATGGGGGGATAGCCCCTTTCAATCTTGTAAGCATCAGTTCAATCTTTCCTCCATATGCTGAGGTAGTTACGCCGGCAGAAGGCCTAAAACTTTTACATCCCGGCCAGATAATTTTCACAGTTCTGGCAAGGAATTCCTCTAACGAACTTAACAGAATGATGTCCGCTGCCATTGGATACGCACTTCCATCTGACAGGAGCAAGTGGGGATATCTCAGCGAACATCACAGCTATGGAGAAACGGAAAAGGTTGCCGGTTTCTTTGCTGAGAAACTTGCTGCAGAAATGCTTGCAAGTACTATGGGAATGGCCGATAGGCTGGTCTGGGACGGAAAGAAAGAGGAATACGTTTTGCAGGATCGTATACTTACAACCAAGAATATATGCTCCACTGCTGTTGTCATGAAACCCGGTGAATGGACAACAGTAATTTCTGCTGCTGTCCTGATAATGGATGAGTGATCATGGGTCCGGAAATTGAGAAAAAGTGGCAGAAAAGATGGGGACAGGAACGAATTTTCGAACCTGTTGTAGAACCAGACAGGCCTAAGTTTCTCATAACGGTGCCATGGCCATATTCTAATGGTTCTCTCCACGTTGGACATGGGAGAACGTATTCTCTTGCAGATGTTGTAGCGAGATACAGAAGGCTTATGGGATTCAATGTGCTCTTTCCTATGGGATTTCACCAGAGTGGTACCCCTATACTGGCATACTCTGAGAGGCTCAGGCGAGGTGACAAAGAAGCAATAAAACAGTATACGGAATACTTAAGGGAATATGAGAATGAAAATAGGATTGGCCAATATCTTGATCAGTTCCATGAGCCTGAAAATATTGCCCAGTATTTCTCAGACAGGATAGTAAAAGATTTCCGTGGACTGGGTTATTCTATAGACTGGTCAAGGCGATTCACATCAGCAGAACCTTTCTACCAGGAGGTAGTTAAATGGCAGTTCAGGAGGCTTCATGACCTCGGACTGATAAAGCAGGGCAGATATCCAATTCTATACAGCATCGAGGATCAGAATGCAGTTGGAGAGGACGATATCAAGGATGGTGACACAGACAAGGTTTCGATTGAAGAATTCACAGCAGTGATTTTCAGAGGCACGGAGTTTGGAATAGTTGCATCCTCTCTCAGGCCAGAGACCATTTTTGGTATAACAAACCTTTGGATTAACCCGGGTGAGGAATATCATTTAATAGATTATATGGGTGAAAAAATTGCCGTATCAAAGGGGACTGTCCAGAAGTTGATTCTTCAGAATCCAGAAATAGAGGATCTGGGAATAGTTGAAAAAGATAGAATTCTCTATCATGAATTTACTGTGCCTGTCACAGGCAAGAAGGTACCTGTATTTCCTTCTAATTTTGTGGACCCGGAAAACGGGACAGGGGCCGTGTATTCTGTCCCCGGACATTCTGTTTGGGATTATGTCGCTCTGAGGGATCTCGGTTCCAGCATCGAACCAATTAGAATAATTAAATTTCCAGAAGGGAAAGGTCTGACTGTGGAGAACCTTGTTAAACTGAAGAAAATCCATAACCTCTCAGATTCTGATAGCATCAAGGAGGCTACTGCCATTCTCTACAGGGAGGAATTCTATTCTGGAATTATGGATGATAGTAACGCAGAATTTTCCGGTATGTCAGTCCAGGAGGCCAGGGAGAGCATAAAAGAGAGACTGCTTAAAGAATCTGCCTTCATACTTTACGAAACATCCAGAAAAGCTGAAACAAGAGGGGGATCAAAGGTAGTTGTCGCAGTCCTGCAGGATCAGTGGTTTATTGATTACTCAATCCCATGGCTTAAGGAAAAATCTCACACTCTTGTAAATAACATGCTTTTCGAACCATCTCACTACAGGGATGGTATGCATGACATTATTGACTGGCTGAGGGAACGGCCATGCGCAAGAAGAAGAGGAATAGGCACAAAACTCCCATTTGATGAGAGGTGGACAATAGAATCCCTTTCAGACTCGACTATTTATCCCATCGTTTATACCTGTGCCAGACAGCTTCGTGAGATTCACACTAAACTGGGAAATAAACTTCCTGAAGATATTATTGAGAACATCTTCACTGGAGCATCGCTAAAGCATTCCTATGGGGAAGAGGTTATGGATCTCATTCGCGAAGCCAGAAATTCCAAGGAATACTGGTATGGAGTGGACGTGCGTATGACAACCAGCCCGCACATTACAAATCATCTTGCATTTTATATCATGAACCATGCTGCGCTTTTCACTGAAAAGGACTGGCCAAAGGGGATAGTTATCTCAGGGCTTGTAATTTCTGAAGGTGCAAAAATTTCCAAGAGCAAGGGAAATGCCATATCACTTCTCAAGATAGCAAATAACTATTCCTCTGATCTTTACCGCCTGTTCTCTGCGATTAACTCAGAAACTACTTCAGTACTGGATTGGAATGAGACAGACATAACCACGGTCAGAAAGAAGTATGATAGCTTTGTCTCTCTGGTGGAATCATTCAAAGATCCTGGTGTTACTGAAATGGGTAACGTTGAGAGATGGTTCGTGGTCTCATTCTACAATCATGCAGGCGATTATATCAGAAAGATGGATCGTTATGATATAAGGGGTGCTTACATTTCTGTATTCTACGAGGTCCTCAATGATCTGAAACATGTTGAGGCCAGGGGTGGAAATATCATGGTAGCACTGCGTGAGATCATAAAGGACTGGCTTGTGCTAATGTCTCCTGTGATTCCCCATACATGCGAGGAGCTATGGGAAAAGGCAGGAAACCATGGTTTTGTAAGCAAGGAACGCTACATCCCTCCAGGAGATGGGATGGATCAATCACCCATTCACAGGGAAAATTACATAGAAAAACTGATATCGGACATAAGGGAAATATCGAAGGCAACTGGAATAAAACCATTGGAAATAAGAATTAACGTGGCTCCGAAAGAGATATTCGAAACGACTGCTGTAATGATGAAAGATGGGCCATCCAAGGTTCCCGATGACCATAAATATCTGATTCCTGATTTTATGAAAAATAAAAAGAATATTTCACTTGAGATATCCGATGAGATGAATCTAATTTTATCCGAAAAGGAATATCTGGAAAATATCTTTTCATGCAGGATCGATGTAAGAAGTGAGGTCAGCAGATCCAAGAGGGCCAATCCATGGCCAGGAAGGCCATCTATAGAACTTATAGGATAAATCAGAATTTCTCCTAATTTATTTATAAACACTCTCTATTCCCATTTATGAGCTCTGGTCCTCATCCGGCTAATTCTGAACTGTTAAAGGAATGTGTTGATTTCTCAAGGAAGATTGGGGTGCAACCAGATGTGGTACTTCATGGCGGCGGAAATACCTCTGTAAAGACTGAGGAATATGATCATACTGGAAGGAGCGTCAAGGTCTTAAGGGTCAAGGGTTCAGGTTCGGACCTTGCTAAAATAGACGAGTCCGGATTCACAGCACTTCGTATGGATGATCTTCTGGCTGCTCAAAAGATCAGGGAAATGAGCGATGTTGAAATGGCGGATTATCTGAAAAAAAGTATGCTGGACCCATCTCAGCCATCACCTAGTGTTGAGACATTCATGCACGCATTCATTCCATATCGCTTCGTTGTTCATTCTCACGCAGACAACATTCTATCCATAACCAATACGGACCTCACCGATTCCCAGATCACGGAATTATTTCCGGGGACCGTGATAGTGCCTTATTATCAGCCAGGTTTCAAACTGGCCCGTGCATTTATGGATCTAGTTGAGAATCTTCCTCCAAATACCAGAGGAATTATTCTGCGTAAACATGGTTTGTTCACTTTTGGAAACACTGGAAAAGAGAGCTATGAGAAGCACATGGAACTGATAAATGAGGCAGGATCCATACTCAGGAAAAAATGCGGAGATCTCAGCATGAGTCCACAATATCCTGTTGCTGATCGTGAAAGCATCATGGCTGCCATACCGCATCTCAGGGGAATTCTTTCAAAAAAGTCAAAAAAAGTTCTGTTAATCGAGACTGGGGAAGAAGCATTGACTATCTCAAGGACGAAAGAGGCTAAAGAATTCTGGAATGCCGGGCCAGCCACACCGGACATGTTGATAAGGACCAAGTATGATTATCTCTACGTATCCTCAATAGAAGATATTGATTCACAGATTGAAAGTTATCTGAATAACTACACCCAGGAATACAAAAAATACATCGGCGAAAAGTATCCCATGCACGATCCATTTCCTCCTATCATTGTAATACAGGGATTTGGCATTATTACAGCAGCCACCACTTGGAAAGAATGCAGAATAATAGTGGACCAGTTCATCCATTCCTTCAAGGTGAATCTTGCCTCTTCCAGATTTTCAAAGCATTCATTCATATCAAGGGAAGCATCGTTTGAGATGGAGTACTGGCCTCTTGAGGAGGCTAAACTGAAGAAATTTGTCCCAAGGCCTCTCCAGGGTAAGATATCAGTTGTGACAGGTGCGGCGAACGGGATCGGATATGTTGCTGCACACACGCTTGCGAGAAATGGCTCAATGGTTTTTGCCATTGACCTCAGCCAGCAGATAGAAGAAAGCGCCTCCCGAATCGAAAAAGAAACAGGATCAAGAGTGGTCGGAATTCGGTGTGACATATCATCAGAGGAAGATGTTAAAAGAGCTTTCCAGAGCATAGTTGACCGGTCAGGCGGAGTTGATATACTCTTCAACAATGCCGGGATACTTAAAAGCGCACCTCTGACTGACATATCTGCTGAGGAATTGGACAGGCATTATCAGGTTAATGCAAGGGGGACGTTCCTGATGACCAGGGAGACATTCAGGCTTATGAAGAATTCAGGCCTTGGCGGGAACATAGTTTTCAATATAACTAAGAACCTTCTTCATCCAGGCCCGGAGATGCTCTCATACGGGTCGACCAAAGCCATGGCTGCGCAGATGTGCCATTATGTGGCCAAAGAGGGAGGGAAATATGGGATCCGGTCTAACATAATCAACCCAGACAAGGTGTTCCGTGGTTCCCTGATCTGGGAAGGGGGAGTTCTTGAGTCAAGAGCAAAAGCAAAAGGCCAGACCGTTGAGGAATATAAAACAACAAACCTGCTCAGGAGAGAGGTTCTCCCTGAACATGTTGCAAATGTACTTCTGGCACTGGTCAATGAGGATATATTCGGTGCAACCACCGATGCTATGATTCCTGTTGACGGTGGAGTTCTATAATACAGACAAACACCTTATCAACATCACATCTGAATATGTACCCTACTCATGTAAAAGAAAGATTCAGTATATTGTTAGTCTTAACTCTAAGAAAATCATAGAAGTGCTGCTATTATCTTTGTAATGCTCGCCTCTATGCCAAAGTACCGCAGATCCTCCCTTGCTGGCGATAGGGCGCCGAAGTTTCTAAGGCTCAGCAACCTGCTGTTTCGGACATTCATGAGGAGATCAAAGAGCCTGAGGTATCTGGAATAACTTTGCCTCAGCTGTTCACTGTACTTTTCAAGAATTGTGTCAAGGTCATCGTTTTCCCTGAGTATCTGAAAAAGAATTTCCGCACATTCAAGGCTGGGCACAATGCCCTCACCGGTAATTGGCGATACGGTCCCTATTGATTCACCAACTCCTATAACATTGCCTGAGGAGATGTTATCAAAGAGAGGCTTGAGTCTTATGTTACGTGACAGGACCCGGCTATGCGGAGTCCCTTCTAGTGATTCCCGTATGGCATCCAGATCATCTGATCCTGCTCCTACATGGCTGAAACTTTTGAGAGGGAATATCCAGTGGTAACCTGATCCAGAGGGGAAGAACCTGAATCGGAATCCTGAATCTCCCGTGGGATCTGAAATGTATTCTATAGTCCTCATTGTGAAATCTTGTTCTACGGGCCCCAGAATGGACCTGCTGACACCAGTGGCATCAATAGTTATGCCGCTGCCTGTCTTTTTCAACTGGGAATGGTGGCGTTTTTTATCTTCCACAAGATCTGCAAGAAAGACATTTTTATCAATTGTGGCCAGGCCTGCCGGTGAAAAATGTACGGATTTTCCAGCACTGTTTGTGAATATCACATCATCTGCCACGACCTGGATATATTTCTCTGAATCCAGGGACGCCAGTTCACAGAACCTGAAGAAGAGCCTAGAATTCAGGGCGTAACCGCAAGGAACGGGAAAACCATCAGGTCTCGGATCATATCCCTCACATTCTATCCCTTCACTGGAAAGCCTGTTAAGCAGGTACGAACCGGAAACTCCTAGGCCCGCTATCTGTATCAACTCGATGCAATCCATGAAATGTATTTTAAATTCTTGCTGATGACTGGCAGTGTACTATTTCCTCAGGTTCGGATATGAAGGTTATAATTTTTCAGGATTTCAGAGGGGAAATGGCAACAACAGCATAGAAGATGCAATAATCAGTGTTCTCGAGGAAAATTCGCTTGCAGATGGCATTGCATGCGCAGCAAGAACTGACAGGGGAGTATCCGCAACAGGGAATGTGCTTAAAATATCCACCGAAGAATCAGCCCAGAAAGTTGCCGGCATATTGAATTCCCATTGCAGAGGAATATTCTTCACCGGGTATGCAGAAGTGAATGAGGATGCTAACCCCAGGCACTGCCTGAGAAAGACATACAGTTACTTCCTCAGGGGTGAATTTGATCCAGATCTCCTTTCTTCCCAGTTATCGATGTTTGTTGGAACTCATGACTTCCATCAGTTCTGCAGGAGAGATTCAAGAAATCCAGTCCGGACAATAGAGAAGATCCAGGTTCTGAGAACAGGGGAAAATACAGTGAGAGTAGACTTTACTGCAAAGAGCTTCGTATGGATGCAGATCAGGAATATAGTTGGGTTCAGCACTGAAAATGTTTCAAAAGGTCTTTTGACAGACCCATTCAATATCCGGGGTTGGTCCAGGAAACCGGCATCGCCAATACCACTTGTACTCACTGAAATCTCATATCCGGGCATTGAGTTCCGGAGATTATCCGTTACATCAAAGGAAAGATACTATTCACGAGCTGAAGATGAGCAATGGTCAAGGTACATTGTTCTTGACAGGATAACAGCTGATCTTGGTCGGTCACATAAATATAGCTGAACGTTATGGTCGAGGGATTGAACTACAGAGTGAGATCCACCTCAATAAATTTCAGCCGTGCTGTCTATGGAATGAACTGGTTCAATATAGCCCCTGGCCTGAGTTATATCGCATCCAATTTCGATCTGAGAATAGTCTCGCTTGGAGTTATGACCACCTCTTTTTACATTGGTCTGGCTGTATTTCAGATGGCCGGAGGTATTCTATCATCCAGAATAGGCAATGTGAAGACATCTGTGTTCGGGATTGCCGTACTTGGCCTGTCTGTTATAGGTACCGCCCAGTCTCAGAACCTTCCAGAGCTCATAGCTGCAAGATTTTTTGCCGGACTGGGATCGGCATTCTTCTTCTCTCCTGCTCTGGGTCTTCTGCATCAGATAGTTCCAGAATCTAACTATCCTTTTCATGTTGGCCTTTTCAATGGCTCCTTCAATATTGGCGCAGGAATAGGGATAATAGGCTGGAATTTTCTTGATATATATCTGGGATGGCGGACACCACTGGATATTGCCGGGATGATAATGCTAATTCTAGCACTGGAGAATTTCATCGTGCTAAGGGACATTCGCGTGACATCCTCATCCTTTCGGGGAGCAGCCAGGAACGCTGGAAATCTACTAAGGAAAAAGAATATATGGATTCTTCCTGTAATGGCTCTCTCTGGTATTCTATCTGAAACGGTGGTTGGACAGCTCCTTGTCTATTATCTTGAGACCCAGTTAGGTTTTTCATCTCAGAGCGCCAGCATTCTTGACATGCTTTTTCTGTTCATAGGGTTTGCAGGGGGCGTAATAGGAGGATACATATTCGCAAGGAACCGCCATCAGATCGCTCAGTTTGTGGCAGTAATTATTATGTGTTCCGTCCTTGTAATTCTACTTGGCTATTCAAGGAGTTTTACGGAAATTCTGATTGAGGTTGCAGTTCTGGGCATGTTAACTGTAAATACACTTTCCATTCTCTATACATTTTCGGCCAGAAATATAAAAGATCCAGGGATGATATCCTTTTCCCTCTCCTTTGTAAATTTTGTCCAGAACATAATAGGTGCATTCAGCCCAACGATTTTCGGAATATTTGCCAGAGTAATTGGATACAGTGTTTCCTGGTCACTAATTGGCCTGATGGGCCTTGTCGGAGCTGTTTCTTTCATATTCCTTAACAGATCGGCCCTTAATGTTCCCAAGGAAACTGAAATAACAATATCAGAGCCAGATTGAACCATTTATTAGACTGGACATGATCTGAGTTGGATCACAGGTGCTGTTCAGAGAAGCTGTAGAAACCTTCAACAGAATGTCCGAAACAAGAAAGAGGACGGAGCTGGTAGACCTTCTTGCAGAAATGTTTTCTCGTGCAGACAAAGACCTGCGTGTTCTTGTATACATAACCCAGGGAAAAGTTGGACCAGATTACATGGGGATTGAACTTGGTGTAGCAGACGAAATTATAATATCTGCTCTTTCAAGGGTATCTGGAGCAGACCTGGAACATATACAGTCAGAATATGCAAGGCATGGAGACCTCGGGATAGTGGCAAAATCTCTCATGGGGGCAAAATCTCAGGGTTCTCTATTTATGGAAGAAATTTCTGTCAGCAGCCTTCATGAGAATCTCCTTTCTATTTCAAGGTTGTCGGGGCAGGGGAGCGAGGAAAACAGGATCAGGGCAATAATGGGGCTTCTAATCAACAGTACACCTGACGAAGCACTATATATAACCAGAATAGTTACAGGGAGGCTCAGGCTTGGAGTCTCGGATGCAACAATCCTTTCAGGTTTGGCGAAGGCATTTGCAGTTGAAGACAAATCAGATGAGATAGAGGAGGCATTCAATTTTCACCCTGACATGGGTGAAATTGCCTCTCAGTTGCAGAAAGGACGGGTCGATTCAGTCCTGAACATGGGACCAACACCAATGATTCCCGCTAAAGTCATGCTTGCTGAGCGGCTTCCAGAAATCTCTGACATAATTAAAAAGATGGATGGAAACACGGCTTTTGAATACAAATATGACGGAATGAGAACCCAGATTCACCTCTACAAAGGGGAGATCAGGATATTTTCCCGGGGCTCTGAAGAAACAACCAGAAACTTCCCGGATATTATTGCTGCATTCCGGAAGACTTTCACTTGCGAAAGCTGTATACTGGATGGTGAGGCAGTTCCATATAACTCTGAGACCGGGGAACTGTATCCATTTCAGATGGCATCATTGAGACGGGGAAGAATTCATGAAATTGAAAAGGTAAGCAAGGATGTCCCACTCGCTGTATTTCTGTTTGATATTCTATACCTCGATGGTAAAGCATTACACAAAAAACCATACGGTGAACGGAGACAGGTCCTCGAAGGAATTTTCAGTGAAAACGATGATTTCAGGCTTTCAAAACGTCTTGTCACGAATTCGGAGAAAGAGGCATCAGAATTCTTCGAGCAGGCCATAAGCGATGGATGTGAGGGACTAGTAGCCAAAAAAGTATCACCAGATTCAGTATACAGAGCTGGAGCCAGAGGCTGGCTGTGGATAAAATTCAAGCGTGATTACCAGTCAGAGTTCAATGACTCACTCGATTTGGTGGTTATCGGAGCGTTTTATGGGCACGGCAGAAGGAGTGGAAAATATGGAGCTCTTCTAATGGCGGTATACAACAAAGAGGAAGACACCTATGAGAGTGTCTGCAAGCTTGGAACAGGGTTCACCGATGATGTTCTTGCTGCCCTGCCTGCAATGTTCTCAGACATAAAAATGGAGAATAAACCCCCAAGAGTTGTCTCAGATATGGAGCCGGATATATGGATATATCCATCTGTTGTAATGGAGGTAATTGCAGCAGAAATAACGCTGAGTCCAGTACACAGATGTGCATTTGGAGTTCTGAGGCAGGATGCAGGTCTGGCCCTAAGGTTCCCGAGATTTACTGGCAAGTTCCGGAACGATAAAAAACCAGAGGATTCTACATCAACCCATGAAATAATAGAGATATACAAAAATCAGAAAAAGAAATCTTGATGGAGGTAAATCCTCCCGCATTAAATATTGTTGAAATTAATCGTAGTTGTCGTTGTCTCTGCCACGGCCGCCCCTGTTGTTGCCGCCGTAGTAGCTCCTTCCTCTGCCGCCGTTTCCGCCGCCAAAGTTTCTGTGATTTCTGAAAGTGTTTTCGTGTTCCTTTTCACTGAGGTCAAAGGATTCGTTCACTTCTGACACCTCCTCATCACTTTCCTTCATGGAGCCGTATTTCCCAACATTCAGTCTCATGTGGCCTCTCACCAGTGAGATGTAGCCATTATCAATCTGCAGTGTCTTGCCGCTTGCAGCCTGATTTGCCTGATCTCCCCACAGTGAAAGAATGATCTTTCCTGTATCGTCTCCGATATAGACCTCGGTAACGGATTTTTCCTCTCCAACCCTGGTCTGTATGGCTCTTGGCTCTCCTACGCTAATTACTTTCCCCACAACATTTACTCTTCTGGATTCGGGGTTCAAATCCTTAATTTTGGTAATTCCGT
>DAHWLW010000136.1:0-3933 GCA_027343465.1 Thermoplasmatales archaeon | reverse complement strand
TGCCTTGTCAAGACCTTCCAAAAGCATCTCTACGCCCAGGAATGAAAGGATTGAAAAGAATATCCACCTTATGTTCTTGTTTGTTATCTTGAGGAGAAGCCGACTGCCAATGTATGCCCCTATGACAACACCTATGGCAGTTGCCCCGGCTATGAAAAGTTGTATATATCCTTCATACCAGTAAATAGAACTTCCGGTGGCTGCAGTAATTCCTATCATAAAGTTACTGGTTGTAGTTGTAACTTTCATTGGCAGGTTCATGGCCCAATCCATACCAAGAACCTTGAGGGCTCCACTCCCAATACCAAGAAGCCCTGAAATAACACCGGCAAAGAACATGATTATTTCAGCCAGCCACCACCTCACTCCTTCATAGCTTATTTTCTTTTTTAATTTAGTATCATAATATTCTCCGGCCAGTTGAAAAAGTTTTGTGCTCCAGTCCGGCTTCCGTTTCAGAGGCTCTTCACTTGAACTTCTCTGTATTGTGGGAATAAGTGATCCCAGCAGAACTATTCCAAATAATACATATATAATCCAGCTGGCGTGTGCCTCATGCACCGCTACTATAGTCAGAGAACCAACAATCGCACCAGCTGTAGTGGCAATCTCAAGTCCTACACCTATCTTTATATTGGCAATCTTATGCTTTGTATATCCACTTGCTGAACCGGCACTGGTCGCTATAGTTGATATGAGGCTCGCTCCTGTAGCAAAATATATAGGTATACCATAGAAAAGTGTCAGAAGTGGAACAAGAACGGTTGCGCCACCAAGTCCTGTAAGCGACCCCAGTATGCCTGCCATTGCCCCTCCTCCCAGTATAGAAAGGAAGCGCAATATCAAAGTAATATCGGATGTCAACTTTTCGAAATACCAACATCGTATAAAGTAAATTCCATTAAAGTAACGATAAAGGAAACTATCTATTCATGACTCACTATTTTTAAATTAAATTCTCCAAGATTGTGCTTATAATAAACAATAACCCTGTAGCTTCCAGAAACGTTGATCAGGTCCGATACTGCAAGGGGATAAATGTTAAATCTGTATGTATTTCCTCCCGAAAAGGAGATATTTCCCGTGGTTGTCCATATATAACCGTTTTGATTGACCATATTTGAGCCACCGACGAATCTGAAATACAATGGGCTAACACTGGTCTGATGGCTTAGGTATGTTACATTTGCCTCCATGTAAGACAGGGTTCCGTTTGAGCTATACTCTGGCATTAAGCTGTTGACAGTTAATGATGGTGACCGATTGAAGTGTAATGCTGCCCCCACTGGAATTGCTATCAGAAGAACTGCAAACACTGCAACCTTTTTCCAGTGTTTTCTGGACATAATTACAATTCTGGTGTTACTATCAGCACTTCTTACTTTTATTCCAATATATGGTATCAGAAGCGCGGCCATCATGGGCCAGTACATAAGATATTCAGCCAGAAGCCTGTAATTGAAGATAAACAACAATAAGGGAAATGCAACAAAGCCGTACTGGATCTGTTCAGTATAAAGGGAATAAACAATCACTAGAAGAACCAGTAAAAAGATTATCATGAATGTATAGAAGTCTCTTGATACGTAAATGAAGCCGAGGAATGAATACTGTGAAGGCCCGAATCCGATCCCAATAAGATTTTGGATTTCCGGTGCAAGCATGTCGTGAACATAGGCAGAAGGGGACTTGAGAATAAAATAGCCGTTGAATGCAAAGAAGGCAACCAGGGAGGAGGCAATAAATTTTAAGGATTCCTTTAAACCGTAATTTTTAAGGATTAGAATAAGCATAAACGGTACCAGGAGAGCTGGAACCTGTTTCAGTGAAATTGCCGTGCCGATTAAAGCGCCGGACAGATACCTCTTATTGAGGCAAATCAGCGAAAGAGCTGTGAGAGTCATCCAGAGTATATCAGAAAAACCCAGAGAGTACTGAGTGAGGAGAAGCGGTTGAAGAATGAAAGCGGAACAGACTGCTATACCAGAAATGATGTTGATGTTCTTCCTTATAAAAGCTAAAGGGACAAGATAAATTGGAATTAAAGTGATGAAGGGGCTTATATGAAGTAATCTCGCAGGGACCATTATAAGAAAGGAGAGAGAAGGATAGCTGAGATTTGTCACATATCCGCCAGCCATGGTTGGCGTCATAGCAGTGGCTGGAATAGGGAAAACTCTGAAAACTCCAGCTGTTACGGAATTAATGTAAGGATCAAGTCCTCTCAAAAACTGAATTGATGAATACCAATCAATCGTGAACTCGTCAGATGAAGGGAAGCTGACTCTTAAGAAATACGCAACAAGAACTATTAAAAAGAGGAGAATCGAGAGAATTTTCATTCTCCTGGAAAATCTAAACCCACTCAACTTCGGTATATGGGAAAGCTTGCCTCTGAAAACATATAGAACCATACCAGACAGGAGAACGGGAGTGGTGAGCCTTATCAATGCGAGATAGCCTGTGGAAGTCATGGTCTGAATTAGTAGCTGAAAAATTAAGTACAACATCACAAAAGCTGCAATTGATGTCCTGAAGTTTGGCAATTTATAGCCGGATGGAAGAAGAGCCAGAAAAAGAACTACAAATGCCAAAAAAACAGATGCAAATTCAACAGAAATCAAGAGGATGCCACCATATCCAAGCAGGTATTCTATTGCATTTATGATCCCCACTATACCAAGGGAGGCAAGCGTAAGCGAAATTCTTGAGAATTCGTAATCTTCAGAATATGTATCCTCCAAATTCACCTTCTCCAGACAATGGATATTGACGTAAGATACGTGAATATGAATGCAACAACTATTCCGAGGAAATTAGCCAGTAGAGGGTTGAAATTGAAATTGATCAGTGTGAGGAAAATAGCAATATTGATGCCCACCCCTCCCAGATTGAAAAAATTATATTTCAGCATCCTAACAAGATATTTACCACCAGCATTTCCTGTAGTTCTGAAGGTAATCTTGTCATTCAGTACAAAATTTGAAATCACACTGGCCTCCACGGCAATGAACTCCGACATATCCCCTATGATACCAAGAAAAGCCTTAAGGAGTATTTCATTGATAATTACCCCTGACAGACCTACAAGGACATACCTCATCAGATAGCCCTTTTTTGAAACAAGTGTGAGGTACTGATATATGTCTCTGGCTCTGAGCTTGCTGCGCCCTTCATTTCGTTGCCTGAATCTGATTGGGAATTCACCAGTCCTGAAGCCGGAATTAATCGCTCTTCTGAGAATATCGACCTGACCTGCATAAGATGGTGATATTGCGGAAATCTTATTTTCGGAGATCAAATATTCAACAAGAGATCTGGAATATACACGGAAGCCGCTTGTTGCGTCTTTTATTTTGCTGGAAAATGCAAGTCTGAAAAGAATATTGGCGGACTTGCTCATTATTTTTCTTGATATGGAATCTTCGCTGCTCCCACCTCTTACATATCTTGAACCTATAAGCAGATCTAGTTCCATTGATTGCGCATACCTAACCATTGCATCTATGCAATCCGGGTCATGGGAAGAGTCTGAATCAATTGTAACAACGTATCTGTCATCAGGAGATATATTCTTGAAGCCTTCCAGTACTGCGGAAACTAGGCCCATCTTCTTTCCCCTCTCGATGAATAGCACATTTTCTTTTCCAAGGCATAGCTCAGCTGTGCCATCGGTTGAACCATCATCAATTACTATTAGCCGGTGATCTTTGAGCTTTGGAAGCAGGTTTTCGAGATTCCCTTTTTCATTTAAAACCGGGATTATGATTGAGAGTCTCCCGTATGGTTCAAGTGGCATTGGACTGAATAGGTAAGGATAACTAAACTAAAACACTTTTTGTGGTATAAGCTGTTCAGTTCAAAGGAATATAGTTAGGGCGATCTGCCGTATCTTATCTTACGTATAATGGATAATTTACTGCGTAATCGGGA
>DAHWLW010000134.1:0-18422 GCA_027343465.1 Thermoplasmatales archaeon | reverse complement strand
TTACCCGGACTTACAAAAATACCTTCTTTCGATAACATATCCAATGCCATTGGTGATGAATCTTCATCTGTGTGCACATATACGAAGGACGACCTGTCTGGAGTGGTGAACTTAAGACCTGCCATGGGAAGCATCTCCTTTAACGTCTTCCTGTTTATGTCCATGACATTCTTCACAATTTTCTGGACCTCATTCCTCTTCTCCAGTATCTTCATGCAGGCGTAAAGTGAAAATCTCGCAGTGCTTCCTGTTGTAAGGGATCTGTAACTTCTCAGTTCCCTGATTCTTTTCGCTGTACCGAGCATCCATCCAACCCTCCAGGAAGAACCTCCAAAGAATTTTGTCATCGTAGTGGATACTACTGCTTCAGGATATTTATGCAGCAGTGTGTATGGCTTTTCCGGGAACATGAATTCCCTGAATGTCTCGTCGATATATACCTCGTGCTTTCCATCCAGGTATTCTTCCAGGCTCCTGTCACCTTCAAGATCACCTGTTGGATTATTCGGTACTGTTGTGCTCAATGAATGATCCCTGCCAGGATTGAGTTTAACATAGGGATTCACCCTTTCTGTCTTGAAGCCCATGGACTCTGGAACCCTGTACATAGGCTCGTATTCCGGCACTGGAACATCAATGCAACCTGAGTTCTTATGAAGAAAGATTGAGCCCAGTGCGATTCCTTCAGTGCCACCAGTAGTGGAAAGCACCTGATCCGCTTCAACGTTAAACATCTGGCCTATCAGTTCATTAAATTCCTTCTCAATGTTCTCCCTTCTCTTCCTGTACTCTTCATAATCAACTTTCACGCCTATTGAGTCAAGATCCAGCTCTGGCATTCCACTCAGGCAGAAGTTGTACCTGGATTTACTCATTCCACCTGTAATCCAGGTGAAAAGATTGTCATTAATATTATACATGACAACTCATAGTCTGATCGAGGAAAAAAAGTTTGGGGAAACTGCAAAATTTCAGGAAATAATAAAAGGTGTCATGAAAGAAGTCTTGTTGACTTTGAACGAATTCCAATATCCTTAATTACATTTTCCATGTCTTCCCTGCTGAATCCATGAGATATTGCAGATCTTGCTGCCATGTTCTTCAGCTTCTTCTCCTTCAGTGTTTTAAACGCATGTTCCTCCACGAATTCTTTCTTCTTTTCAAGCATGTTATATATGACAACGGCAAGTTTCCTTGTCACTGCTATAATTGATCTGTTCCTTCCGATCCTCTTCTTCATCTTTCTGTACACTCTCTTGAATGTTGGCGATAGCTTGATCAGTGTATGTACCGAATTCACAATGAAATATCTCAATACAGATGGACCGGATTTTGTTATGTGCCCATAAATTGCAGTTTCTCCGCTTTGATCCACACGAGGAACAAGGCCTGCGTATGATGATAGATGTTCAGCATCCGGGAAACGTTTTATGTCCCCTATTTCTGAATATATTGCTATTGCAGTGTAGTAATCTATTCCGGGAATGGTCATGAGCGTCTTCACCTCCTCAATGCCATTTCCCATTGATGCAAGCTTGTCCTGCATCTTCTCCACCCTTGCTGACAGGTCACTGAACCTGGAGATCAGATCAGTGAGTATGATGCTGTCTGTTTCCGGAAGTCCATCTGAAGATGCAAGTATCCTGGACAGAGATCTCTTTCCGAAAATGTCTGAAGCCCCTATGCTGATGCCATGGATTGCAAGAAGTGCATGGACCTTATTCTTTATGGAGGTGATCTCCTCTCCAAGAGACCTCCTGTATCTTATGGCTGTTCTCAGTTCATCCACCTCCCTGGACGGGAGGTATGATTCGGGAAGATCTCCCGTACGGAGAAGCTTTGCAAGAATCCTTGCATCGTTCTTATCAGTCTTCTTGTTAGATCTGAATATGGGCTTCAACTCCTTCGGGTTTGCAAGGTGAATGTTGAATCCGTTGTCTCTCAACAGGTGGGCAACATACTTTCCTGTTGTTGACGATTCAACAGCAATCACCATATCATCCTTACTGTATTTCTTCATGAACCTGTTCCAGGCCTCTTCAGTGTTGTCCATCCTGTACTCTTCTAAAATGGTTCCATCCCTGTCCGTCACACAGACGGATTCACTAAGTTTATGTGCATCTATGCCTATATACATGCTGTTACCTCCTCTGGTAATTCCGGGAAATATGTGGTCGGTAAACACTCTACTATTCGTCCTCCTGCGAGGGCATGGTGTCGATCCGTAAGCTGCCAACCTTTTAAGCGAGTTCGAGACTCAAAGAATAGATCGGCAGCCTTTCCCGGACCCGTACTCTACACGTTATGGAGTACGATCAAAAAACTTCTTTCATAGTAGTAGAATACAGGATCAAGATATATTCCAGGTCAGGTTCATGATAGTAAAAGAGATTGGATACCTAACACATACAAGGGAGGAATCGAACCTGTTCTTCCAGTTCTTTTCCTCACGGTATGATGAGCCTTCTACCATATACACATCCAACAAGTCTTTTAGCGAATGGGGCGAGATGCTTGGCGATTCAGTGATGGCTTCAGCTGTCCTTGACAGGATACTCCATCACTGCACTGTCATCAACATCAAGGGCGAGTCATACAGGCTGAGGGACAGGAGAAAGAATTCTTTACTGACAGAAAGAAGAGGTGAAAAGAATGAGCGAAAAGTTATACGGGGTGAATCAATTTTATCCCGGTGATTTTGCATAAATCTTGATCGGCGTTTACACTGGGATTATAGAAATAAACGAATCATTCATGTCTAGTAGGAAGCTTAATGCCTGTTTATATGTCCGGTTATGTTTTCGGTTATTTTTTTTCTTCCCTCCTCTGGATCTTTAAAAATACGCTTTTATGAACTACTTTGAAAATTTCCGAAAATGATACATTTACGATATTCGAAAACGAACAAAATTGATATGATAACCGAACGATGTCCACAAAATGAATATTTTGATTATAACTCGGTATTTCCCGTCATCTCTGTCCAATATAGCGCAAATAATATCCGAACAGAATTGAACAATAAACGAACCTTGATGAAATGAATAAACGAACAAGAAAATACGGTATCTGGAGTTAAAATAAGGTCACAATAAACGAATAAATAGATAAACGGACCCATTTATCCACTTTAAGATAGCCCCTCATACAGGCTATCATTACATGAAAAATTCCCGAAATCGATTTTGCAGTTTTAGCAAAATTCTCAACTTGGAACACTTCTGCTTGGCTGTTCGTATATTCTCATTTCATTTATACATTAATTTGACTTTTGTGTATCATGTTCCTTGGTCAATGTCTCAATATCCATTCATTGGTTCATTATTCCCTCAGTAAATTCAAATATTCCTTCTTTCAGGCCAGTCCATAAAGATTCTCCATTTTGGTATTGGAACCTGAGTTATTCTTCCCTATTTGCATTTTATTTTTTTCAAGTTTTTCTGATACAGAAAGGGGCAGATTCTTCATTTAAGAAATCCCACGCAAGTGATTATTGAAATGTTTCACGCATCTCTCAGCACATCTCAACAACCATTGCCTCAAAGTGCAGTGAGAAGCCTGATCCTTTTAGAACCAATGGGAGATCGACAATCTTCTTTCCATGTTTGTTGCATTTTATCCTCAGTTCCCTTGCATGCACATATGTTGGATACTGGAATTAAATGAAAAATTAAGAGTAGTATTGCGTATTGCACTGGATTAGTACTCACTGAGGGTCTGATCCAATTCCCTCAGATCAGAAACGCAGTGTTCCTTTGAATAGATTGCTGATTGGGATATTGCTTTTTTCCTGTAACCGTCATGATTTGCAATCACTTCTTTAATTGCGTCGAGTAATGCTACATGATCGTATGGGTTTTTGACTTTCGGCATGCCTTCTCCAAGAATCTCAGGCACTGTGGTTTGATAGTTTCCCACCACAGGAATCCCCAGAGACATGGCCTCAATAAGAGGTCTGCCGAAACCCTCCTCAGTACCAGTGAAAACTAAGAGATCGGATAATCGATATATGCAAGACATTTCGAGATCAGTTAATTTCTCATGAATGTAGGAAACATGACTGGCCAGTCGGCCATATTCCCTTCTTTCAAGTTCCTCATTCGCTCCGATTCTGACAACATTCAGTTTCTGGTTCTTTGTTGCTCTGTAGAGAGTTACAAAGTTCTTATGAGGCATTGATGTTCCGACTGCCAGTACCGTAGCTCTGGCTTCAAGAGTTTCATCAAAAGCATATGAGAATCTTTCCCGAACATTCCGGATATCGTCGTCATTTGGCTCCGGGAGTAGGGAGTAAGGATGAATAACCTTGACATCATCCGGATCCAGCCGCCGGTTCAATTCCAGTAAATTTTTCCTGCCCCAGTCGGAAAACATTATGATTTTGGTTTGTTTCTCAGCCATTTCTCTGAGAGCATGTTTAAATGCCAAAACATGGGTACGCGGGTAATTTTCAGGTTTCATTAAATACATTGGGTGATGAATTACCACCACACTGGGAAAAGGTTTCAGGGCAAGAGACAGAGAGGTGTCCCCGGACACAGCAATACCCTCGTAGTGTGTTTTCATAACCAGGTTTTTTAACCTGAGGGCAGGAATTTGCATGAACGAAACGGAAGGTCTCAATGCTCCCCATGCTTCAAATAGCATCCTGCTCATTATTCCAACACCAGTGTAAGGAGGGGCTGAGTTAAAAATAACTTTGCTGCTTTTATTCATTGAGTAAGGGATGTCGATGAGGAATAAGATTATCTCGAATTGTCCGAACCATTCAATTCATTGTACACATTGTTCTCATGCACGAATAAATTTCCGAAAATTTAATTTCGGATCAGATTAGTACGCCAATTACATCTTCACTTCAACAAGGCAAATTTTAAGTAGCGCGCTAATTTCTTGTAATTGAAGACCAGGCCCGGTGTGATTCTTTGTAACGTTAAGAATCTCAGATGCCTCGTTCGTCGATTTAGTGGCTCATCTATGAATAGTGAAAGGAGACAAAAACAACAAAATTCCAAGTCGTTGTTTTTCGATTTTATCTTCGCAGTGAACGGCCTTCCCATTGATGGTTCTGGCGGTGCAAAAATCGTGGCGGCAATAGTTAATGGTCTTCATGGCAGGGGGTACAGGGTTGGCATCCTTGTAATGACCAGATCGGATTGGAATAAGGTACTTGACCCATACTTCACTGGATATTCAATTCCATCGAGACTTGTTCTGTGGCTGAATGACACGCCATGGTTGCACAGATTTCTCTATCCTGTACTTAGAAGGGCAAGAAAAGGAATTCCATCATGTTCATTTGACCGCGGGGTTAGAATTTTTCGTGCGGGAACTGGAAATACCGTTGCTAAATTCTATATTGCCACCAACTTCCTAAGCGCCGTTATGCTGAAGAGCACAAATGTTGAGGAAAATAGAATAGTGCTTTTTTCGCAGATCGATGAAACACAGCCACTGTATTCACATCAGTACTCATCCGTTGCATCTGAAATATACCGGAACCTTGAAAGAAAGATATTCATCAACAGGGAAGTTGCTGACAGATACCCACCGGCAGAGGTAATACCAATGGCGATAGACCTTAGGTTATTTGCCCGCACTGTTCCAATCAACAGCAGATCGCCAAAGAGCGTTGTTTTCATACTCAGGGATGGTGAGCAGAAAGATCCTGATACGGCACTGGAGGCCATGCATCATCTTTATAACGAAATTCCGGGTATTGAAATAAGTGCATTTGGAAACATACCCAAAGAGAGAGTCCCTAAATATGTCAATTATCATTTCAGGCCTGATAACGGTAATATGGTTAAATTGCTCAATATGAACAGGATTTTCGTGATAACTTCACGTCTAGAGGGTTATCCGCTTCCTCCGCTTGAAGCCATGGCCTGCGGATGTGCTGTGGTAGCCACCGATTCTGTGGGTATCAGGGAATACCTCAGGAGTGGGGAGAACGGTATTATGGTTCCGCCAGGTGATGAAGAGTCTATTTTTGAAGCTGTGAAAGCACTTCTAAATAATGAGGAGAAACTGATTGTGATCTCTGAAGAAGGCTACAGGACAGCTCAGGAACATGGATACGCAAGAATGATTGATAGATTCATTCAAGCCTGCAATGATCTTCATGTTCGGTGAACATTTTTTGAAGCTTTTCTCCTCCTATATATCCCAATAATAAGCAGGGTGGGAAATCCTACATTCATGAACAGCGCAGTGGCCCAGTCTGAATAATTATGCAAGTCGGCCCCTGGAATGTATATAGAATAATTTCCGTTGGATGGGACTTCAAAGACCTGCTGACCAAAAGCGTTCACACCTACAAATTTCAACCCGCCAGAACTTTTCCATGAATAATCCGGACTGTAGCTTATGACTATGTAACGTGAGCTTACCTCATTCATAACTATCGTTGATCCACCGTTTAAAAATTGTATCTTCCCAATACTATTGCCCGAATTAAAGGTGGAAGGATAGTCCGCCTTAAAGACGGCAAGTTCACCAAGAAAATTAACGTCAGATAGTGAAATGTTCAGAACACCAGATGAATTCGACTCAGCAGTAAAGTGAAAAGTATGGTGGTTATCACCATCATATGATCCGGAATAGGAAACAACATATTCTGTGTCCGGTACACCTGTAACATCCATATAGGTAGCGTTATGGTAGGTCCCGCTTGCATTGCCCAAATCTGTGCTGTGAAGGTCCACCATGGAGTTCTTAACGAAAGTGTATGATATGTGGGGATGAATCAGTGTGAATGTGCCGTTGTAGGACGAGAATGAAAAACCTATGCCAAAGTCCTTTGTTCCTGCCGGTATGGTGAATGATCCGTTTATGCTCCTTGAGGAGTTGCTCTCCTTCAGGGCATCATAATTTGGGCCGGAAAAGAATCCTGCATAGCCGCTGGAAGTGGACCTGTATCCAAATGCAAAGTTTACCACAACGGAATATCCTGAAGGTATACGGATCACACTGCCTCCCGTAAGGTTGCTGGAACTGTTGGTATAGGAAAGGAAGAAAAGCGGAGGACTTGATTCGTTGTAATTCTCCGGAGAAGGAGAATATCTGTTCACGGAAAGTGATCCGTTGTTAAAGGAATAATTGACGTAGTATCCTCCATTATACCTCGTCACATACCAATCATTTCCTATCCAGAAATTATCAGCATTGGACGAACCACTGTAATTTCCGGTCATTTCAGGCAGGATCCTGCTTGGGTACATTGAGGAAATATTGCTGAGCGAAATATAGGTCCCGCTTGCATTGCCCAAATCTTTTGTGAATGATATACCAGATCCATTGGATGGCGAAAGAGCTGCATAGTATCCAGCAGAATGAAGCAAATACGTCAGATTAAGTATATCCTGATTGTTGAAACCGCCGGCGGAGAACAGATACGGGCTTCCTGAAATCTCCGATGAATTATCTGTGTAGAAGAGATCGGCAGACGCGTTTTGGTAAGAGGGCAAGCCTGAATAATTCAGAAACGACAGTATTGACCAGTCGGGATGAACCTGAGTTTTGTCAAAGAATATGTATTTAACACCATATTCCTGCATCAATGTTGGCAGAAGCCAGCTCTCGTTATAGTTCATAATCCTATTGAAAAGCGTTACAAACTCCGGATTTGGAGATGTTCCCGGCGAATCTCCGATATTGAACCCATGATCCCATTTGAGGAGATTTGCGTACCCGTCATTACTGTAAACCGAATACGTTAGATTTTCAGTTGGATACATTTTTTGGTATGTTTCTAGCCAGCCAGGCGGTGCTGTAACAGGTGTAAGATATGAAACATTGCCAACTGAATTTCCTGGCAATTCTCCTGGTAGTTCCTGACCGAGGGCGTAAGAAGGATCGAGAAACTGCCAGTTGGCAAACAGGAACATGGAAAGGACGAAAAGAAGTGGGATATACTTCATCATCCTGTTGTGGCGTATGCGCAGCCAAAAGATGTGTAAATTCCTAGAGTGACCTCTATGAATGTTTTCCCTGTTATATTCCGAGAGAATCAACACAGCAGCGGATGTGAAAACTATAAGATAAGAGGAAAGGTACTGATCGATGTATTGTGGTGTTGAGATAGTTACTGCCCAGAATGGGCCAATGATGGGGAGAGTTGAAATCGTGGCATATAACTGAATGAGAGGCTTGAACCCTATATTTGTACCCAGCGTAAGCAAGAATGTAATGGCAAATCCAACCACAACTATGAGGGCAGGTCTGTGTTCCCTGTGAATGTAGAGAAGATATATACCTATAATGGCAAAGATTGATACTATGGTCAAGGAAACTGACCATAAAATGGTCAGAGGACCGGAAGGCACAACTGCGATAGCATTACCTGCATAAAGCGTAGGCATGAAATTATACCTGCCAAGCCCAGTAAATATAACGGTTGGGGGAGCAGCTACAAAATTAGACCACCAGTTGGCGAGGAAATTAAAGATATACATGGGTTGAGTTCCTGAGGAAAAAGCTGCAATTGTGGAGATATTTCCTGCTCTTCCACCGTTGGCCTGAAAAAAAGGTACAAATGAGGTCATAAAGTACATTATGCCGAATAAGGGAAGCACCACTAGGTACGCTTTGGTCAAAAAGACAAAATTTTTCCTGAGCAATCCATATAGAGGGGACAATATTATAATACTGAGTGTTAACAGGAAGAAGTATACGAGCACTCTCGGGTCCCCAAATATTCCAAACGCAGTGGCTAACCCGACGGATACAGCGTCCACTGAGGAAAATTTTCTGTATTTGGCTTGTTCCCAAAATTTAATGATTACATATGCAAACATTATGGGTCCAACTATAAAAGAGCTGAAACCCTGTGATCTGAAGATGAAATTTGCCAGGAATAAATACGAAAAAAATATGGAGAAAACGGCAGGACTGATACGCCTGATTGCAACCACACGATACAGTACAAGAGACACTGAACAGGCTAGAAAGTAATAGAAATAGAATTCAAAAACAAATGAAATCTTTACGAGCAATCCAGTTGAGAAGGGCAGAAATGAAAGGAGGTTGGAATACAAGCTCTGTACAATAAAACCCTGAGAATTCCCCTGATAGCCGGAAAGGATGTTGAAAGAGTACTGCCAGAATGAATTAAAGAATGGTGGATTGGGATTTAGGATTTGCGTAACAGGGTTAGAAAATATAACTAATCTCAGAGAAAGGAGTATCAAAATAGTCGCTGCTATTGCGTTAGAAAGAAAGAAGGAATACCGGTTAGTGATTCCTGATTCAACGGGTTCTTGGGACGATTCCTTCAAGGAAGCACCTTTATCATGAAACAATGATGCAATGATTAGGATGACAAAGAGGCAAAGAATCAGAAACGCCAACAGTCCCATATGTTGTGACAATGTGTTTAATATGGTGAAGATCAATGATGAAACCAGCAGCAAAGCAATGGTCAGTAATATTGAGTACTTTATTAACCTACTTAGTAAAATATTCCGATCTTTAATATTAAGAGAGATGGTAAAATGATTCTTGATCTTCAACATGTCTCCATAATTTTACAATAATTAAACTTTTTCGAGTATGCGTTTCGCAGTTAAAAAGTAAGTGAAATGTTTATAGCATCTTTCTTGAAGTTTATTCGATATCTCATTTCGTTCTGATTCTGCGTTAATATAATATGCGATCAGGTCCTTTAATTCATCCAAAGTTTTGAAAGTTACAATTTCTGGAAAATAAGTCTTCAATGAGGGCATATGATCGGAGATCTGGAATGATCTGCAACCCGCAATTTCAAAAGTTCTCATTGTAGGGGCATCTGCCATAATACTGATCCTGGCCTGCAGATTCAGATTTATTCTGCTAGAGTTAATTGTTTTTACATATTCTTCCCCAATTACAGCTTGGTGCCTTAGCCCAAAGCCAAACCAATAATCCCCGAATACGTTGACATCCCGTATCTTTTTTAAAATTCTCCTTCTTTCCGGATATGCAGTGCCAACGAAAGATACATTGTACTTCGGATCCATATTCAGGTATCTGTGAAATTCGGGATCACATGCCCATGGCACAGTGAGAGCCCGCCTCGCCCCCAATCTGTAATAAAAATCAAGATTATTTGAGGCAGTTATCAAGGTTTCGAAGAACTGAATTCTCCCAGCAATAGACGGTATAAATTTATAAGTATCTGGCCAGAATAGTACGATTTTAAAATTCCGGGATAATTCTTCCAGCGTTCTTGTAGAGAGAAACTCTCCCTTAAAAACGATGATCAGGTCCGGGTCATATCTGTGTAAAGTAGTAACTATATCCTTATTGATATCATATTGGCTCATCAAGAAGTGGAAAATTTTTGACCGGGACTGAATATATCTATGAATTGTGCTGTGATTTATTCCACTGTACTGATCAAAGAACTCTACATCATGACCCATTTTCCGGAAAGCTTTTGAATAAAAGTATTCTGCATTGTACATTGCAAATTTTCCAATCAACGCTATTTTCATTCCAGGCAACACCCACTCACTAGAGATTTTACATAAATTTGAGAATTATTACTTGGAATATTTTCTTACAAATTCAACAAAAGTTGAATACCATAGCTCTTTGCTTCCTATGTCATATCTGATCCCGTTTATTCTGGAAGCAAAAACATCTATATCCCTAGCCATTAGTTTTAGTGCATCAGTTAGCTGATATTCACCACCTTTTCCTGGTTGTATTCTCTCTAGATAGTCAAATATAAAAGGTTCTAGAACATAGATTCCAGTAATTCCCATGTTGCTTGGTGCGGATCCTTTATCAGGCTTCTCCACTATGTCTCTTATAATATACAGATCATCATCAACAGCATCAAAATCAATGATACCGTACTGAGATAGTCTTTGATCCGGTACTTCTTCCACGGCAACTGAAGAAGCGTTCATCTTGAAGCTCATTTGTAGAAATTTTCTAGTAACAGTTTCTTGGGAATTAGAAACGTATATTGTATCACCAAGCAGGACGGAAAAAATATCATCAGCAACAAATGTTTTAGCATATCTGAGAGCATCACCCAAACCTTTCTGTTCTTTCTGCCTGACGAAATATATATCCGGCAGTTCACCGATTCCGTACGAGTCCATCTCGTTGTCGAGCGGATGCTTATCGAAATAATTTATTATTGCGTCTTTTCCATATCCCACAACAATTAGTATCTCATCTAAACCAGATTTTACAGCTTCCTCAACAACATAATGAATTACCGGTTTATCCAGAATGGGGAGCATCTCCTTAGGCTGTGCCCTAGTAAGGGGATAAAACCTCTTCCCCATTCCTGCAGCAGGTATCACACATTTTCTAATTTTTGCCAATTCCAACACCCAAGGCAATTTCAACTTTCTTTGGATCAAAAATCCTCCTGAGGTCAAACACTTTCTTTCCCTTAAGAATTGAAGTGTCCATATCAGAAAAGTCTTTCCATTCAGTAGCCGTAATCACAATTTCGGAAGATGAAATGCAATCTTTTATGTTATCAGAAATGTCAACGTTGCTAATGTTTCTCACAACAGGATCATACGCCATAACAGTCGCTCCTTGACTTTTCAGGATATCTACAAGCATAACCGATCTGCTTTCTCGAAGATCGTCAGTATTATCCTTGAAGCTTAAGCCAAGAACGCAGACATTTCTACCGTTAAGTGAACCGACATGTTCCATTATTTTGTTAACTAGGTAAGGCACCCTGTCATTATTATACCGAATAGCAGAATCAACTATGCTTAGATCCACGCCATTTTCCTTGGCAAACGAGGACATCGCAAGAGTGTCCTTCGGGAAGCATGATCCTCCATAACCTAGCCCCGCCTTTAAAAATTCTTTGCCGATCCTACTGTCCAACCCCATACCTTCAGCAACAACCTTGACATCCGTCCGAGGTATCTTTTCGCAAAGGTCTGCAATCTGATTTATGAAAGATATCTTAACCGCAAGAAAGGCATTGCTTGCATACTTGATAAGTTCAGCATTCTCATTTGACGTAACAACAACAGGTGAACCTGTAAATTCCCATAATTTTATTACATTTTGAACAGACCTGCCTCCAATGACAATTCTGTCCGGTTTCTCAGTATCATGGATCGCCGAACCCTCCCTGGTAAACTCTGGGTTGGAAACAACGTTCATCCCTGTGAGTTCTGCTAATTTCTTCGCAGTTCCAGGCAATACTGTGCTTTTTATTACAAGGTCAGCAGACGTATTATATTTTTTGACTTCAGTTGCGGCGGACAGAACATATCTAAGATCTATTTTATTCTCCACGTTTGGCGTGGGCACGCACAGAAATATCACATCGCAGTCCGTAAGCTTTGAAAAATCACCTGAAAATTCAAGGTTTTCTCCGGCATTCCTGATTCTATCGTCAAGTTCAGGTTCAAATATGGGTGATTTTCCACTATTAAGTAGCTTAATCTTAGAAATATCCACGTCAATTCCTGTTACCGAATTCCCTCTGCTGCCGAGTACTGCAGCAGTTACAAGCCCAACATAGCCAAGGCCTAAAACTCCTATCCTCACATGGCATCCCTCCTTACCCATTCTATGGTTTCTTGCAATCCTCTATCCAGATTAGTCTCGGGTTTCCACCTCAGTAGATTCTTTGCTTTCGTTATATCAGCTGACCTTCTTACCGGGTCATCTTCTCTCTTTTCCACATGGACGATTTTAGAGGGTGATTTGGTTTTTTTTACAATTAAATTAGCAAGTTCAAGAATTGTGATTTCATCAGGCGATCCAATATTTAAGATATTGCCATCTAGATCATCCATTGTTATCATGCGCCATGTTGCATCAACCCAGTCATCCACATACAAAAATGATCTTGTCTGTTTTCCGTCACCATGTATAGTTATATTCTCACCATTTAGAGCCTGCTGTATAAATCTTGGTATGACTCTGCCATAGAGGCCGTCAGGTCTGATTCTGGGCCCATAAACATTGAATGGCCTCTGTATTCTAGTGTCAATACCAAATTTTCTGTGATAAGCCATTGTAAGCGCTTCGGAATATCTCTTGCCCTCATCATAACAACTTCTAATTCCCCAGCAACTCACGTATCCATAGTAAGTTTCTGGAGTTGGTAAAATATGGGCATTACCATAAACTTCAGAAGAGGATGCATAGATAAATCTAGAGTTAGATCTCTTTGAAAGTTCAAGAAGCCTCATAGTACCTAAAGAGTTAGACATTAGTGTTTCAACTGGGTTCTGAATATAATCTTCCGGTGACGGTCTTGCTGCTAGGTGGACGATATAATCGAAATTTCCCCCTATATCAACTTCTTCGACTTTTCCTTTGATAAACGTTACGTTGGATGGGACATTTATGCGGTTTGATGTTGAAAAATCATCTATAACAGCTACTTCTAACCCCTCTCTAATTGCCTTTTCAGCAAGGTGAGATCCAAGGAACCCGTTCCCACCTGATATAAGTATTTTATCCATTAAACTCCACATTTTACTGATCTATTATAATTTTCCCCGTCCCGCAATAAATAGAAAATTATTAAGCTTAAATGAATTTTGCTATGAGAATTTTATGAAAATACTCTGGTTAGCACACCGTGATCCCTTGAATCCTAAGGCCGGTGGTGCAGAAAGAACTATATACGAAGTTGCAACCAGATTGTTCAACAAAGGGCATAATATCACCATGTTAACCGGAGGATGGCAAGGATGCAAACGTAACGAATACTTCCAAGGAATAACGATTCGGCGATTTGGAAAAAATGTTGGGCCACACATAGCCTTACCCATATTATTAAAAAAGGAAAAGTTTGATGTTGTTATAAATGACCTCGGACATGCTGTGCCGTGGTTGTCGCCAACTATTTTGAATAGAAGCAATATTGCATTTTTTAGGCATTTACATTCGAGGTCACTACCAGGTCAGGTGCCGCTATTGCTTGCAAAAGGAATATCTGCTTTGGAGAAGTGTTACTCACTTATTTATCATGACACAATATTTGTAACAGAATCAACAACTTCTAGGGATGATCTCCTAGATTTACGGATAAGGAGTACCAATATTGTAATGAACCCCCCTGGTGTAAATTCAAACATATTTCACCCCATGCCTAAAACCGTAAATCCGTCTTTGGTTTACTTCGGAGGAATGCGTAGATACAAGAGGCCTGAAGAAGCAGTTTATTTACTAAAAAGCTTGATAGATAGTATAAAAGGCATTAAACTCAATATAGTAGGGTCAGGACCTGAGGAAAATAATATTAAGAAACTGGTTAATGAATTGAATCTTCAGGATTTTGTTTCTTTTAATGGTAGGCTATCAGAGCTGGAACTTTCTAATGTTGTTGCATCCTCCTGGTTAAACGTTCATACCTCAGTTACAGAGGGTTGGGGTTACTCTATTCTAGAGGCGGCGGCAGCCGGTACCCCTACTGTTGCTTACGATGTACCGGGAGTTAAAGATGCCATTGAAGAAGGCAAAAACGGAATTAGGGTTGTGAATGGGAACAGGGAATTGCTCTCAGAAGCTGCTTACACAATACTAAGCGACCCTCAGAGGTGGTGGTCTTCTTCCATTGATGTGGCAAAAAAATATTCTTGGGATAAAACAGCAGATATATGGGAAAAATTGATCCAGGAGATAAAGAACAAAGGGAAGTAATGCACATGCGAGAATAGGACATTTTACTTTCAATTCTGATTTGGGTAAATCTGGGAAAATCATTCTAATAACAGTTCATTCAGAATGGCTCAGTGTATTTAAAGTCAGAAATTTCTTATATTACACATTCAAGTTTATCCAAAAGAGAGAAATATCGCCCTAGAGTATTCAAAGATTTTCCTGGATCTTCAAAGCTTCCGGAATTTATACAGAATACCGGTTGGAAAATCGAAGATTGTTTTTTCTACTGGTGGAAATTGTAAATAAGCCCTTAATCACTAGTGACATAAATCATAAGTAAAATACTTTAAAGGTTTTTCTTAGAAAATTAGGTATCTAAAGTAGATTTGAATTCAATTCCAGAGATCAGGATCGATTCTAGAAAAATACATAGTTCTGAAAAGTAGGAGATTTTGCATACAATATCAAAAAAAATAGATGAAATTATTTAATATAAAAATTAGGGATCGGATGTTACAGGTACTATCACTGCAAACATGACGGAACTTCCCTGATAGTTGTTGCCAGCATCACTGGAAAGTCCGAAGCTGAGAGTGAAATCAGCCGTATGAACTGCATCTGCACCTGGACTGACTGCACCTACCGGAGTAAGAGATGTTCCGAATCCTGAAGAAGCGTAGGGAAGCGAATAGCCAAAACCAGGTTCAGGTGCTGTGCTAGGACCAGTAGCCACTGCAGTGTTTGTATCTGCAAGATACCCTTCAGAGGTGAGCAAGCCGGCAAAGTTGCCAAGTGCCGAGCTCGATGGTGAGCCAGTGGCAAACAAACTGGAATCAGTTATGTTTGACAGGTTCAGATCGCTTCCTGAGAATGAAACATCAGTGACATAAGGTTGTGAAAGTATAACTCCAATTGGTCCGGCATTCTCAATCGTAAACGTCATGATCACATAATCCCCTGGTGCCAAGTTTGTTATATTCACATAGTAAACAACGTACTGCTGTCCACCGGATTCAGGTACTGTTGCTAGAGTCGTAGACTTTGCTTGTCCGTTGACGATGCCATAGTTGCTGTTATTGAAATATGCGGTTATTGTGCTGCTGACCATATTGTTTCCACCGCTGACTGTGAAATTTGTATTTGCGGAATAGTAAGAGCTGACTTCAGCGAACTCGTTTACATTCATATCACCGCTGTGTGAAGTGACAGATGTGACGGCAGTTCCGTTAAATGCAGACAAAGCCAAGGCACCGCTCATAACAAGAAGAATGGGGACAATTAAAAATGAAATAATTTTTTTGTTCATTTTATTTCATCCCCGGTTATGGGTCGGACAAGATAGTTGCAGTTACTTGCATAGATGCTAACGTTTGACTCTTGTATGAGTTACCTGATCCTCCGGCCAGACCTACATACACAGTGTAGTATGCGCTTCCTCCAACATCAATAGATGTACCTGACGGTGTTGTAAGGTTAGCATATACATAGAGACCAGCATCAGACGAGCTCTGGGACATCGCTCCAAGGAATGACTGGTAGCTGCTAGCACTTGTAACTCCAGAACCTGTTGCACTTACAGAGTTCAGTATGATACCAACGCTTCCGTTGTTTGTGACCTGGAACTTAAAGACAACAAAGTTGCCCGGAGCCAAGTTAGATACGTTCACGCTCTGAGTTATTTTCCGACCAAAGTGGGCTCCTGCCCAGCCAAGACTTGTCATAGTCCAGGGTGAGGTCATGTATGGGTGGTCTGTGGCCAGTGCCATTTGACCTGTCTCTATTCCAGTCACATTAGTAGCGCCCACTCCGAGTTGTGTGTTAGTCGAATTCCACTGAGCTATGAAGGCCTGCTGGTTGATATTCAGGTCTCCGCTCATCGCACTCACATTTGTGGTTATTGATCCTGTAAAGGCCGAGAACGCCAGTGCACCCGACATTACGACCAGTACTGGTACCATAACCATCACAAACAATTTCTTATTCATGGTTTGATTACCTCAATTTGAATATGCTGATGCCAATACATAACTATCAAGAACTGATAGTATGAATGTGTTGTAAGAATGAAAAATATGAATCTGATGTTCTTATAGGAGGGTAACATTTTTAATAATCCGCACCATGTTTTTCTGACTAGAGGATACTACGTTCTGCGTGGTTTATCACCACCTCTAGTCATTATCAATGTGTGTTAGAGGTTTTGCCTTTCAAAGACTGACTATTGTATTATCTGCCCTAACTTTTCACAAGATTCATTGTTCCAAACAGGTAATATTTTTAAGTCATGATCATCTAGTCAATTGCACCATCATATGATCAGTTCTTGACATACCAGATTTCTCTGAGTAAATGCCAGTCAGGATTTATGCAAAATTGCCTGGATAAAGTTGATCCGCCCCATATAACTTTTCACTCATTCTTTTCACCTCTTCTTTCTGTCGGCAAAGAATTCCTTATCATGTCCTTCAGCCTGTATGATTCACCCATGATGTTTATGACAGTGCAGTGATTCAATACCCTGTCAAGGAAGGCAGATGCCATCACCGAATCCCAGATGATCTAAATTAATTCGCTGAAAGATTTGTTGCTTGTGTAGATCGTGGATCTCTTCTCATACCGTGGGGAAGTAAAATGGAAGAAGAGTTTGGATTACTCCCTTGTCAATGGCATGTATCCGATCTTGTCCACAATCATGAGCCTGAATCTGGAAAATGTTTTTATCCTGTATTCCAGCCTCTTCAGATCATAGTCTCTCTTGAGTGTCTGCACCAGTTTCATGGCAGATGTGTAATATACCGGAATATCGGACATGATTGCACGCATTCCCAGTGCCACCGATAGATGAGTCTTGCCAACGCCTGGAGGTCCCAAGAACACAACATTCTCGGTGTTGTGTATGAACCTCATGGTTAAGGGATTATCCATGACAGATCGGTCAATGGAGGGCTGGAATGATAAATCGAAATCTTCCATGGTCTTCCTGAATGGATATCTGGATCCGTTGAGCATGTTCTGTTTCTTTTTGGAAAGCTTGTGCTTTAGTTCTTCTGATAGAAGGTGATCGAGAATGTCTATCAGAGGTCTATCATGGGATGTTTCGAGGTATGAATCAATGATGTTCTCAATGGTGGTCATATCGAGTCTCGAAAGGTATTCATAAACTCTTTCGTATGAATGCATCATGCGACCTCTTCATATTTCTTTAAATCACGGGTTTCCACCAACTGCCTGTATCCTGCAGAATTCTCCTCTCGTATCGCTTTTAAAAGTCCTTCGAAGTGCTCCTTCTTCATTGATATCCTTCCGGGTCCTGATAGAACCGAATGATCAGCAACAATACTGGCATCGACCTGTATCTTCAGCGTTGATGATTCCTCTATGATCCTGCATTTTCTTCCCGCATATTTCAAGGTGACGGAATACCTGTTCCCCTTATTGGAAACATAACAGTCCCTTGATATCTTTCTGGATTCCTCATTCCATGTCTTGTATGCTGATACTGCCGGCAGGTGGTTGAGTTCCTTATCCTTTAGCTTCTGTAGAGGTATCTAATGTGTAGTTTTATCCGCCTGTGAATTTACCTTTTTAAGAGGATTTCCAAAAACCTGCCAGCTTATCACGTCTGGTAACAGTCAACTTTATTCATGTATCAGCCATGTTACTGTATGAGTGATCTCTTCGACACTGTTCTTAAGGAGAAATACAAACAATATTTTGTCAACGATCCCCTTGCATTCGCAAAGGATGCAATTGACTGGAGTGCATTTCCTCCACTCCTGAAGGATCTGTACCACAATGATACAGATAAGGGTGGAAGGCCAAACATCCCA
>DAHWLW010000127.1:0-7150 GCA_027343465.1 Thermoplasmatales archaeon | reverse complement strand
TCTACTAAAAGCACATTTTCAATCTAAATTTATGATGCCAATTCAATTATGAATGTTATTTTGAATTATAAATGTATGATGATGGTTTAACGGGTTGTTGTTATCTGGATACTACATGAGAAATTATAATGTGATAATATGGATATGGAGTTACAGAATAACCTAACTCATTTCATATAGGTTTAAATAAGAAGTATGTACTATCTTATGATATATGGATAGAAACATATTAAATAGTCTCAGGGAGAGGCTGTTGGATCGAGGATCGTTACGCAATTTACCGGAAAAGACACTTGTGGCGTCAATCATCCTGAACACCTGGGGAACCAATTCAATAGAGGGGAATACGCTAACACTGAACGAAGTTACAAAAGTAATAGAAACTGGGATGACCGTCCCAAACAGACCCATAAAAGATGTAATGGAAACTGTTCAGTTTCGTGCAGCTTTAGAGGAGGTAATAAGAGGAAAACTATTTGAGGTCAATATGGCAAGTGCATTGAATTTGCATGAGACGATATTTTGCGGGATACTTCTAGACGCTGGGAGATGGAGAACAGTTAATGTTAAAATATCTGGGTCCAAGCATTCCCCGCCAAGAGTCGAAAAACTCCTCACTCTTCTCCAGGTATGGGAGAAGCAGTATGAGGAAATGGAAATGAAGCGTGAAGATGTTTTCTCCCAGGCTGCTCAGATGCACTTTGGCTTTGAATCAATCCATCCATTCTCAGATGGAAATGGGAGGGTAGGCAGATTACTGCTTAACATGCATTTCCTCAATCACAACTGGCCACTAGTACACATTCTTCCACATGATAGGAATGCATACATGGATACCCTTGAGTCTGCACATAATGATGGAGTGGAAAGGCTGACAGAGTTCCTTAAGATAAATATGGCAGGATCACTTCTTTTTGCCCTTGACATGGCTGGATCTGAGGAAGATAGGTTATTGACATTAAACGAAGCCATTGGATCTTTTCAAAAGGATTATTCGGCAAAATACCTAGCACTCAGAATTAAGCAGGGTGAACTTCCAGGGATCATGTTAAACAGTAGGTGGATGACAAGTCTGGCAGCATTGCGTCTTTATGGAGAAATAAAGGGCAGAGATTGATATTAATTCATTCTCCTTGTACATTGAATAACAATTCCATCTAAAATTTTTACGTATTAAAGCTACACCAATTTCTTCTCATATAAAGGGAAAGAGCCCAGCTAAGCCCTATTTTGCCAATTGTATTGTACAGATCTTAACTAGTATCATACTAAAAGATATTAAAATGGGAAAGTATAAAGTAACAATATGACTGCTACTAAGCGATCTAGACTTGTAAGCATTCCAAAATCTGACATGGAAAGTCTTGTAGCTACAGTTGAAACTCTTGAAAATGAATATGTAATGAAACAAATAAAAAGAAGTGCGATTGACATAAAAAAAGGAAAAGTCAGGAATGTCAAGGATTTCATAAAAGAACTCTAAAACTATTTTTTTACATCATTATTTTTAGGATTGCCATGAGTGTTGCTGTTTTATGTTCCTCATCAAACGCCATAGCCTGAATTTAACTATTCTTATTTACCATAATCCGTGAAGATTCCCACTTAAAGTTTTAGCTTTTTTTGAATTTTTTATAGAATTTGTTGCAGCCATTCCTTTTTGTTCTTATGCTAACAAATGAGTATGCAGTAATTACAGAGCCGTGGCAATGCCAAGCTTCCTGGCTATTGCATTGAGTTCCATGTCGGCAGAACAGAATATTGTGCTTCCAGCCTCAGCGGAGGTTTCCAGCTGGATCGAGTCTATTATACAGATGTGTTGTTCAAGAACTATTTTATTTTCTTTCTCGATGATTCTACTGCTGACAGGGTGGATTTCAATAGAGGAAGATCTTTCAGTTCATCCATCATTGTTTGTATCCTGGACTTAGCATCAATACCGATTTTCCTGGAATACTTCTCAAGAACAAACGTCGCTTCTCCAAGGTTGATCTCGGAAATGCAGATAACAGCTTCCCCACGATGAGCTTGATGAAGGTAGTTGTCTGCAATGTCACGGTTTTCTTCCTTTACGTACCTCTTTTTAAGGATGCTGGCATAAAGATAGGCGCGAATTTCTTTCATTACGGATTTCTCTTAGAATATTCTCTGAGTATATTTTTCCTGTCAGGTCTGGTCTCATTCTTTCTACGTCCTCACTGCTTGTGTATCCGCAATCTAAGTTTAATTCCGTGCATATATTGTTCAGGAACTCCGTAACTGATAAGGATCTGAGGGAATTTTCAATGAAGTCACTGAGTGTTCTTCTTTCCTTTAACAAAGCAAGTTTTGCATTGTCCACTACCTGCCTGTCCACGGTAACAGTTATCTTTGTTTTAACCATGTAAATGTATACACGGTTACATGTATTTAATCTTTCCAATCTATGGCTTCATCATTGAAAAACTAAAGTTCAATTTTCAACTCTTGAGAACGCAGTTTCCAGTTTAAGTGTCATTACTGGATGATTACCATTTTCTAGGAATATTACAAGACTATAAGTTGACTCTTTAGAACAAAAAATCAAATACTAGCATATACAATGTTGCAAAGATCATTGCCTCTCAAATATCCTGCCATAGGATTATTGAAAGTATTTGCAGTTTAGGTGTTTACTGAAGAGGACTATAAATCAAAAAGTGGTTAATAGAACTGAGACTTAGTAACTTTGATCTCGAATGTGACTTAGGTACGAATACACAATAGTGTTAGATAACTGGAAGTGAATAGGTAATACATGGACTGGAATCAGCTTACAGAGAAGTATCTTATCAATTTGAAGCATTCACTATCATATCACCTCTTCCTGAAGACAACTGCACCCCATATTATACCAATCATGGCACCTATACCACCTATAATAACATAAATGCCTAATTGAGACAGAGACGTATTAGATTTCACCTTTTGCAGATCCACAAGTAGCTGTACATGGCTTCCAGAGCTGATGTTTAGAGTCATATTCTGCGAGATGTAGCCGCTTGACATTATAGATATGGTATAATTGCCACCTACCAGTTTCATTGAAATGGAAGTGTTTCCAGACATCTGCTTACCATTAAATAGAACAGTGAAAGCTTCGGGTTCAGCTTTTATGTCAAGGTATGCATAGGGAAGGAATGATACATTAACAGATTCGTTCCTGTCGATCAGGTTAACTGTTCCAGAATAATCGTTCACATAATATGCTGAAAGATTGAATATCCTGTAACTGTAAGCGCCTGGAAACTCGTTGAATGTTATTACTCTATTTACTGCATGCTCCATTGAACCATTAAAGCTTATATTCCATCCACTGCCTGCAAGCATTCCTTCTGATATGAACGAAATGGTATATTTGTTCTCAGCAAAATAAAGCTGTACGGCCCTTGATTTTCCTTTTACATCTACGGTTCCGGATTCAATATCAGATCTGTATGTAACCTTATTAACGCCAATTTCATATGTGTATGATCCATTGATCAGGTGGAATGAAAATGACTGGTTATGTATGGGTCCGGAATAGTATCCATCTGTAAGATTCACATACCATTGGAATTCATCAGGAAGGCCAGTCTCATTGAAATAAAGGTTGTATCCTATCTCCTCAAAGGTGATGGTTTCCGTATCCAGACTACCATCCACAGTTACTGTTCCCCTTCCTGGATTGGGCATGAATGATTTAAAACTGGATTGTATGGAAAAGTTGTAACTTCCGTTGGGAAGTTCGAAGGTGTATTCCGTTGAGTAAATGGGACCCGAATAGAATCCACTGCTCAAATTAACATACCATGCCAAATGATCTGGCAGGTTTTTCTCCAAGAAGGTAATGGCTGCGGTGAAGCTGCTCGAAGAACGTAATTCAATCTCCTCCATCTTATTTCCATAGGATAGTGATCTAGCATTACTCTCCAGTGCTGTTATAACGGCAATCCTGCCATAAGGAAGCCTGTTTGGTATGTAATATGTGCCATTGTTGAGTACAAGGTTTTTGAAGCCCAGAAGAGTTCCTGAGCTGTCCATTGATATGATACTTGTAAGCGTATCATTCTTTCTTATCTTCAGGAGTATTGTATCGTTTGAAAGAAGCTTTGCACTGGCATAACACAGTGAAAGGTTCAGGTTCTCATAAGGATAACTGTATTTCCCATAGAGAGGATATGCAGCTGCGTATTGCTGTGTAACCGGTATGTCAAATAAATGCGATTTCCCATTACTGAACACAAGGGTACCGTTTGGTATGGACGAATTCTCCATATGTCCTTCTGTGGACCACAGATCCATGCCCGGGGAGCTTGTTCCACCATCGTTATACCAGTCTTCCCCCACGTTATTAAAGGAGAAGTTTGAAACTGGTATCCATTTTCCTTGAACTCTCACACTCTGTGCAACGATGGCCTTTACAGGATCTGGGAGGAGAGATGTTGTATTCTCATATCCCGATCTCGCTTCAGTTAATACTTCAAATCCCATTGTAACACCTCCATTTGCATAGCTGCTTGTGGTATTCAGGTAACCGTCAAGCCCCGGTTCAATTATGGGATGACCGTTGATGAAGAAGCCCCACGTTGTATTATGTACCAGTTCCATTGTTATGGTATATGTTTCATTTGGGACCATGGGATAGTTTCCATCTGTACCACCTGGTGACCCGAATATATTTGAGAATGCTCCCCATCCTGCATATGAAACATCATTCATACCGTAGAGCCAGTTGTTGAAACCGATCTGAGCCCACCAGTTCTTTCCTGTAACTGGATTGCTGTAACCTTCCCCAATCCAGAATGCCAGTGCTATGGGATATTTGTAATATAGTGCCTTCAGTGTGAATGAAAGGCCTGTGTTGTTATACTGGCCCTGGAAGTTGTTCCCGTTGAGATTCTCGCTGAACTGCGGGGGAACAGTGATCATGGATGCCGTGTAACTGTCTATGTAATAATCCCACAGGCTGAAGGCTATATAGCCTTTGCGAATTCCCGTATTGTTTGCGTATATGGTAATCGGCTCACCGTTTCCCATGAAGTTTTTAAAACCGTATGCGTCTGTCCTTCCCATGGAAATGAGTGTATATGGCGTACCGCTAATATTGCCATTGTAAATCATCCCCGATCCTAAGTATATCTTCACATTCAACGTTGAATTCATTACGCCAAAACTGATTGCCTCCTTCGACTTTGATGAATCCACGGTGAACTTTCTTTCACCTGTACTGTTCACAGGTGTATATACCTGGTAATAGGTTGATTCTGGTGAAATTATGAATGTTGATCTTACCATTGCATTTCCGTTTACATGAAGCAATCCGGTTGCATTGGATGTTGTATATATGGAATCCTGCGATGAGATTACGTACTTGTATGTACCATTCTTCAATGAAAGTGATATTTCCTTTCCTGTACCGCATATGTTGTCAATGGTATTGCTTCCATTCTCTCCGGTGTTCAGTATACGGACATCCCATTCCTGGCTTGATGGCAGGTTCTTCTCATAGAAGTGTACGTAGCTCAAAACGCTTTGATTCACAGGCGTTGGTGCAACTGTGGAGTTGAACAGTGAAATCCCATCCTGTCCAATCTCCACCCTGTATGCAGGATTGTAGACAGGACTGTTCTGAACGTAATCCGTATCCATGGACCAGTAGAATTTGGATTCATTCACGTCACTGTACGGAATCCATACAATCATGGTATTTCCAGACATGTAGAAATATGAATCCTGTGTATTGAAATTGGTGAACTGCCCTGACTGGGTAACTTTCGATATGCCATAGTCTGTCCACGGACTGTACTGATCATTCAATGGGTTGATCGAATACTGGGATGCATAATTGATCTGGTTCAGCGGTGCCACTGTCCATCCCTTAGATGTGAGATTCTGGTAAAGTATCTGGTTCCACTCCACCTCATAATCAAGTGATGTATATGGAAATGTGCCGTTTGCGATCCTGAAGAACTCCAGGTAGTTTCCATCCATCACAACAGATCCGTATTTCAGGTTTGAGTATGGTATGTACCTTGATGCTTCAGGGTACATGGCGCCATGAATCATCCTGTCAAATCTGCAAGCAACTGCAAAATAGTTGTAATATTTCTCAGAGGAGTTCTGCAATGTAATGAGGTAGTCTCCTGGTTTTTGCGTATCATTCAGTTTATATCTGTATGAAAATTGGCCATTTCCGCCTGTTTTCACTGTTCTGTTCATGTCAAGAAAATTAAGGTTGTATTCCGTATCAGCAGGCAGATCATGACCTGTAATTGTGAGGTTTGTACCGGGAAGCACTATATTCTGTTCTGCACACACATAGAACTGCTGGTTCAACGGGTTGTCGTAACTGTACTGGGTATATGATTTCTGTAAATACTGGCACATGGATGCATATGTGTATGAATCGGATACACTGGCAAGCAGGCCACCGGAATAATTAGTGAACTGTGAGGAGACTGTACCACCTATGAGTACGGCAGTCGAATTTGAGGCAACAGACAAGATATTTGATCCCATTGTTGCAAATCCACCGCCTGTGGAGATATTCTTGACGATCTTTCCCGTGCTAAGATCAAGAAGTGATGCAAATGAAGAATTCAGTTTCCATCCTCCCACGAAAAGATTCCCGTTCATGATTCCAAGGGCATTTATCTGGGCAACATCACTGAAGGCATAGCTGTAATTTTTTGCAATACCATTTTTGGAGAATTCATATAGAGCCCCGCCTTCATGATCTCCGCCCCCAAGGAAAAGTGAACCATCAACTGTGTATCCTGAAGTGATCCCGTACACTGAATCTGGAAGCGAGTATATGTTTGAGTCACCGGTGGTAAGATTGAATATCTGAACGAATGATGTTGGATTCTGGGCGTTTCCCGAAACATAGAGGGTGCTGTGGCAGGTATTTACAACATTTACCATTGTTGTTCCCTGTAGCATGGACGAAGTAAGGTTGGTTATCTTTCCTGAAGATATGTTATATTCTGTAAGGAATCCATCCTGAGCTGCCTCCTGGTAGTATCCTCCCATGAATAGATCCTTCCCATGGAAGGACATTGCATATATGTTAGGTACGGATGAGAACGAGGGGAATACTGTTGACAGGGAAGTGATTATACCAGATGAAAGATTGAGGATCTCTACCGGG
>DAHWLW010000124.1:0-4961 GCA_027343465.1 Thermoplasmatales archaeon | reverse complement strand
ATCTCCCGGGCCGATGCACTGATGTTTAGGGGCTTCGATGTAAGCGTAACGTACAGGCGCTCGGATGGTGCAATCCTGACAAGGACCGGCACACTCAGGGGCGTGTATAAGAGCCTGCTAGTTGAAGTCCCCATCTCAGGCAGGTACTACCATATACCCCTCATGCAGGTCATGGCAGTGCAGCCGCTTGACCCTTTAACAGTCCACAATTTTTTACAGGACGGCATGGAAGCTGCCTTAAGCTCCAGGAAGGAAGTGACAGAGTGAACAGAAACCTTGAAAAGAACAGGAGAAGTCTGAAGGGATCCCGGCAAAATCGAGGGGTATATCCCCCCTTGATTCATTTAAGGGACTCCATGTAAGGGCCAAAAGCCGGGCCGTCTCCCTGGAAAGGGGGATACCGGTACCGAAAAGGAGAGATAGATATGAGTAGGAAAGGAAACACGGAAATAGTGAAATCAAAGGCATTCGGGAAGTTTGTGAGCCTTATTCCTGAAAGCGTCAAGGAAAGGCTCTTTACCATAAGGCAGAAGATCATGGAGGGTTCAGCGTGACGTCGACGTCCATGGCCATCTCCGGCATGGTTGTGATGGTTGGCTCCGGGATTTACGGCTACTACCGGGATCCCATGGGGTCAGTGCCTGTAATTCTGATGATAGCTGGTTTTGTCCTGATGCTGATCGGTCTAGGGATGACCGCAAAGCATAGATCAGGTTCGAGGTGATCAGGCATGGAAACACATTTACCAGGCAAGGAGAAGAGAATCCAGGAAAAGGGGCGCTTAAACTATTCCAATCCCGAGCCTCTGAACACTTCCCATGTTGGGAGATCAGTCACCATAACACTGGCAAACGGAAGGATTGAATCGGGGAAGCTTAAGGCACTTGGAGCATACATGCTCAGCATTGAAGATCGGAACGGGAGAGAACTGATCATAAACAAGGGCCAGATAATGACGGTGAGTGTCCTATGATTAGGCATAACGATGTTAATCAGTCGTCCTTATCCGAGTTTTCAGAACCCAAAAAGAAGGAAAGGTATAATTCCATTACCAATGAACCTTCAATTCTGACAGCTCGGATAAAACAACCAAAGTCAAGCGAATGCACGTCATCGGATTGGAGTCTACCGTTCAGATCCATGAGATACTGTTCAAGGTTCGAAACCTGTTCAGCTCCAAAATGCCCTCTTGACGTTTTCATTGACTTGCGGACTGAAACCGAAGAAGATCACCATTGTACAATGGCCAGGGCTACCCGGCATAAGTACTGGGAATCCATGCCGGAGGATCTTCAAAATGCGTTGCCATTCCAGGGCTACTTTGAGAGTGAGTTCGGGAGGATCACGGCAGCAAGGGAGAGATGGGAGTCGCTTCCAGAGGACAGGAAGGCGGAAATCAGGGATAGGATGAAGAATGCCAGGCGACAGGCCGGGACCTTCCCCAAGAAAGCCCCCAAGGCCCCGGAAGTAGACCATAGTGTGGGTGGTCCTGAATGAACAGGGTAGTTAAGGTGATAACCACAGACCTTGAAGAGCTGACCCTGGAATCTTTGTCCAGGGGGAGCAGGACATCAGAACAGATCAGGCACTACCTGGAAGGAAGGGGGGTCGATGCATCCAGCTATGAAATCTCCAGGGGACTGGCCATGCTGTCCAGGGCTGGGCTCGTGACCAGAAGGAAAATGGCCCGGGTATACAAATACAGTCTGAAGGAAATAACAGAATAAGCCAGGTGTCCATGCAATACCGGGACACTTTCCCATGAGAGGTCGAATAGCCCCCCTCCCCCCTGCCCCTTAATTAATTAAAAGGAGCAGTCAGAATTTTGCCTTTTTTCGCCCAGGGTCCCTGAGGATCCACGGGAAAGAGGGCGTAAAAATTGACTGATCTGCATTTTTCGATCCTAGATCTGAAACCATACATCATTATGTAGTGATTTCTGTGATAAAAATAGTTAAATTATTTTCAGGAATGCCTACATGCCTCTGGGTTGATTCCTAACCGAATAGGCCCGGGGCATATTGGCTTCACTCATTAAAGTCCAGTTCTACCATGGGTTCTGATTCCAGGTCTGCCACTATTGCGTGGATGATCTTCTCGAATACGTCCTTTCCCTCGATATAGGCAATGGCCTTAAGGGCTCCACTCTGTTTTTTTGTCAGCTTGAGATCCCTGGTCTCGCCATCTGCCGTGATCCTCATGGTTATTTCGGATTCACTTATTCCCTGCACCTTCTCACCCCCTTTCCTTTTTTGAATAAAGGAACATGATTAATGACCCTCCTCACCCTTTTTCTTCTTCAGAAGGTCTTCAACTATCGCCGCGAGAATACCCGTCTTTTCTTCTTCAGGTATTCTTTCCAGTATTCTCTGGACATCCTCGGTTATGGCCTTCTTCTCTACAAGGCTCCTCTCGATCTTGTCCTGCCTTTCCTTTAACTCTAATGAAGCTTTGGTCGTAAGAGGGAACCAGCACTTCATACAGTACTCAGCCGTGCTCGGATTCTTCTCACCACATCTCTTGCAAGTTATGAGTGATGCATGCTTGATTGTCTTAACTTCTGGCTCGAATCCGTTAGCCGTAAGGACTGCGTTCTTTTGCTGCTGTGCGGACAAATGGACATACTTTTGTGCCATTCGGGACGAGCCGGTCCATCCCATCTGAGCCTTCAAAACTGACTCTGAAAGTACCTCAGAATAGCGGGTAGCGTAGGAATGCCTGAATAGATGCAGATGTACTCTTTTCTTTATGCCCGCTCTCTTTACGGCCTTTGATATGCCGATCCTTGCAGCATCATAATTCATGGGTTCTCCTGTTACGAGGTCGACGAATAGAGCAGCATCCCCGTTAGAACCGTGTGGATGTACCTTTCTCCATTCCCTGAGATAAGCGATAGAGTCACCGATCACATATACGGTTCTCTCTCCTGTCTTGCCGGATACATGGACCATCATGCCCCGATCATCCATCTCTAGATCTCTTATGCGTAGGGTTAGGAGCTCACCGATTCGGCAACCAGAATCATAAGCCAGGGTGACAAGGGCCTTATCTCTGAGATTTCTACACGCTTCCACAAGCAGGCCAATTTCCTCCTCTGTTATCATTTCCTCAGACTTCTTGAGCCTGTCAACGTTATTCCGGATCTTGACCCATCCGCAGGCCCTTTTGTATTTCTGAGGGGATAGGAGCCAGGAATAGAATTTCTTGACTGTTTGCTTGTAATCTTCCACGCTCCGAGGGCTTATGCCTTTCCTGGTAAAAGCATCGATCATGAGCTTTAGATCGTCCTCACTCGGATCCAGAAAATTCCTGTCTAAAAAAGAAGCCATTGGGCGAAGCTTGGCGAGGTAGAACATTATTCTATGATCAGAAAGGCCGTCCTTCACCTTCATATCTATTGTAAATTTTTTAAAGACTTCAAAAACCGGGCCTTCTCCAAACTTGATTCTTACGCGGTCCAACTCGCCTTCAACCGTTCTTTTATAGATTCCAGTTTGTAGTCGTTTAGCGCGTTGCATGCATGGTTCAACTCGCGGAATGATATAAACATTTCCCGATGCGAACTATAGGTTCGCCGCGCTCTCCCCGCGCTTGCATTTCCGTTCCCGCACATGCCCTCGAACCTGTTGACCCCCACATTCCCTCTGGTGTAATATTGTTCGAGAACCTTTGAATTCTGCCTTCCCAGAGCAACCCGATCCGAGTGATCATAAGCCTTCGTACTCAGGGGTGAAATGTGCCCAAGTTGATACTGAACCTGTGCTAAGTCCATTCCCCTGAGAAGTCTGCCTCTCCATTGCCAAGGTCATGCGATATTACCTGAAGCCACCCGAACATGGCCTCATCACTCAGTCCTTAAACTTTCAGTTAGGTATATGGTATTCAGGGAAGCTCCGGTGATAATCCCAAAGTGTCCGCAGTTAACTGCCAGAGTTTCTCCTGAAGTTCTTCATTATAAGAAACTGGAGAGGTCTTTATGGGCTTCAGTCTCGAAAAACATTTTCCGTTCAATTCTTCATTTGTTCCATAAGTTGCCAGGTTGATAGGTGTTTTTGAAGCCTCATACGCACTTATCTGGAAAGGCTTCATTATGCCGAAGGATGCAGAGAGGATTCTACTCCCGCTATTTCTGCCCAGATTTGTGGAAACGAAGCCCGGTTGCACCAAAATTGAAGACATGTTTGTTCTTCTGAGCCGCCGTGCAAGGGCATATGTGAAAATGGTAATCATCAGCTTTGAGGTTGAGTATGCCTTCATTGCCCCATATTTCTGCTTGAACTGGAAATCAAATTCTGTTCTTCCATTCTTGTTAACGGAAGATCCAATGTTGATAATTCTTGCGCCGCCTGATAACTTCAGAATTGGAAAGAGAAGGCGAGTTAACAATACAGGAGAAAGATAATTGAGAGCTATGGTGCTTTCAAAACCGTCTTTGGTCACGATATATCTGTTAAATACGCCACCTGCATTGTTTATTAGCACGTCAATGCGGCTTGTGCCGGATGCAATTTTTTCAGCCAGTATCCTGAGGGCATCCATTGATGACAGATCAGCTATCTCATAGCTTACATCCCGGTTAGATGTTGCTGAAATTATTTCATTCCGTACCGTTTCACACTTTTCTCAGGAACGACCAACTATCGTAACATCTCCTTGCAGCCGGGCCAGGCCTAATGCTGTTTCCTTCCCTATGCCTGATGTTCCACCTGTGACAATGCATTTCTTCCCTGAAAGAACTGTGGTTGCAACATCACTGGATACAGATTCCATTGTTGATTAACGGCAGTTTGCTATTCCAATTTTTCGGTGATGGGCAATCATGCTGTTGGGTAAGCCTGAAAATTGAGTTTTCATTAAGCAAAATTAAAATCCTAATTGCCTTTTGAGGCATCTGGACGGCCCTATAAATGACAATAGACCTGGAACAGCTCAGAACATTCTGCGATCTCTACCTCACGAAG
>DAHWLW010000117.1:0-5670 GCA_027343465.1 Thermoplasmatales archaeon | reverse complement strand
AACAGGGACATTCCGGACAGACTCTCAATTATGGATACAAAACCGCATACCTTTCTGGGAAAACGCCATAATACTATGTCATGAAAGCAGTCGGTGAGCCGGATGCGGCAACTCCGCTAGTCCGGTTCGACGAGGAGGCTCTGGGTAATGCCAGAGCTTTACTCTATCGGTATTGATATTCCACAGTCTCTGCAGCGCAACCTTGAAATGATATGCATGTGACGTCCGCAGGTCAAGTGACTTCACGGACAGGAGGCGGTCCCTCTCTTTTTCCGCAAGATCAGGGAAATTCTTAAGCCAGTCATATCTTGTGTGCTTGAGGACCTCATTATCCTTGGACTCTTTCCTCCTGAGCCTGTCCAGAACATCATTCATCATCTTGATCACATGGAAGTGATCAAAAACGATTTTTGATTCAGGGAAATGTTCCCTTGATCCGGATATGTATGATGGGCACATGTCCATGGTTATGTGATCAATATTTTTAGCGTCCAGGAAGGGATTCTTCTGCGTGAACTTCATGAACACATCCGAATCCTGTCCGTCCTCGATGTTTATGACCCTGCTGTTTCTTATGTCGTAAAATAACGTTACATAGACATGATGCTTCTCCACTGAGAATTCATCTATACCAAGAACCTTCGGATCAGAAAGATCCTGATCTTTTCTCGCCTCATCCACATAATGCTTCAGGATTCTCCACACGGAATCCTCATGGATTCCAACGATCCTTGCCACAGATGATACGGGCATCTCCCTGCCCATCTCCACCATGAGGGTTTCGAAATGAAGTGTGAAGCCTGATTCCTTTCTGGCCCATGGGAGATCAACGGTCTTCTTTCCATGATCAGGGCATTTATCCTGGGCTCCTTTGCGTGTACGTATGTGGGATAATGGAATATGTTAAGGTGCCTCCATGTCCTCTCCTCTGTGTCATGAACACCACATGATGATCCACAAATAGGACAGGTGTACTGTTTCTCACAGTTCCGGACAAATGGTGAAAACAATTAAGAGACAGTTCCCGCCGTTTCACCTCCATTCCGTTCTTTCATATTTCTTTCCCTCCTTAATATTCTTGCCCTCTCTATCTTCGATTCCCTTATCCTCAGGATTTCAGCAGGATTTCCCCTCTAATACTGTCTTGGTGTGAGAAAGTTCAGTGAGGAATGCCTTCTCTCATTGTTGTACTGTTCTATGATCCTTAAGATCTCTGATTTTGCCTGTTCATAATCTGTCAGTACCAGGGGCAGCATTGATTCACGCATTGTCTTGTTTGCCCTCTCTACAATTCCATTCTGTTCAGGTGTATGGGGCCTTATGAGTTTCTGCGTCAGGTTGTTCTGTCTCAATACTGATTTGAATTCAATGGCAATGAATGATGATCCGTTGTCGCTCTGTATTACCGGTAATCCAAGGGAATCTCTCCTCAGTTTGTCTGTTGCTGTCTGTGCTTCCAGTGATACTGAATCAGCGTCCATCGTTGTGAGAAGGGCGTGATGCACTATGTATCTGGAATATTCATCTATGAAGATGATGAGGTAGAAGAACCTGCCATCTATCCTTACGTACATGATGTCAGTCTGCCATCTTTCATCCGGTGTTTTTGCATGTTCAGGACGGGTGGATTCCCATGTTTTGCGGTTCCATGGCGTTATTAAATTGTGTTTTTTCAGTATCCTGTACACAGCTGAAGGTGAAAGATATGCCATATCCTCATCAATCAGGGTGTAATCTATTTCCCTGAATGACATCCTTGGATTTCTACGCTTGAATCCCACCACAATCCACTCATCATCATTTCTTATTGCCATGGCATTGAATCTTCCGTCAAGAAGTGGTGAAATGCCAAGCTGTTCATAGTACCAGGATCTGGATATTCCAAGCATCTTCAGCGTAGATTTTAAGGAGTATCCTCCATGTTCCTGAGCATTCATGACTGTTCTGTGTATGTCATAGAATACTGATCTCATGTCTGTCCCCTCCTCTGCAAGCGTTCTCCAATCTTTTTTTGATCTCAAGGTTTTCCTGGACGACCTCAGCAATGGTCGCCTTGAGCCTTGCAATCTCATCATCCTTTTCCGCTCTGATTCGATCCTCATCAATCTTTCTTCCACGATTCTGGAATATATCCTGGGCACTGTTCATGACCTGATCCTTCCAGTAGTAGAACCTTGCAGGCTTTATTTCATACTTTCTGCATAGATCGGAAACGGATATTGTCCCGCTGAGACCCTCCATGACGATCTTCATCTTCTCTTCCGGTCTGTACACTTTTCTTGCTGTCATTTATAAGGCAAATGAACCATGTGTATCTTAATTAATTTTTCAATTTGTCCAGAGATGCGAGAAACATTTCACCAATCATATCCATATACTCTGGATGATTTCTGAGGAATATTGCAGATGATCTGGATGATTTCCGAAATATCTGCAATAACACTAGGGATCTTTACAATCTGCCTGTCAGTGTATTTCCTCTTTCTGTCATCCGGCGAAACAATATTATCTATTATTCATGACCAATGGGATATGCGTGCTGTGCATATTCCATCAATATTATCTGGTACATAATGTCCGATGTTTGCCGAACATTCAATAAAACATGAGACACCCTATTATCTTCACATATATGGCCAAACTAAACCAAGATATCTCCTCCATCTACAACCACAGAGGTCCCGTCTATGAAACTAGCCCTTTCACTTGCCAAGAATGATATCACTTCTGCCACTTCTTCAGGCTTTCCAGGCCTCTTCAACAAAATTCTGTTTTTCGCAGATTTATTGATGTCAAAATTTTTGGACTTAACGTGGAATGGCGTATCTATCAAACCTGGTAAAACGCTAACAACTCTTATTGGTCTGTCAGACAACTCTTTTGCAAGAGCTTTAGAGAAAATATTAACCCCTCCCTTGGAAGTAGCATAAGCATATGCTCCTTTTCCTCCACCGTTGATAGCTGCAATAGATGACACATTTATTATGCAGCCGTTCTCGTTTATGATAGGAAGAACCATTCTAGTTACAAGTATTACAGAGGATAAATTTGTGTCAATAATTCTTTGCCAATAATTGCTTTCTGATTCAATTAGGCTTAATCTTTCATTAAAACCCCCTGCGTTGTTAACTAGAATGTCAATTTTTCCGAATGTACTTGTTATCAGGTTGGACATTTTTGTAACTTCTTGGACATTCGTCACGTCAGCCTTAATTTTAATAACATCTCCACCTTTACTTTTAATGTATTCTTCTACTTCCTTCGCTCCCTTCTCATTTTTAAAATATGTCATTGCAATCTTAGCACCTTCTCGTGACATAACTTGAGCGGTTGCTGCCCCGATTCCGCTGGATGCTCCAGTGATTAAAGCAACTTTATTTTTCAATTCTTTATCCATAAAGAGCCAGAAAGATCTGTTATTTAATTATTACGGCTCTCCACACTTTCGTGTGGGTAGTTTCATTTAACATTTAGATATATTATCTCATGGACGAATGCCAGCTTTATTCAGCAATGCTTCAGCTTGAACTGCCATGGAAGGATGAGAACAGGAAACTGAAGGATAATGGCATAATTGATCTCAACGGAACAAGGTACATGTGGCTGTACTCATCAGATAATCTTCCAGAAAAATACAGGGAAAGATTCAACGAACTGAAGCGATCTGATCTGCTAACAGGAAAGGCGTATTCCATGAAGGAGAATATGAGGAATCTGTGGAATTCACCAACCATGGAGGAAGGGAAGAGATACTGGGAAAGCTGGTATTCATGGGTCATGCATTCATCAGTATATGCAATGAAGGATGCTGCAAGAATGATGAAGGTTCATATTGGAAACATAATGAACTATTTCACACACCATATAACAAATGCAAGGGCTGAGGGAATCAATTCAAAGATTGCACTCATAGAGAAGATGGCTTTCGGTTACAGAAACAGGGAAAACCTGAAGACTGCAATATATTTCAGGTGTGGTAATCTGGAGTTTATCCATGAACCCACACAAAAGTCCGATGACCCATAATTATTAGGTTACAACAATAGTAGGATCTATAATCCTAACAATTCTTCGGAATTAAGGTTAAAAATATAGTATAAAAAAAATTTAAGAGCCTATTTGGCTGGCTCAGGCGATATTACTTCAAGGCTTTTGCCCGCGGTTTCAAATTCCTTGAAGATTGAAACCATTATTGCATAGAAAAACAAGGGCAGGCTCAATAACAACAGAACATCTTTGAAGCCTATAAACGCTGTCCCCAAGGGAACAATAATTGCATCTACAACGATGGCAATTCTGCACCAACCGTTACAGAATCCTTGGGATTTTCCTCTTAGAGAAGTAGGAAAAAGCTCACTTGACCATACCCACTGTAAAGATGGAGCTCCCAACCAATTGAAAAATCCGAATGCAAAGAACGCTCCAACGAGTATGATATGATTGCTGAAGAATAATGCCATAATTACTGCTAGAGTTGCGGCTGGTATCATAGATATGTAGGTCAAGCTTCGTCTTCCTATTTTATCAATCAAATAAAAACTTGAGAAAGCTCCAATAAAATCTGCTAACCAAACAAGTGCACTGAATTCAAAAGTTTGAGTGTAGGTGAACAACCCCACGTATCTTAGAATAAAAGGAGTAGAAACTGTTGCAATTGATCCAGATAGGCAATTCGCTACGAAAACTGCTGTAACAATCCCTGTTCTTTTTCTATAAATGCCTTTAAATAAATCTGCATAACCGCGCTTTATCTTCTTAGGAATTACCTCTGTTTCCTGAAAATTACTGCTCGTTGTAATTCCCCATGATTTCAATACTGACTTAGCCTCACTTTCTCTTCCATTCTCCATCAACCATCTCGGTGACTCACCAATTCTCAATCGAGCGATGTAGACTATCAGAGCCGGAACAGCAGCTATGCCAAACATAATACGCCAAGAACTATCTCCAAAAAATGGAATAAGTGCTAAAGCTAAAAGGGCGGTAGACATACCTCCGATTGTCCATACGTAATTTAGGACACTACCTACCCAACCCCCTCTCTTTGCACTCGGTACAATTTCAGACAAATAGCCAGTACTTGCGGGTATGTCCATACCTACTGTGACGCCAACTAAGACTCTTATAATGAATAATTCGTCAACGTTAACAATGAAAGCAGATATAATAGATAATACGATGAACAAAAGCATGTTAATTCTGAAAACGGTCATTCTCCCTATTCTATCTGCAACATAACCAAATATCCACAGACCAAAAGCTGAACCTAGAAAACTTGCTGAAGTTAGAAAACCTATCAGACCTTCGTTTATATGGAAATACGGAATAAGAACTATAGCGGCAACGCCTGCTATTAGAAGAGTATATCCATCGATAAATTCCCCCAGCGATACAACCGACGCAGCCCTACGTCTGTGGCTATTCATTGGTTCCTTATCTAGCATATCCAAAAAAGATGGTGAATTTTCCATAGGAAACTAACAACTTGTTGTATATTAATTTTTTTTACTCCAACACACTCTCCGCATCTGTTGATAACTGACACTTAATTTTCCAGTTCCACCAATCTTATGCCACTTTTCATGACAGGATGCCGGCAGAATATCATGGGTTGTAGCATCCAATGCTACAGGAATCATCCATTTTCACAACGACAGCGTCCATTCATGT
>DAHWLW010000015.1:0-2892 GCA_027343465.1 Thermoplasmatales archaeon | reverse complement strand
TAGTTATAAACCTCCAATTGACTTGTCGTCAAGTTACGCGGGCTGAATGGTGCCGAATCTACGAGTCCGTTTGGCAATGTCGGCCCAAATGCATTGTCTCTGGCAGGAAAGAAGTCTCCCTCTAGTGCCTGCCAGCCTGAGAAAAGGAGAACGGCAATGAGGATTACTGAAAATATAACCTGTAATGAAGATATCCTTTTAGTGGAAATAATGCTTGTTTTTTTAAAAGTTATGAATATAATTATATGTGATTCTGATTCCCCAACCTTATTTTTAGACTTAGAAATTTTCACTTTTGGAATGGAACCTGTTAGAAGATTGAATATAAAGAAAATTATAAGGACTCCATATGAAGCTGCTTCTAGCAGGAGAAAATGTCCAGGAAGTGACAGAGCCGTAGAAGTGAAATTCCCAAGATATGGGATAATAGTAAGAAGTTTGAGAAGCTGGGGGATATAGGGAATATAAGCATTTAGGGCGAGAAGTACCGAGACGAAAAGGAGAACTAAGGGAGCAAGAAGTTCTTTCTGGCCTTTCAAATAGAATAAACTGAGAATAGAAATTATAAATGGTACGAAAAGGGAAAGATACCAAAGATGGTAAACAAGACCCGGAACGACAAGAATATCTATAGGACCACCAATACCGGTCATACTTCCCAATGCTGATAGATGCAAAAGTATTGTGGGTGCAGTAAAGACCATGGTGCTCCAGCTGTGCCCATTAAGAGAAAGTACAGAACTAAGATTGAGATTTCTGGAATAGAACAATTCATTGCCTATTGAAAAAGTCCTGAAGCCCGTTGAATGAAGCAGGAAGCTTCCTGTAGATATATCAATATTGAAAAGGATAAAGAAGAAAGAAGGTAACATCAGTAAAATTGAAAATAGTGAATATGAAATAGATCTTTTAAGTTCAACTCTGTTAAATTTTGAGAATACAGAAACAACTAAAATCGCCAGTAGAAACATTGGAATGTAGTCAGGATCTAGAAGAAATGTAATGGAAAGAAAGGCCCCAACTTCAAGAAACCAAAATCTAGAGTCAAAGATTATGAGGAATATCGAAAGAATCATCATTACCATTATTATATTATCAGTCACCATCCCCCCATCTACAAACAGATTCTGGCTTTCTATATTTGCAAATATGAATATGAATGACACATAGAAGAAGGCAAGTCTTTTCCACCATGAAAGCTTGACATTATATCTTCTTTCCAGAAGTCTCCTAATGATCGTTATTGCTATGTAAGTGATAGCAAAATATACTGCTATTAGATATACCAGAGTGAATTTCTCACCTATCAAGCTGGGAAATCTCTCAAAAAAATAGACAGGCCATGAGACTATAATTCTAGTGAAAATGAAACCACCGTCAGGATTGAATGTTGCAAAGCTGTTTATTCCGGATAGGACTGACCAGTACTGGTCAGCGTATTCATAAAAACCAGTTCCCATCAGAAAAACTCTCACCGATAGAAAAAGAAAGATAATAAGAGAGACTATTTCTATGAAAGATATCATTGAATATTTAGGGGACTTCAATTAATTTGGCTATTTCATAAAACTATATAAATTCTTAACCTATCATCTTTCAAGTAACATGTCCAGATCGATATCTAATGTTGAGACAAGATCATTTACCTTCTCTGGTATTTCACTCAAATACAATGATCCACATGACATTGCAGCGATAATAGAGAATTTTGTCCTTGATGTTTATAAAATCGGGAATATACACAATGGCGATACTGTGATTGATCTTGGGGCCGGAATCGGGGAATTCTCTGTTCTTGCTTCCAAACGAGTGGGAAAAGATGGCAAAGTGATTGCAGTGGAACCATCTCTGGAAGATTATAACACTCTGTTGATCAATTTGAGGGAGAACAACTGTGAGAACGTTACTCCATTGAACATGGCTGTCTCCGACAGAAGTGAAACACTTCCCTTGGAATTTAAGAGTAGGAAATTTGAATGCAAAGCCAATTCGCTGTTCAACATATTGAATGATATCAACATTGATTCTCATAGATTAAAGTTTATGAAAATGGACATTGAGGGGGGGGAACGTTTAGTCATTCCTTCCAGTATAAATATAATCAAAAGATTGAGATTTCTCGCCATCGAGATCCACGATGGTTATTCTTCAGATCTTGTTCCTCTTATGCAGAATCTGGGGTTCGAATTCAGAAGAATTACTCGATCTGAATACTTAATGTCGGCACTATGGAAGACCTTATCTCATCCTTTTGAATCATACCAGATATTTAGGGCATTTAAGAAGTCTGGAGAATACCCTGGTTTTAGAAAAATAACCAATGGCATAGACATATCAGCATCGAACAATCTTATGGTCGGTCTGTTTACAAGGTTATAAGGAATGCTATCGGTGTCTGAATAACGTTTTATTATCCGTTGCTATCACAAGATGTTGAAAATTCTCTTGCTAGCACACCGTGATCCCCTGAATCCGAAAGCAGGAGGGGCCGAACGCACCATTTACGAAGTATCTATGCGACTTGCAAAAAAAGGGCATAAAATAACACTTCTTACTGGAGGATGGAAAGGATGCAAAGCAAAAGATAATTTGGACGGAATTACCATATACAGATATGGAAAAAGCCTCGGTCCTCATCTTGCTCTTCCAATATTTTTTTTGAAGACTAAATTTGACATAGTCGTCAACGATCTGGGTCATGCTGTACCATGGGCTCTCTCAGCAATTATGAGTGATCGCAATGTAGTTTTCTTCCGTCATCTTCATGCACGTTCCCTTCCTGGCCAGGTAAATCCGTTGCTAGCCAAGATCATAACATCCATAGAGAAATGTTATTTCCTTATTTACAGAAACACACCCTTTGTAACAGAATCCAACACATCCAATGCTGAT
>DAHWLW010000109.1:0-6368 GCA_027343465.1 Thermoplasmatales archaeon | reverse complement strand
TCTCCTCACCTTTTTCCATCTTCACCAGTATATTATTTCCCTCTATTTTTGACAGCATGGAGGGATATCTTTTCTCAGGGAATAAATTTTCAGTATGTCCTCTGATAGTTTCAAACAATGTAATAGATAAAAACAGTATGTTTCCTAATAAACAATGAACCCAATCAGAGTAGTGAAAGGGATCAACTACGCTCTTCTCTCTGCGGGAGATGCCTACAGATCCAAATAGACTGTCATACAGAATCGGATCAGGATATCAGAGGGCATTCACATGGACTAAAGAGGTTTTCATGAGAAGGAGGGCTGTCGTGAAATCCCAATCAACAGGTGTTGAGATGGTGTATTACGGGTAAAAGATTTAAATGATGCAAAAATTATTATATATTTGAGGGTTGTTAACAACATGACAGAAGCCGTCAATAAAGCAAAAACCTTAAAGACTCCATGGAAAGACGTAAAGTGGTCTTCGTTTTATGCAGCATGGGGAGGCTGGGTCCTGGATGGATTTACAACATTCGTATATGCATTCGTAGGTCTAGCTGCCGTGCATTATCTTCTTCCTGCTTCCGGTATTAGCCTGAGTCTCACATCATTTTACCTGCCTGCATTCTTCGCAGTGTTCCTCATTGGCTGGGGTACGTCCTTTGTTTTCGGTCCCCTTGGAGATAAATATGGAAGAATAAAGATTCTCTCCCTTAGTATTATACTGTTCGCAGCAGGTTCCGTACTTAGCGGTCTTTCAACCAACGCATATGAATTCATGTTTTTCAGGTTTCTAACTGGTCTGGGTATTGGAGCAGAGTGGTTTACCGGGGGAACAACAGTTGCTGAAGTATTTCCAGAGGACAGAAGGGTTATGGGAGCCGGTCTATTTCATACAGGTTTTTATTTTGGTTTCCTTTTTGCGGCCCTTGCAGAGCTTGTTCTTGAACCACTCATAGGTTTCAGAGGTATGCTTATACTCGGTGGACTTCCAGTCTTTTTTATCGTTTATATACGGTATAGGACAAAGGAACCCGAAAAATGGGAAAGAGCAAAGAAGATCTCAAATGACACAATTACAGCCAAGGAGTCTTTCTTTTCAATTTTCAGGAAAGGATATGCCAGATCAACCATAATAGCCTCTCTGGTAATGTCGGCAGTAATTCTTGGTCTCTATAGCGGAACAGTATATGTACCGACTATTATTGAAGATATAACTAAAAATATCGCCCTTCTTAAATACCCTGTCGTATATTACGTTGCAGCGGGTGGGGCTGAAGTCTCTACTTTTACCATAATAGGTTGCTTACTCATGCCATTTCTGGCGGAAAAACTGGGAAGAAGAGTCACACTCGTTATATTTTTAATTCTTATGACCGTCAGTGTTGTTCTGATATATGACATAATATTCTACATGAATTCTCTTCTCTACCTGTTTCTTGTCATACCAATTCTGGGCTTAGGTGGTGCTGACTTCGCCGTATTCACACTATGGAGTCCTGAACTTTATCCTACTGAATTCAGGAACTCCGGGTTTGCAGCAATTACGACGTTTGCCAGATACTTTGCGGCTGCATTAATTTTTATAATAGGCTACCTAGCACTTTTTGTGGGATTTGGACATGCGGTTGCGTTTACTGCCATTGGCTTTGTAGTTGTAATGCCTCTTGTATTTCTTATAAGGGAGACGAGGGGGCAGCATTTGCCTGAGAAACTTCTTTCCAGTTCAGGGGCAGGGAAGAAGTGATACAGTAAAACATACCCGGCCACATTTTCACTTTCCGATGAATGGAACAACCAGGCAGAAGTTTTATCCTCTGTCTCAAAATTTATTTCTTTCCTCCGATAGATAGACGTGTGCAGTTAACATGTCATGAAGCGTGAACATCTCATCCACTGGGTCAGGTGACGCGGAACAGATCACACAGCACGGTCCAGCAGAGGTAAACCCAATCTTATAAACATTCCACCCATAATATTTGAAACGTGAGGTCTAAAGTGAAGTTTGAATACTAAAGCATTTCTCAGAGCCAATATTTTCCAAATTTTTTTTGAATAGTTAATACAGTTATTCCGACTGTTTGGATAAGTTCTCTACCATATCAATGGTTTAACAGGACTGCTTATTTACGGAAGATGCTGGTGGTTGGACCATAAAGATTTAATTCATTGTCACATAGCACTTTTCATGGATAAAGCATCACTGGATGGCATCAGGGTTCTCGATCTTACCCAAGCAATGGCCGGCCCAATGGCCACCATGCTTCTCGGGGACCTTGGAGCAGAAGTAATCAAGATCGAACCGCTTACTGGAGATCAGACCAGGAAATGGGCCCCGCCATATATTAATGGCATGTCAGCATATTTTCTCAGTGCTAATAGAAACAAGAAAAGCATTTCAATGGATCTAAAGAGTTCCAGAGGAAAAGAGATTTTAAAAAAGCTGTTGCAAAGCTCGGATATCATCATAGAGAACTTCAGACCCGGGACCATGGAGAGAATGGGTTTCTCCTATGATGAAGTGTCAAAAATAAGGAACGACATCATCTACTGCAGTCTTTCAGGTTATGGTCAAACAGGCCCTGGGAAAGACTGGCCAGGTTATGATCTGACAGTTCTGGCCAACAGCGGTCTCATGAGTCTCAACGGGGACCCGGATAGGGCTCCAGTTAAATTCGGAGTGCCGATTGCAGATATAACATCCGGATTGTTCAGTGATATAGCAATCCTTTCAGCTCTTTACGAAAGAACGAAAACTGGCAGAGGCCAGTATATTGACATGTCAATGCTGGATTCCAATTTTCTCGTACTTACACATCAGGCTTTCAACTATTTTGCCACTGGAAAGAATCCTCAGAGACTTGGGTCAGTCCATTCCAGCATCGCACCATACCAGGTATTCGAGGCGTCGGATGGATATTTTGCACTGACTGTGGGAACTGATAAACTGTGGTCTAAATTTGTGAATGCAATAGGGAGAACCGACCTTGAAAATAACCCTGAATTCAATTCAAACGTACAGCGTGTCATCAACAGGGAAAGACTCGTTTCTGAATTAAGCAAGACCTTCAGGAATTACACGGTCAAGGATCTGTTGAAAAAATTTATGGACGAAGGGATACCGTCAGCTCCAATCAATTCAGTTGGAGACGCTATTGACAATCAGCAGATAAAAGCCAGAGAAATGGTTACGGAAATGGATTCACCCTACGGGAGGATCAAGATGCTCGGCACTCCATTCAAGTTATCCACAACTCCAGGAAGCTTGCGCATACCACCACCACAACTTGGAGGAAATAGTGTGAAGATACTGGAATCCCTTGGTTACAACAGCGAAGAAATCGCATCTCTTATTAAACAATCCGTAATAAATGGACAAACTGCAGTTGATGAACAACCTAAGTAACCGGTGAGCATACCGGTCCATTCCCGGTGTCATCAACGGCAATCTCTGTTCCAGGTTCCAGAAAATTATCGGATCTGCAAAAGAAGTAAAAATTTGAAAATTTTCCCATGACAAGATAATACTGATCTGGAAAATTCTCAGGAGTGGCGATGAGTTTTACGGAATATATTACATTACCACCTTTGAAATCAATACGATCCATATCGGATGAAAAACACGAAGGGCAGAAGTCTCGATATACCAGAAATTCTTTTTCGCATTTTCTGCATCTATAGTACTGCACCTAGTTCACCCCATAGACAAAAGCTGTACTGCTGTTTCCGAATCCAGCCATGCTCAAACTGAATCCGTATTGAGCATTCTTTACCTGCCTCCTTCCGGCCTGTCCGGTCAGTTGAGAAAAAGCCTCTCCCGCCTGTGCAACACCACTTGCACCAATGGGATGGCCCTTGGAATTTAATCCGCCACTGGTATTTATTGGGATTTCTCCGCCAAGATCTGTCTTGTGTTCGATCAGCGCTTTCCAGCCTTCTCCTTTCTTGAAAAATCCCGCATCTTCTGATTCCACTATTTCCAGTATTGTTGACATATCATGAAGTTCGGCAAAATCCATCTGGGAAGGCAACATTGAAGTCTGTCTGAAAACCTTCATAGATGAAATTTTCACAGCATCTATTGTGGTCAAGGATTCCCTGCCAGATAGACTTGAGGTCGAGGAAGCAGTGGCGCATCCAAGTATCTTTAGGCTCTTTGGGGTGAATGAATCAGCATTTGCATCTGATGTTAGGAGAAGTGAAACAGATCCATCGCTTACAGGGCAGAACTCATAGATTCGCAGAGGATCAGCAATAACCTTCGAGTTCATCACCTCCTCAAGTGTCACCGGTTTCTGGAACTGTGCGTAAGGATTCCTGGAACCGTTTTCATGATTCTTCACAGCAACCATCGCTATACTCTCCCTGGTGGCTTTGAACTGATTCATGTACGCTTTCGTGAGCATACCACCCAGCGATGGCAGTGAAATTCCAGCAGATTTCTCTTCCCTGTGCAAAAGGGATGCGATTATTGATGTTGAGACTTTGCCTTGGCCGCCAGTCATCTTTTCGGCACCAGTCACAAGGACGTTTTTAGCCACACCAGAATCAATGAGGGATCTGGCTACGAGGATAGCAGATCCCCCACTACCGCTGGTATTGTCCACTCTTACAGACGGAACCCCATCAATTGAGAACCTTGTCGTAAGGAGATTATTCAATCCTGATATACCGTTATATTCACCGGAATATGAATTGGAAACTATAAAAAAATCAATGTCATTTCTGTATTTTTCCAGTATTGGATCGGCGGACTGAGATGCAATAGATATAAGATCGTCATCTCTTTTCCCAAATTTAGTGAAAGAAGCTGCAACTATTGAAACCATGGTCATGTGATAACGCTGATGGAATAAAAACTTGTCATAGTCAATTGGTTTTTGCAGACAAACTCCTTCTTAAACCATCATTTTTTCCGTATAGCCAACTGGTATTTATGCGGCAGTGATTCTGCCTCCATCTGTGGAAATTCCCGTGTTTTCCTATCTGCGGGTTTTGGTTCTTTTAATCTTTTTAGGAAGAATTTCCCATTCGCAGGATAGTGAATGAAGGCTGACGAAATCATTATACTGTCATCATTGGTATGTTTTATCTGGTGGCAGACGGAAGTAAATGAGGCCCAATAACATTCTGTTTCGTGTGTGCCCGTCTACGCCAAACGGATGGCTTAACATTATTGACAGAGTATGTTAGTAACGAGGTGAATTCAATTCCATGGAGATTCCGCCATTAATCTTTGAAGTGGGAAGATCCATGTGAAAGCTGTGATGAGGCCCCTATATCATATTCTTCACTTCTCATATATGTTGATTCACTCAGGCCCATGGAGACAATGAGATCTATGTATCACAGTGGAAAATGCGATCTTCCCAGTTTCATTCTTAAAGGAAGTTATAACTGCATTAACCATATGCTCATATCCTCCATATTCGACTGTCGGGGTAAAGGGTCAGTGCAGTGACTGAACCAACTGTGAACCTCCTTCTAAATTAAAATTAAAGATATTACATTGTCCAGTCATCCCAGGGTGATTCAATTGAGATTGATTCCACTTTCTGATGGGAAGTTTCAATTTACGCAGGTGGATTCAAAGAATCTGGTTCAACTCGATGGAATCTGAACACTCACTCCTCCGTCCGCTTCAATGTTCTGCCCTGTTATTATGCTGTTTGTTGCTATGGAATAAACAATCTTACCAATGGCTGCTGAAGGATACCGTTCCAGTCCAAGAAGTCTCGCTTTATTCATGGGTGGTTTGCAGTCATTTTTCTGTATAAACCCTGGGGCAACAGAGTTCACTCTTATGTTAAAGCGTGCAAGGTCTTTTGCAAAAGTTCTGACCATATAAACAATAGCACCTTTCCCTGCCGAGTAACCGGGATTACTGTTGTAATATACATTTCTGGCTGCGGATATAACGGTAATAGAACCTCCTTCTTTCATTAAGTGTTTCAAGGAAGATTTTGTCACGTTGAAGAAAGTGTCAGCATTATTATGCAAAGCTTCATTGAACTGTTCTGGCTCCGTTTCTACAATGCTCTTATTGCTGAAGAAACCTCCGGCACAGTGAACAACACCATCTATCCCCCCGAGCTTTTTAGCAAGATAATCGATTACACTTTCAGTCGTCACGAAATCTCTAAGATCCGCTTTTCTGTGCATGCTTCCAATCTCTCCCGCAAGCCTCGCTCCGAAATCGGATCTTGAAATAATGCCAAGTGAAATATTATGGGACTTAAACTCTCTTGCTATGCTGCATCCCATACCTGGCCCCACTCCAGAAATTATGAAGGTTCCCATATTCTGGGATCGACCATGAAATATAAGATATTTTTCCAGCCATGGGGCTAAGCCATAATATAGGAAAGATCATAGGTGCAAAGTGG
>DAHWLW010000100.1:0-3497 GCA_027343465.1 Thermoplasmatales archaeon | reverse complement strand
TGTCAGTGGCAGGTATCCGATCTCGTCCACTATCATGAGCCTGAACCTGGAATATGTCTTTATCCTGTATTCCAGTCTCTTCAGATCATAGTCTCTCTTAAGTGTCTGCACCAGTTTCATGGCTGACACATAGTATACCGGGATATCGGACATTATTGCCCTCATGCTCAAAGCTATTGAGAGGTGCGTTTTTCCCACGCCTGGTGGTCCCAGGAATACAACATTCTCTGTGTTGTGTATATACCGCATAGTCATGAGATCATCAATCACAGACCGGTCTATGGAAGGCTGGAATGAGAAATCGAAGTCATCCATGGTCTTCCTGAAGGGGAATCCTGACCAGTTCAACATGTTCTCAGTCTTCCTTGAAAGCTTGTGCTTCAACTCTTCTGAGAGGAGATGATCCAGTATTTCCATGACCGGCCTGTCATGGGATGTTTCAAGGTATGAATCAATGGTGTTCTCAATGGTGGTCAGGCCAAGCCTTGAAAGGTATTCATGCACTCTTTCGTATGAATCCATCATGACACCTCCTCATATCTCTTCGGATCTCTTGTCTCGACGACCTGGGAATACACAGCTGAATTCTCCTCCCTTATTGCTTTTAGAAGGCCTTGGAAATGTTCCCTCTTTCTGGATATCCTCCCTGTTCCTGCCAGAATAGGATGATCAGCAACAACAGTGGAATCGATCTCTATTTTCACCAGTGCTGATTCCTCAATGATCCTGCACTCCCTTCCGGCATATCTCCAGGGGACGGAATACCTGTTCCCCCTGTATGAAACATAGCAGTCCCTTGAGACCTTCCTGATCTCCTCCTTCCTTGTCATATAGGGAGGCACACTCGATATTGGATTGAGTTCCTCATCCTTCAGCCTCTGTAGAGGTACCTCATGTGTAGTTCCATGTACTTGGGAATTGACCTTCCTCAGCCATTCCTGGCACTGGACATTTATGTCTGAGAGAGCATCAAAGGATCTGCCTGTCCAGAAGTTGTACCTGAGATACTTTATTGTGCTCTCGATCTTCCCCTTTGTCTCCGGTCTGTATGGATAGCATAAGCGGATTACGATGCCATAATATTCAGCGAAGTCCATGAACTTCTGATTGAATCTCGATTCAGAGGGCCTTTATCTTCCTGTCTGTGAACCCGCCAAAGAAGGAGAATGCGTTCAGATGCATTTTGATCACGTTTTCAGTGGATATGTCTGTTGTGAATTCCACATAACGCATTCTTGAATATCCCAGTATCATGGAGAAGGCGTAGAGTTTCCTCCTTTTCCCGTCAATCTCTATGTAACCTAACTCGCCGAAGTCAGCCTGTGACTGTTTTCCCGGTTTAGTCTCATAGCGGTATACTGCCTGTATCCTGCGATCCTTTCTGAGGTCATGGCAGTATTCCTTCAGTATTGTGTATCCGCCATGGTATCCCATCTTTCTGATTTCCTCAAGTATCCGGACAGCTGAAAGGTTGTGTTCATCTATGAGTGCCCTGATTCTATCCCTGTATGGATCAAACTTTGATCCTCTTTTCCTGTTCTGCTTTCCCTTCGGCTCAGATCTGAGATGCTTTCTCACGCTGTTCCTTGATATGCCAAGTTCCCTTGATATTGCCTTTATGCTCATTCCCTTCTCCCTCATGTTGCGTATCATTCTCCACACCTCCAGACCGTACAATTGAGACCACTGTCCTGGCATGGACAGGGGTCAAAATTAAACCGGCGAGGGGGGTCAATTTTATTCCGGCGAAAATGCACAAAAATCAACCGGCGTTTACATCTGGCATTTAAGCGATGAAACCCTAGATTCCATTTCAAATGCCTCGCCTGGCTTCAGAATATCTGGCAATTTAGATGCTTTATCCCTATTAATATAAGAACCTGCGACTTTTGAGCCGTTTTCTTTACAATTTGCCATAACGAAAAAAAGTCCTCTTCACTAGGATTTTCGCCATAATCCTTCGGTTCTATTTCCATGCACACTATCGTAGTCTCATCCGTTTCGGATACTTCCACGAATGTATCTGCTACCTGTTCAAGCTTCCTCAGGTATTCTATCCTGAAACAGGAAATCAACTTGGAGAATGATACCAGAGCTTCAGATATACGTGGAGTTCCTGGGAGTTGAAAATGAAATGGAGAAAATACCTGCCTTTCTCTATGAATGAGTAGTTCAGGACAACACTTTGGAATCCAGATACCGCAAGATTTAGAACATTCTCATGCACAGTGCTCAGTTCTGACACATTCCCTCGGACCTGCCAGAGACCATCCTGGAATTTTGCTTCCACGCCGTTAAAGAAAAGTGATATATTTTTGTCTTTTCAGATTTAGCCGGAAGAAATAGGTTAAATGACACTTTTCCGTCCTGGAGGCTTATCCCAACAGGCGCCCTTAAGTTGAATCCCAACGTGAACCCAAGTCTGGCTTATGTTGTTGTTTATCAGTTCTGTTTCTAATCTGTTGTCATTAATTTTGATAAGATCCACAAGCTTACTCTGAAAGAAGTTATACAGGTTTAAGTCTATTTTTCGCTGTGTTTCGCAGATTATCTTCTGCAGGCGAGACCCTACCTGTTCCTCCTCTGTTATTTTTTTGAACCTCATTAACAGAGTCACCAATGCCCTGAGAGATCATCAGCATCGAGAAAATGGAATTTACAAATCAGTACTGCTGTGAGGTACGACAAAAAAGAGAGATGAAAAATAAAAATCAGGCGGACTGAACCGTAAACCCCACATTGGGGGTGAAGATCTTCGCGTTTAAGTTCATATCCTGGTTCAGGTTGAAATCTATCATGATGTTCTGCGTGGAATGGGCACTGACTTTGAATGGGTGGTTAATGAACGCGAATGGTGCATTAAGCGTGAAATTCACTTCGATTCCAAGCATATCCACTGTGACGTTTGTTATGTAAAGCCTTATCATTGTATACGTGGCAGGATGCAATGATATATTTGCCAGAAGTGATGCATTAGTGGCTGTTAGATTGAGTATGTCAACGGTATGTGTTGAAACTGAGTAATTGACCCATCCACTGGTGTTGCTATGTATGCCTACGGCACTGAAAGTAATATACACACCACTTACTCCCGGCATTGGTGCGTCGGCAACTGATATTGCCACATGCCCGGTGTTCTGGGAGTTTTCGTAGTAAGTATACCCGAAATAGGCGCCGCCGGCTATGAGTATTATCAGTACAATAATTACTGCTCCAATTGTTTTCATTTAGTGAGTTTATTAATTTTCTTATTAAACGTTTATGGTACAGTTTGAATGGTCAAAATTCCAGAGGCAAGAGATTCCAGGCATAATGCAAAATGGGAGACATTCTTAAGTAATATGTTCTAGGCTGTCTCATCTTTTAACAACTGACGATTTTCATTATCTCCCTGGGCTTATTTCCCATTTTGATGTTTGATACAATCATGAGATTGTATGCAATTGCCTTAAGACCAATTGCAGTATGGAATGATCTGTTCCTTGTGTACCAGATAT
>DAHWLW010000098.1:0-11921 GCA_027343465.1 Thermoplasmatales archaeon | reverse complement strand
TTGAGGTATTATATGAAAATAAAATTTTTAGGAGGAGCCGAAGAGGTAGGTAGGCTCGCAATCAAAATAGAAGAGGGAAATAACAGTTTTATGGTGGACTATGGTGTGGTTCCGGAAAAACCTCCGGAATACCCCATGCCCTATGAGAAGGTGCAGAACATATTCATAACACATGCCCACCTTGATCACATTGGGGCAGTTCCAGTCTGCTACCAGAAGGATTCGCCGGTCCTGAATGCCACTGCAATGACCGCAAGCAGCATGCGCCCGCTTCTGGAGGATTCTGTTAAGATAATGAACCTTGAAGGGTATCCTGCCAGGTTCAACAAGGATGACATATCTTCACTTTTCAGTTCCATAAACACAGTAGAATATGGCAAATCTGTTGAGTTCGGAGATTTTACTGCTACACCATATTCAGCCGGGCATATCCCCGGGTCCTCCATGTGGAAATTCGACAATGCGTCCAGTACACTTGTCACCGGCGATCTGTACACATCTGACACAAATCTCCTCTATGGTGCAAAGGCAGTTAAAGCAGACACCCTGATTATGGAGAGCACCTACGCCGGAAAGAACCATGAACCCCGTGAGGAGGTAACTGCCAGGCTCAAATCAAGGATAAAGGAGGTAGTTGACAACGGAGGAAAGGTGATACTCCCATCATTTGCTCTGGGAAGGACTCAGGAGCTGACAATGATTGTATCTGACCTTGGCCTTAACGTTTCAGTGGATGGCATGGGAAACCTGATTACAGGTCTTTATCTGGATCTTCCGGGATTCCTCAAATCCAGGAACGCTTTCAGGAAGAGTGTTGGAAGAGTTCACCAGGTCAGGGGAAGAAGGATGAGAGAATCTGTCCTTGAACACAGCGATGTTGTAATCACAACATCAGGTATGCTTGACGGTGGACCTGTCCTTGGATATATCCAGGAACTTGCCTCTGATCCCAAGAGCGCCATATTCCTTTCAGGCTATCAGGTTGAAGGCACGAACGGAAGAAGCCTCCTTGAGACTGGAATAATAAATATCGCGGGAGCTCCTGTGAAACCAGAGATGCAGGTAGAGTTCTTTGATCTCTCCGCACACGCAGGACATGATGATCTTGTCAAATTTGTTAAGGAAGTAGATCCCAGCAGAGTAATACTCTGTCATGGTGAGGACCGGCCAAAGCTCCAGGAGGCACTGGACGGTTATGAAGTCATACTTCCAATGAATGGGCATGAGTTTGAGCTTAAGGAGTAAAATCCTTGCTGTTCATCTTTTTTGGACGAAGATCTAATCTTTATAAAGCCGTTATTGAACCTCTTTTTTTATCAATCAATGATTTAGAGAAATTACTTCTGCCAACGATATTAAGGAATAGTGAAATTCTTTTATTTTGAGGGGAAAGGGGAAATAATCATGTTTGACCCATGGTATATGAGATAAACAATTTCATCAACTAGCCCTTTAACTTTTAACGTATGGGCTTTTTCAAGATAGAATGAGAGAAATTCTTGAACATTTATTGAACCTCAGGGTAAATTTTCATATTGGAAAGTCATTCCCATGGGATGCCGGAAATACTCTCATTTGAACATGCACACATGGAATATTCTACAAAACGTGCAAAACTTGTTTCAGTGGGAGATGTTTCCTTCAAAGTAAACCAGAATGAATTTGTCACACTCATTGGTCCATCAGGGTGCGGGAAATCCACCCTTATAAACATGGTACTTGGCCTTGTTAAACCAAGTTCAGGATCCGTGCTGATTTCAGGAAAACCTGTTGAGCAGCATACCAGCAGAATTGGTGTCGTTTTTCAGAATGCTGCACTGTTCCCATGGCTTGATATACAGCACAATGTAGAGGTTGTTCTTGAGCCCCTTATTCGGGACAAACAGGAAAGAACAGCAACGGCACTGAAATTCATGAAAATGGTTGGAATAGACGGATTCGAAAGGGCTTATCCTAAAGAGCTTTCTGGCGGAATGAAGCAGAGAGTCTCCATTGCGCGTGCTCTCGCAACTTCACCTGATCTTCTGATCCTTGACGAACCGTTTGTTGGGCTTGATGTATTCTCTGCTCAGGCATTAAGAGAGGAACTTCTTGATCTATGGGAATCCCCGGAGACCCCGCCTCATACCGTCCTTATGGTCACACACAATGTTGATGAAGCTGTTCAGCTGAGTGATCGGCTCATAATCCTAAGCAGAAGGCCGAGCCATGTTGTTGCCGAGATGAAAATTGATCTCGAAAGGCCACGGAACACCAGGGAAACAGAGTTTTACCAGAAGGTGGATGAAGTGGTAAGTGTAATGTCTCCATGAATATGTACCTGCCGAGCCTATTTTATTAAGCTGAACGATTGCAGTGCTATTATAAAGAACTGAATTGCTACACCAGCCACAAGTAGCCCGAATATTCTGGTGAGTGCTTTCATCACTTTGTCTCCAAGGACACGAAGTATTTTTGATGAGAATATGAAGAATATGTAGATGATAAGCATAAGTATTATCACAGAGGCAATTGTGAATATGTCATCATATATGGACCCCTTCATGAGTATTATGACAAGTGAAATTGCCCCGGGACCAGCAATGAAAGGTGTGGCAAATGGGACTATGCCCATATCATAATCGATCTTCCCTCCCATCGACTTTGGCCTGTCTCCTTCCCTTACCATCTCTATACCCATTATCAGAAGGATAAGCCCTCCAGCAATCTCAAGTGCCTCAATTGAAATTCCGAAGTAGTACAGTATATAGGAGCCGAGAATGGCGAACATTATCAGTATCATTCCACCATATAGAGTTGCATCCCTTGTTACAGTCCTTCGGCTCTTCTGATCCATCGAGCCTGTCATTGCGATGAACAAGACCAGACTGCCAAATGGATCAATAACGACGAAAAGCCTGACAAAAATGCCAAGAAAATCCAGTCCAAGGGATGTCAATGCCCCCGTAATATTGATAGAATATTAAAATTCGATGGAAATTAAAAATTTCCTCCAAGATGGGCTACTCTGAGAGCCTTGCCCCCAGTGCAAGAGATTTCAATTTTTTTACCGCTATAGACCTGGGTACACTTCCGAGGCCGGAGAATGTTTCAAAGCCGCAGTCCGTTCCCCCCATGACCCTCTCTGGGCCTAGTTCATCTATATCGGCAAGATTCCTCAACTTCAGGTAGACAGTTTCAGGTGTCTCAACAAAGGGGGATTTAACATCTATTACTCCTGCTGCAATCTTCATATGCTTTGGCCAGCCATGTTCCCGTGTGTATTTTTTTATGATCAGTGGATCTCCAGCATGCCTGGCGTTTGCCATCTCTCCCACAATTGTTCCGGCCTTCAGTTTTAGAATTTCCGGCAAGACCATTGAATAGTCCGGATCCGTCAGATGAGATGAGGGATAATTTCCGTAACAGTAATGGACCCTGATTCTTTCCTGGGGAAGCCCTGCAATGGCCTCATTTATTGCCTGTACATGCAGAGGCAAAACCTTTGCAAAGTCTCTGGCCCAGTCGACGCCCAGGCTTCTGGCCATGGCCAGATCGGGGGCGTCTATCTGGAGATCGGCACCTTCGACTGAAAGAATTGCACGATATTCCTTTGCAAGCTGTTTAGAAAGGTCGAAAAGGAATTCTTCATGATTATGATAGGCTTTTCCAGGGGGATAGAACACAGTTATTACTCCTGGTGAGGGTGCAGGGATGAATATTTTTGATGCCCCCTTCTTCTTTGCAATTCCCACTGAGTTTTCTGTCTCACCTCTTGCCAGCTTCTCTCCGGTGTAGACCAGTGGGCTTTCAATCTCCGCTAGATCAAATGCCTTAGCCTCAGAGATGACTTTTGCCATTGCCGGATTCGCCTCCGTTAGCTCCCTGTAAAAATCCTGAGAAAATTCCTGAGAGGATTTCCTTGAAGAGGAGAACCCTGAAAATCTGTTTGGAATATATGTTGTGTAGCCTGATTTTCGAACCTCTCCATTGCTGATCCAGTCAAGTCCGAATTCCAATGAATCAGGATGCAGCTGGTCATCCATTGCAAACTCCTCACCTCTGTTTATAGCATCAATGTGAGATTCATCAATTTCCCCTGTCTTCGTTTTCCTGAGAAGTTCTTCTATTTCCGGTGTTCTGAAATAACTACCGGTCATTGTTGTCTTGAACATGAATAATGATTGAGCGGTATGATAAAAATGGTTATAGATATACTATTATTCTGGGTAATAGTATCTTTCCCAAGGCTTCAAAATTTTATTATCAAAAGGATGATCAGGTACATGTGAAAATACTGATAATGGGGGCTGATGGATATATCGGCTGGCCACTTTTGCTGAGGGAATCCTTAAAGGGGCATGAAGTTGCTGCCCTTGACAATTATTTTACAAGAAGGAGAGTTAAAGAAGTGGGCTCAGATTCTGTTTCACCCATCCTTTCTCTGTCTGCAAGGTTAAAGAAACTTTCATCCATAACCGGGATGGAATATCCGTTATACAGGGGGAATGCCAGCAATCCTTCCTTTCTGCTGAATTCTGTAAAGGAATTCAGGCCCGATGCGATTGTGCATCTTGCTGAGCAGAGGTCTGCTCCATATTCTATGCTTGGGCTGAAACAGGCTTCTGCAACAATGAGCAACAACATCATCAGCACAATAAATCTCATATATGCGGTTAAGGAATATGTCCCGGATGCCCACATACTCAAGCTTGGTACCATGGGGGAATACGGAACTCCAAACATTGACATTCCAGAGGGGTTCTTTGATGTCAGTTACAATGGGAGAAAAGATTTCCTCCCATTCCCGAAGCAGGCTGGCTCATGGTATCACTGGACAAAAGTTCATGATTCAAATAACCTGATGTTTGCCAACAAACTCTGGAAAACCAGAATTACAGATGTTATGCAGGGCGTTGTTTATGGAACAAGGACCAGAGAGATCACTGAAACCGGCCTTTTTACAAGATTCGACATAGATGAAGTATGGGGGACAGCCCTGAACCGTTTCTGTGCACAGGCTGTAGCAGGCCTTCCCATAACTCCATACGGCAAGGGTGGCCAGACCAGAGGATTCCTTTCTCTGGAGGACAGCATTAACTGCCTGGATATTGCACTGCACAAACCCCCCTCAACTGGTGAATACAGAGTTTTCAACCAGTTTGACGAGCACTACAGTGTAAGATATCTCGCTGATACCGTGAAGAAGGTCTATGAATCAAAAACTAACAGGGAAGCGGAAATAGTGAATGTTGAAAACCCCAGACTTGAGCTGGAGGAACATTACTATAACCCGGAACATAAGAAACTCAAAGACCTTGGATACGTCCCTTCTGGAACTCTTGAGGACGAACTCAAGGTGATACTTGATGATCTTGAAGTATGGAAGGAAAGGATTCTCTCACTCAGGAAAGTAATAACCCCTAAAACTTTCTGGAGCAGAAGCCAGGTCAACATCCTCTGAGTTCTGACTCCTCAAGGGATCTCCTTAGCACATCTACATATCTTTTGGCTCTGCCAACACTTAACCATTTTTCTCTTTGTACAATTCTTGCTGTAACTTCATTTCCGTTCTGAATGGACATGTTTATTGCCGGTGTAAGCTCTCCACCTGTTTTTGCTGTTTCCTTTAGATTCTCCATCACATCTGAGTTGAGAAAATATAGTGCACAGAGGCCGTATTCTGATCTTGGATTGGCTGGTTTCTCATCTACCGCCAGGATCCTTATCTCATGGCCGGACTGATCGATGAGCGGGCATCCGTAATTTTTAGGGTTGTCAACCTTCATTATATTCAGGGTACTCCTGTGCTTAAATTCCCCAGAAACGGCGGAATTTATAAATGATCCTCCATCCATCATGTACCCATCTCCAGCATTGAGTATGAAATCCTCTCCAGAGACGAAATCGCCTGCCATAAGGACTGCATTCCCATATCCATCAGCTCTGGGCTGGTAGATAATTTCCACATCAGGAAATTCACTCGCAATATACGTCTGTGTAATCATATCTTTCGGGTTTATCACACATGCAATATCCTTCACCCCGGAATTGACCATTCCAGTGATTATGCAGTCAAGGACCGGTCTCAGGACTATCCTCCCATCACGGCAATCGTAGAGCGGAAGCATTTCTTTCCTGAATTTCCCATCAAGTCCTGACCTGGTCCCGAGACCAGCCGCTGTAATAACACCCTTCATATTTTCCAATAGAGCTTTGAGTGATTATTATCTTTACATACCTGGGATCAGAGTTTTCTAAAATATCAGTCCCCAAAAATAGAATACATCAAATGTATCTTCCTCCCATGATCACTGTTTCAGTTGATGGTGGAGCCACAAAGACCATGGCAATCTGCTACGACACGAGAGGGGACATACTGGGGATGGCCGCCTCGGGACCATCAAACTTCAGGAATATAGGGGTTGAGGCAGCGGGCAGAAATGTTTCCGAAGCAGTTACTAAATCCGTTGAAAGGGCCGGCTACATATTAGATCAGGTAAACCACTCCACCTATGCACTTGCCGGTGTCGGAGACTCAGTAAGATCTACAGAAATAATAAGGAAATTTATCTCTGATCTGCATCTTGTCTCTCATTTTGATCTCTTTAATGATGGAGAGGCAGGTTATAATTGCAGGCTTCCCGGAATAGATGGCGTAATTGTTGCCGCCGGAACTGGACTGGTGGCAATTGGAAGAATGGACGGCATAATCAGACGGGTGAGCGGATGGGGCTGGCTGATTGGCGATGAGGGAAGTGCTTTCTATATAGGAAGAAGGGCGCTTCAGGAAGCAGCCTGTCTCAGTGACGGCAGGAATGTTGCCAGGAGCGTGCTCCTGGAGGAGGTTGAACGTTTCTTCGGAACAGACGAGGCCAGAGGAATAACCAACCATGTATATACGACACCAGTAGATGTAAGGAAAATAGCATCACTGGCCAGAAAGGTCTCAGATCTCTCCATGTCCGGAGACTCTGTCTGCCGGGAAATCCTGAGGGAAGCAGCTGTGCAGTCTGCCTCCTGTGCCAGGGCACTCCTGAGGGAAGGAGGATCTGCTAAAGGCGTTCCTGTAAGCGGGTATGGGGGAGTGTTCAGGTCAGGAGATCTCTACTGGGATGCCCTTATACATGATGTGAGAAGAGAATTTCCGGACATAGAACCGGTAAAACCTCTGTACGGGTATCATGCTGTCCTTGGTTCAATGTTCATGGTAATGCGCCAGAACAGAATAGAATTTGACCAGGATATATTTCTTGAGCAGTTTAATAAAATGCTGGGGACACTCTCCAGCAAGGAGAAAGAGGAGTATCTTTTCATCTGATCTATACCCATGGAGAGACCTTCAGGAACACTGAATATGAAAAGCCATATATCTTCCTCAGATTTACCTCGCATATGGCCCATGCTCAGAAGAGATTTTACGTCATGGACGATTTTGATCTCAGAGGCAAAACAGTATTTCTAAGAGTGGACATCAATTCACCCATAAGTCCGGCAGACGGGTCAATCCTTGACCATTCAAGGTTCATGTCGCATCTTGATACCATCGGGCAGCTCAGTGAATCGAAGCTTGTGATAGCAGCACACCAGAGCAGGCCAGGTAAAGATGATTTCACCTCACTTTACAGGCACTCACAGGAACTGGAGATGATCACAGGGCGAAAGGTCAGATTTATAGACTCCCTGTTTGGTCATGAAGTCACCAGGGCGGTTAGAGAAATGGCCGATGGGGATATTCTCATGCTGGAGAATACAAGATTCTACTCAGAAGAGGTAGTCATCGACCCAGAAGACATAGAAACAATGGAACACACAAATATGGTGAGGAATCTGTCCAGCCTTTTCGACTATTACATAATAGATGCATTCCCGGCCATTCACAGGGCTCAGACCAGCCTTGTCGGATTCAGAAGAATCAAGCCTAACATTGCAGGCAGGCTTATTGAAAGGGAGGTCACAATGCTTGACCGTTTCATGAAGGGGGAGAACCACCCAAAAGTTGCAATTCTTGCAGGTTCTAAAATTGAGGACAGCGTGAATGTGGCAGAGAATTTCCTTGCAAACGACACTGTGGATAAACTAATTACTGGAGGAGTGGTGGCCAATGCCTTCCTCTGGGCCAAAGGTAAGGACATTGGAAAAAGGAACCGAGATTATATCATAAAAAACAACAAGACCTATAAAGAGATTTTAGGGAAATGCAGTTCAATTCTGGAGAAATACCCCGGGCGTGTTATACTTCCGGTTGATTTCATCCTTAATCCTTCAGGCAGGGCCATCAACAGTGAAGATAAGGTGCCGGATCAGGAGATCATGGCCGATATTGGCTTTGAATCGGTAGAGCTTTTCAAAAGTGAGATCTCAAATGCTGGAGCACTATTCATGAACGGCCCTATGGGTATGTATGAAATAGATGAGTATTCCATGGGCACAAGGGAGATACTTCAGGCTGTTGCTGACAGCAGGGCACTGAAAATCGCCGGAGGAGGCCATACCCTCAGTGCTCTTGAGATGCTTGGCCTGAAGGACCGAATAGACCATGCTTCTACAGGGGGTGGAGCCCTGATAAGCTATTTATCCGGTGAGCCAATGCCAGTACTGTCTTCTCTTTATGAGAGCATGAAGATTTTTGGTGGAGTTGAAAATGGAACAGCAGGGAAAGATTAACGTATCTGAGCAGCTGGAGTATCTTAGGACCATGATATCTTCGCTGGACAATCAGATCTCTATACTGGCAAGAGGTATGGATGAAATCCAGAGGGCTTCCTCCATACTGAAAGAAGAGGGAATTGAAGGATCAGGTGACATTAAGACACTGATAGGCGCCGGAATATACGCGAGATCCTCACTGAAACTTTCCGAGAAACTCCTTGTTCCAATAGGCTCCGATCTTTACATAGAGGAAAGCCGGGATAGGACACTTATCAGACTGCAGAAGAATCTTGAAGAGGTGAGCGGATCTCTAAAAACTGCACAGGAGAGAAGGGATGACCTGGCAATGAGGTATGACTCGCTTGTCACATTGATGCAGCAGAGCCCTCAACAGAGCAAATAGTGCCATAAAATGTTTGAATCCCTGAAGAAACTGTTCAGAAAAACCTCCGAGGAGGCCTCAACTGGAACGCTGAGGAGAGATGAACTCCCTTCCCGCGTCAGGGAAATGCTCCTTGAGAATGATGTTGCTTTTGACGTTGCAGAGGACATTTCAGAGAATTTTTCCAGATATCTGCAGAAGGTTAAGCGTAGAACGCCAGCGGAAGAGGTTAAGGAAGCCCTCAGATCGGCAATGAAGGATATACTTGACAGAAATAATTCCGACATTGATATTCTCAATACCGGCAAGAAACCATATGTAATACTTCTTATAGGAATAAATGGAACAGGCAAAACGACAACAGTTGCAAAACTGGCATATTTTCTGAAGGAAAATGGAAAGAGATTGGTTGTTGCTGCTTCAGATACATTCAGGGCAGGGGCCATAGAGCAGCTTTCTGTTCTTTGTGAAAATATAGGCGTACCCCTCATCAAGCATACCGCAGGCAGCGATCCTGCTTCTGTGGCTTTTGATGCAATAGAGCATGCTAACGCAAGGAAGTTGGACTATGTTCTTATTGACTCTGCAGGAAGGATGCAGACCAACAAAAACCTTCTCGATGAGATGAAGAAAATGAAGAGGGTTGCTAAGCCAGATCTGACCATACTAATTCTCGATTCAATGGTAGGTCAGGATGCCGTATTCCAGGCAGAGACATTTCTTAAGGAAGTTAACTTTGACGGAGTCATACTTACGAAACTGGATACAGATGCAAAGGGCGGAGCCATAATCAGCATCGCCAGCCTCCTGAAGAAACCTGTACTCTATGTTGGAATAGGACAGGAAAAAGGCGATTTAAAAAAATTCGATACAGGTTACTTCCTGGACAGGATCTTTGGATAATGCCTTATTGATCAGATACCTCTGAATCCACCACATTAGGGTTGCCCCTGTCATCTGGTGTTTCGTTTGATAGATCAACCGGTTTGACGTTTCCTTTAACACCCACTCTTGTGTTCAGCTGTTCAAGGTTTTTTGCCACCATAACTGAAAACTTCTTTACCTGTGCCCTAAGATCGTCATCCCTCCCCGTATTTAGTATCTCTTTCTGTACAGTCTGAGGTATTTTTTCTGATTTCTCTTCCCTTTTTTCTGGAGGCATGGCATCCGTTTGTGGCTCCTGTACCCTGGCTTCCGAAGATGGAGCCCTCATAACTTTAAGAAAAGAATATATGGAGATCAGGAGAGCCACTATTGCCAGAACAAGTGAAACTATGGATATATCCGACATTTGCCATACAATATTATGCTTCCTATTAGTCTTTATGTAGCTTTACCAATGGATCTGATAGGCTCATAATTTCATTTTTTCTTACCGGATCTGATAGCCCTTCCTACTCTTCTGTAAGGAAACATTACCAGTAAAACGATCACTGCAAGTACTGAAAACAGGCCTTCGTATGCACCGTGAGGGACCTCGTTTGAATATTTCCATCCCCCATAGAGCCTCATGATGTTCAGCTTTATCAGGCCCAGCCATGGTATCTGGCCGTATGCAACTGCGAACACTCTTGACTGGTTGACAGGGCCGCTGTCAATTCCAATGCTCTGATCAGAAAGCGCCCAGGCGTTGAATGTTTTGTTATAATACACAGGGTCATTGATGAAAGCAAAATTGTGGTCCCCCATTGTTATAAATCCGGATTCATTTATGTACTGTTTTATATAAACAATAAAATTTCTTCCTGAAAAGCCAACATCATGGATGAGTATATATGAATTGGTAACGGTCATCCATGGTGCATTTCCTTCACCGGGGACATAAGCAGTTCCGTTTTTCCACTCAAGGTAAAGTATTGCCCTATGTATTACTGTAAGCCCATAGGTACTCCTGTAAAGAATTACATTCCCATATTCTCTATAGGTGGAGAAGTTTGATTCCCTCCCCTGCACATATGTGACAACATTTTTGACAGGATCTGATACCTTCTTAACAAATACAATATCGCCTGTGTTTATGACACCAGGCTGCCAGTTGCTCGAATGCTCCATGCTTTCCGATTCCACTACAGAAAGAGGAGGAAAAATGCCGCCGTATAATGTCAAGCCTGCAAATGCCACAATTATAATCATGACTGCAATTATTTCAATATGACGGGATTTCAAGCACCTGGTGATTACTGCAATGGATTTATCGGTTTCGTGAAATGCCCGGTGCTATCTGCCAGGATCAACAGTGATATCAGTCTCTTTTGTTCACTTAAGGGATGCCATTATTCTGGATATGCTGTAGGCATCCAGATCTGTGACTATAAGGGGGATGTTTTCTATCTCAGCTAATTTGATCGCAAGCTCGTCTATCCTGTCCGGTTGTATATACACAACTGCAGCAGGCTTTAGTGGGTGGACCCTTATTGCTATCATGGGGCTGCGGCCCATCTTGACCTCTGTAAAAAATATAATTCTCTGGCTGGACCATCCGTAAAGCTTGCTGTATTCGGAATAGGAAAAGGAGAGTATTGCCTTTATCCCATCGACGATAGTATATCCTCTGATATACCTGTTAAGGCCAATGTTGCAGTAGTTTGTTCCATTGATCATTCGGATAACCCTCTCCAGAGAGATGTCATGATTGTAGTCACTGATGTCTATGAGGGCGTCAGAGGGCATGCCGCTGCTGTACCTCCTTATTACCTGCCCTCCCCTTTTCTGGTCAATTTCCACTAGACCGGTAACAATTTTCTTAATCGAGAGGACTCCCGGAGATTTCCTTCGTCCTGACTCATAATCGCTGATGACCGAAGGAGATATGGAGAGGTAACGGGCAAGTTCCAGCTGACTGACCTGGAACTCTTCCCTCCACTTTCTAATTGTTTCACCAGGATTGTCTGCTATGGTGATCTCGCCT
>DAHWLW010000077.1:0-2023 GCA_027343465.1 Thermoplasmatales archaeon | reverse complement strand
GCTCTTTTTATCTCTTCCTGTACCGCCTTCCTGATGATTTCAGTAGGATTTAGCTTGAGTTTTTTGATCTCTTCCCTTTCTTCTTCAGAAATTTTCGCAGATATAGTTGTAAACTTATTCATAATACAAAATGTATTACCTTTATTTCAAATTACTGTATTACGGATAACACTACAGGTATTTCTATAATCACGAAGGCCAAACACAGTGAAAATGTACCGGTCTGGCTTTGCTCAGTGTTTTACGGGAACATCAGGAAATTTAAATTCACCTTAGTTTATCAGCTCTCATATCAATTGATAAACCCAATATTTGTGATACTTCCACTCCAATTATTGCATCGTGACATCCTCCCACGACTAAAAGCCGTTGGCTTCCTGCTTCAACGAGTGATAGCTAATGCCTTCACGAATCAGGCATCCCGCCATTGCACTTTCCACAGGCGTTAATTCCCCACTGTCCGTGGGTACTCCTGTTTTTATTAAACCGAATCTCTTTATGTTTATTGCTGCGTTCCATTCCCTGTCATGTCTGGTATTGCACCGTGGACATGTCCATGATCTTTCACTGAGTTTCAGTTCATAGATGTATCCGCAGTGTGAACACATTTTAGACGAGGGATCGAATCTTCCTATCTCTATTATATTCTTCCCTCTTGACACTGCCTTGGTTTTCAGCATTGTAAAGAAGGAAGACCATCCTGCATCGCTTATACTTTTTGCAAGATGATGATTCTTTTTCATTCCATTCACGTTCAGATCTTCCACAACAATGGTATCATACATTCTGGTCAGGGCATCGGATACCTTATCATGGAAATCCATTCTCTGGTTTGCAATATGTTCCTGTATGGTTGCAACCTTTATTCTTGCCCTGTTCCTGTTTTTCGATCCTTTCTGCTTCTTTGCCATCTGTCTCTGTCTTTTTGCCAGTTTCCTTTCCGATTTCTCTATGTTCTTCTGATTGCCGATCTGTATACCATCAGACAGGGTGAGGAATTCTGTTATGCCCACATCCATTCCAGCTGAACTCTCCGCCTTGACATCCCTGGGTTCAGGTTGTTCGATCTCCGTATCAGCAAGTATGGAAACATAGTATTTACCGGATGGTTTCTTCGTTATGGTGAGTGAATGCATCATTCCCTCAATCTCCCTGTGCTTGAAGAAACGTATGGGTTCTTTGAATTTAGGAATCGTTAACCTATTTCCATCAATACTGAAATGCTGTGGCACCGAGAATGATCCTTTATTTGCTTTCTTCTTGAACACAGGGTAGTTACCAAGTTTCTTGAAAAAACGATTGAACGCACTATCCAGATGCATTACAACCTGCTGAATACTTTGTGAATTGATTTCATTAAGCCATGGATATTCTTTCTTCAGTGCGGGGAGAAGCAATGCCGTCTCCCTGTATGTCATGCCCTTTCCGGTTTCGGTATATCTCCTATTACGCATATCAAGAATATGATTCCATACAAACCTGCATGATCCAATATGTTTCTCAATGAGGATCTTCTGATCTTCATTGGGGTACAATCTGAATCTGTAGGATTTATACATGTTGTTTGCGTAATCACATCAAGGTTATTACACTACGTGTTCGCTCTCATCCCACCCCTGAAGAGGTGGGTAGTTGACAAACTCCAGTTCAGATAACGTTGCGTTAAGTATTTTAACGCTTTATACGTTCATCCACATCCAAAAATACTGGGGAATCAGTGTAGAATTTTATCTTAGTTTGTGTGTTGTGAATAAATTCGGAAACTGTAAGTCACAACGTAATTAAAACATCAAACATCGATCTTGTTAATGTTACTATCTCATCGGTATACAATGCTAAAACATACTGATCCTAAATCCCAATTAAAAAGCTATTTCCACAATACTTAGGCATCGTAATATAATAACATAGTTATTTGTTATTTCTTCGGGGCAATGGTGTAGTTCCATTCTCCATGAAATTCGTCCGTCCTTATGTTCAATTTCAACATCTCATCATTGCTGATCTTGATGCCTTTCTCATA
>DAHWLW010000076.1:0-3157 GCA_027343465.1 Thermoplasmatales archaeon | reverse complement strand
AACATCCGCAATATGGGACTGATAAAGGTAGGGAGGGGCACTCCCGAATTCACGCCCGTGGAGATTGGAGCTCTGCCGGTAATGGCAACTCCTGTCATTGAAACGGGAAGCCCCCTGCGTTAGCTGGGGGAGGATGTCACTTTAACTTATCCATTACTTTTTTTGAATTTCTATCAATCAAATAAATGGGATATGCTTCGACAGAAAATAGAATCGAAATGTAAATGTATTTTCTATCAACTGCCAGGGTTAGTCTGCCTATCCATTGCTTTAATTGATGATTCGTGAACCCTGAATCCATTCTTCAGGATGAGGATATCGGCAACACAAAGGATTGCTACTATTAAACCAGAGTTAGAGTCGGTGCTGAAAGGACCAAAGATACCCAGGCCCTGGTAGACCACCCAGCTGAACATGGCAAAGAAAAAAGTGGAAATTGCCCCCATCCTGTCTGAGAACACCCAGCTTAAAGTGATAAAAATCAAGATAACAGAAAAAAGTAGGTTGAAAAAGAATGATCTATTATATATGAATGTCTGAACAACAACTGCGAAATTTAAAAAGTTATCAGGTGATGGATACACCTGCAGCGGAATTTCATGCCAGAAATTGTTTAATGGCAGTACCTGCTCTGTAAAAGATATTATAAAGACTATAACCATAGAAAATTTGATAATTTTATGTGCGCTTCCTTCAGGCCTGTAGAGAAGAATTATCAGCAATATGGAAGCTATTGCATAGAAAAGAACCGAACCTGGAAGTCCTGTGAGAAACGTTGATCCAACCGAGAGAATACCACCCAAACCCTCGCCAAAGAACCAAATGCCAATAGACCAGATAATTGCAATTGCTTGAACCGCAACAAACAACCTCCCATTCTTGACTGCTAGTGTCAACGCACCGACATATAACTGGACCATTGCCGCTGCCAGATCAATCATCGGCGGGTTTGTATCCCAGAATTTGATTGCGAATTTTGCAAAAAATGCGGGTACTGCTCCCATTTGTAAAATCGGGTAAAGTGTGTATTGAGCAAAAAGATTGTTCATTTCAGGCTGGACCTGAAGAATGGCGTCAACTATCCAGAGAATACCGAACGAAAGACGGATAAATTTTTGTGGCCTACTCTCTATAACTTTCTTATATTTCCTGAAAAGAAATAAAGAAGCAGTTATAACCGGAAGCGAGGCAATAACAGTTTCCGCATAAAAAGGATAAAAATCATCTGGATGTATTACTGGAATGGAAAGGTAGAATCTAAATTCAAAGTAAAATATAACAGCAAGACCTAAAAACGAAAGACTCAGTATGGCGAAAACACTGTATTTTTGCAACTTTTCCATGTTATTCATCCAACCAGAACTTGCCGAAGAGATCGTATTTAATGATTTTAATTGATCGTGGTACGCAATAAAATTGTAAATAATATTATTTAGCCTTGCATCTGGAGACTTATCAAAATATTGGACCAGCTCAAAACTGTATATAATGGGAACCACTGGGTATACAAGAATCTCTCCCCCGCTCTGTTTATAAGAAAAATTCAAATAGTGTTTATCTTTTTAGTATTTAATGATGTTCATAAGAGGTAAGATAAGCGGGATACTCACGTCAATAGTCTTGTCCTTGCTGAGGTTCATGCCGCATTCCCGGGTCTTTCTCAAGATCAGCCATAATCTAATCAGTATGTCAAGGAACAGGGAACCTCTTCGTTCCTGACAATAGGTGTGCAGGTCATAAACCTATAATGGAGGTGAAACCCAGTACGATGAAGAATTTAACGAAGATTGTTTCCATTTTGGTGGTGGTAATTGCCGTTTCATCAGTTGTTGGAGTATACACACTCAACAACCTTTCCAGACGGCCTAATCTCCCATTATTATCTGTTTCAGATGTTGATAATATTACGGGTTATCAATGGAAATTCAGTTGCGGAAATAACTACACAAACTCAGATTTAGTGAATGGCTCTTTGATTAAGCACGACGGGGTCTCTTTTTACTCAACTAGTGTAAGTTCACCCGCGGGGTTTAAATTATTCTCGGTAGAAGCACTTGCTGAAGAGGCTATTAGTTCTTATTCAGTCGCCATTAGTGCCATAGGTTTTATAAATGATTCTTATGCTATCGCATTTTTCAATCACACTATGAACAGCGGTTCGATAGGTCCGTCTTTCCATCGTTCTGAGGTTAGCAATAATGTTACATGGTACTATGCCAACAATACATATACTTTCGGTAGCAATACTACTTATCAGAGTTTTATAATAGGGTACAGGGGCAATTTCTTCATAGAAGTTTCAACTCTTAATATGGTTCTATCAAATGGAATAATGGTCAAACTGTTAACGAATGAGACAAACCTTATTTTCGCCGACTGATTTGGTAACTCACATCTTTGACCACTCTTACTCACTACATTCCCCCGATCTTAATTATCAAGGATACACAGAAACATGTAAATGCTGTGCAGTGTATAACTATACACTAGGACGTTCATGAGGAAAATCAAGACAAAATCCTTAACATGTTTCGCTGAGGCACGTAATAAGGGGATGGACGGCAAGGTGAAACAAGAGTTCATAAGATACGTGGGCAAGGAGATGAACATCTCTGTGGTGCGGAAGATATCAACCAGTGATGTGAGAGCACTGGAGGTGCGCAGATCACTGGACTTTGATAAGGTTCACAGGACATCATCCAGTCTGGGAATCAACGCCTTGATCCCCAGGAATGCATATGTTATCATCGCAGATTAAAGAGATAAGTTGGTGAGAGCTACCGTTCCCTGCTTGATGCAGATCATGTGTTTTTAATGTGGATCTGAATCCCAACAACCATCCGAATTCTCGGTGAACTCTGTGTTTTAGTCTGCCGTCAGGAAGTCAATCGTTATGTCATGGAAACTTTCGTAAGAGCATATGGGATTAGCAGCAACCAACACCTATATGCAGTGTGGTAGTTGACTTGTTTAATTTTGACATTCAATCAGACTATTTTTTGATTTTCATTCTAACGGGTGTGGGACACTATTCTTGTTCGGCTTCTCCTTCCGACTTTGTAATTATGACGTAAACCCGCTTCCCTAGATACCTTCTTGGCACATCAGCTTTGGCAGATGTGCCCTGTTTTGTTACAGTTCTCTCCAATATACCTTC
>DAHWLW010000105.1:0-18311 GCA_027343465.1 Thermoplasmatales archaeon | reverse complement strand
CTCGGTGTCCCCGAGGACCAGATGCCAAAATTCAAGGAATGGTCCGACAAACTTGCCATGGATCTAGGCAGAATGGGCGTCGATATGGCCCTTCAGAAAGAGATGTCAGAATATTTTGGACATCTCATTGATGAGCGAAGGCGGAATCTCGGTGATGATCTCATAAGTTTGCTAATAGAGTCAGAGGTTGATGGAGAGAGACTTACCAAACAGGAAATTACAGGCTTCTCAATACTTCTTCTGGCTGCCGGCAATGAGACAACAACCAATCTCATAGGCAATTCCATACTCACTATGTCAGAGTATCCAGGAACATTCCAACTACTCAAGGAAAAACCATCGCTTATTCAGAGCGCAGTTGAGGAGTCATTGAGATACAGATCTCCAGTACAGTCCACGAGAAGAGTGGCAAAGGAAAATTATAAAATTGGAGGCATTGAGATAAGCAAAGGGGACTTTGTCAGTGTCTTCCTTGGCTCTGCGAACAGGGATGAAGATATATTCAATGATCCTGAAAAATTCGTCCCGGACAGGAAGGAGAACAGACACATTGCATTCGGTGAGGGGGTACACTTCTGTCTGGGAGCACCTTTGGCCCGTTTGGAGGCCAGGATTGTCCTTGAAACCGTTACAGAGAAATTCCAGGACCTGAGAGCCGTAAAACCATCTCAAGATGACAGGCTGGACAGTGATATAATGTATGGATACAGGAAGTTGATGGTAAAGAGGGAAAACTAATTTATCCCATTTTACCGGCAGAATTCAAAACATCTTTATCTTATATACCAATATGAATATATGACAGTAAGAACAGTAAATCCGTATTCCGGGGAAAAATTAGCTGAGTTCGAGGAGGATTCACCCGAACAGATAAGGAAGAAGTTTGATTCCGTTTCTGAAGCCCAGAAAGACTGGGGGAGAGATTTGGACGAAAGAATAAACTACATGAAGAAAAGTCTGAAACCCTCGCTGGAAAGAAACCTCGAAGAACTGGCAAAACTTATGTCCTCCGAAATGGGAAAATCTGTTACACAGTCAAGGGCGGAAATTAAAAAGACAATCACCCTTGTTGATTATGCTGTTGAAAATGCAAGAAAATTTCTTGAGGAAGAACCAGTCCGAACTGAAGCCGACAGAAGTTACATAAAGTTCGAACCTCTTGGAACCGTCTTCCTCATCATGCCATGGAACTATCCCCTGTGGCAGGCTATGAGAGCTGCTATCCCTGCTATGACTGCTGGAAATGGCATAGTGCTCAAGCATGCCTCTATTGTAACCGGAACTGCAAAGAAAATAGAGGAGATAGCGGGAACTGAATTGTTCAGAACCATAGTTGCAAAAGGGTCCTCATCACTTGACGCAATCAGATACTCCGACGGAGTTTCTTTTACAGGTTCAACCGGGGCAGGTTCGCAGATCGCACAGGAAGCTGGTAAAAACCTTAAAAAAGCCGTACTTGAGCTTGGCGGATCTGACCCTTTTATCGTACTAAAGAGTGCGGACATCGAGAAAACAGCAAAAAATGCAGCGTTTGGAAGACTGCAAAACAACGGTCAGAGCTGCATTGCCTCCAAGCGTTTTCTTATACATGAGGATATTTTTGATCAGTTTTATGATGCGATGCATGAAAACTTCAGCAGGATAACTGTTGGAGACCAGCTTTCAGACTCTACGTTTCTTGGCCCACTCTCATCCGCTGAACAGGCAGAGACTGTTAGGAAACAGATCAGAGAACTTTCGGCAATCGGTAAGGTAGATGAAGTTGGTAAACATGAAGGGGCTATAGTTCCTCCAACACTTGCATTGATAAGGGAAAAGTATACTGAGGAAGTCTTCGGTCCAGTAGCGATACTTAAGAAATTCAAAAACGAAGAGGAATGCCTTAGAATAGCCAACGAAACTCCATTTGGGCTTGGATCATCCATATGGGGAGACCCCGAAGAAGCAGCGAAGCTGATTCCAGGTATAAAAGCAGGAATGGTTTTTGTGAACCACATTGTGGCTTCTGACCCGCGTCTGCCATTTGGAGGAGTCAAGAAGAGCGGCTACGGAAGGGAACTCTCCAGATACGGGATGCTTGAGTTCACCAATGTTAAAACTGTCTGGTCACAGAGAAATCCGTGATCAGAACAGTTATCTTATTCATGGAACGCTTTTATTCTTTATAGCAATAGGAACAGGATGATATGAGGGCAAGTGATCTTTTTGTTAAGTGCCTTGAGAATGAGGGAGTTGAGTTTATTTTTGGAATTCCTGGTGAGGAAAACATTGATCTGGTAGATTCAATATCCAGATCAAGAATAAGATTCATACTCTGCAGGCATGAACAGGGTGCAGCTTTCATGGCTGACACATATGGCAGATTGACAGGAAAACCAGGTGTTTGCCTTTCCACTCTTGGTCCCGGAGCGACAAACCTCGTTACTGGAGTTGCCAATGCCCACCTTGACAAGGTACCCATTGTAGCAATAACTGGACAGGCTTCCAGGGACAGGCTGCATAAGGAGTCCCATCAGAACATAGACACTTTGAAGCTTTTTTCAGGTATTACGAAATATAATGCAGCGGTAATAGTTTCTGAGGCTATACCCGAGATAATAAGAAAAGCATTTCAGGCTTCTACATCTGAACAGCCTGGAGCTTCTCATATTCAGCTTCCAGAGGATGTCGCAAGAGAGGATGTGGAGAACTTGCATCCCCTTAACATCCCTGAAAAGGTAGTCTATGAATCAGTGGGGAAGCAGATAGTGGAGTCTGCTAATATTATAAATGCCTCCGAGAGACCAATTGTGCTTGTTGGAAACGGAGTAGTAAGATCAAAAGCATGGGATGCCGTCAGCAGATTTGTTGATACATGCAACATTCCTGCAGTTTCAACGTTCATGGCTAAAGGAATTATACCATTCAAACATCCCAGAAACCTTTTTGTTGTAGGGGGAAAACCCTATCCTCCAGGGATGAGGCCACTCCATGCTTCTGATCTGGTCATAGCAATCGGATTCGATCTGGTGGAATATGATCCCATAACCTGGAATTCTGACTCGAAGAGAAAGATAATAAACATCCATACCTCAGCCGCAGAAACAGATGAACATTTCCCGGTAGAGATAGATCTTGTCGGTGACATCTCCGTAACAGTTTCCAGGCTTACAGACCTTGTAAAAAGACGTTTGGATACTTCCATTCACGATGAGATCAGGAAGAAGAGGCTAGCCGAACTCAATAAGGGCACAGATTCAGCACACAAAATTCCAAGGGGCATAATGAAGGTATTAACCGAGGACCTGCCTCCCGACAGCACCCTGATTTCAGATGTTGGGATACACAAAGTCTGGGTGGCAAGGTGGTATCATCCCTCTACCCCTAACCGGACAATAATTTACAACGGTTTTGCCTCTATGGGAGGTTCTCTGCCGGCAGCAGTATCAGCAAAACTTCAAAGGCCGCATGAAAGTGTGGTATCTGTTTCTGGAGATGGTGGATTCCTGATGAATTTGCAGGAACTGGAAACAGCTTCCAGGCTCCATCTGGCATTCACAGTTATTGTTCTAAACAACGGCTCTTATGGCCTGATAAAACAGAAACAGGAGGACTCCGGTTTCAAACCGGAATATATATCATTCACTAACCCTGATTTCAAAATGCTTGCCGGAAGCTTCGGAGCAGATTACCGCAAGGCCTCTAACGCTGACGAATTCCGTGAAGCACTGAAAGAATCAATAAAATCTCACAGAGTCTATATCATAGAAGTCCCGAGCCCATAAAATCTCAGTTAAATCTTTATTAATCCTTAAGGCAGGTATACATCCCAGCATCTACGTGGGAAATAACTGTAAAATGAATAGATGCTGAGGGCCGGATTCGAACCGGCGGATCCCTTCGGAAACAGATCTTGAGTCTGTCGCCTTTAACCTGGCTCGGCAACCTCAGCTTCGCAACCTGATTGGGAATTAATTTATTTCACTTTCCTATATTCATGTTGTGAACGTATCACTCAGAATAACCATTAGTGATGAGGAAGAAGTACTGAAGAATGCAGCTTCATCATTAATCCCTGACAATAATGATGATATTACTGTATCCGTGAAAGATGGCACAATGACCGTGGATGTTAAAGATCTTAAAATATCATCGATATACAATCTTTCTGAGGACATTCTCAGATGCTATGAAATTTCAAAAAAATTAATGAAAGAATTATAGTGGAGGTTCGCCCTCCATCTTCAGAGAAAGTTTCTCAGTAAGTTCTTTGTATCTGTTTCTGATAGTCACTTCTGTTACTCCTGCCACTTCTGCCACAGATCTCTGGGTTCTTCTCTCTTCCGTTAGCAAGGATGCAATATATATTGCTGCAGCAGCCACACCCGTGGGGCCTTTACCGGAAGTCAGATCGTGCTCCTGTGCCATCTTTAGTATCTCAGTGGCTCTTTTTCTTGCTTCCATAGAGAGCTTAAGCTTGCTGCAGAATCTGTTCACGTAGTCGTCTGGCTTTGAAGGCATTATGTTAAGCTTGAGGAATCTGCTCATTATTCTGTAGGTCCTCCCTATCTCCTTTTTCTTGACCCTGGTGACGGATGCTATCTCATCTAAAGTTCTTGGCACATTGGTAATTCTGCAGGCAGCGTATATGGAGCCAGCTACCACCCCTTCAATGCTCCTTCCCCGTATCATGTTCTGCTTTACAGCCTTTCTATATATGACTGCAGCAGTCTCCCTTACATCGTTTGGAATGCTCAGATTTGAAGCCATCCTCTCAAGTTCCTGAAGAGCCTGGGAAAGGTTTCTCTCTGCTGCATTTGATACCTTGATCCTCTTCTGCCACTTCCTTAGCCTGTATAGCTGGGCCCTATTCCTGGTCGGAATTGACTTGCCATAAGAGTCCTTGTTTTTCCATGATATGTCTGTTGACAAACCTTTGTCATGAATTGTGAAAGTCATTGGCGATCCAGTTCTTGCACGGGATTCTGACTGCTCTGAGTCAAAAGCCCTCCATTCTGGACCCTGATCTATGAAGCTGTCATCGATTACAAGGCCGCAGTTGTTGCATATCAATTCACCTCTCTCGTAGTCTCTTACCAACTGCGTGGAGCTACATTCCGGACATTTATCAATTTCTTCGATATTCTTCTTCTTTTCATTTTTCTCAATTTCACCAGTCATTCTTACACCTCCTTATATTCGATGAACAGATTGTTCCCACCTTCTAGCTGACCTGTGACTGCCACCAGACCATATGGTGATTTAACCGGACCGAAGATCCTTATTAGTTTTCCAATGTTCCTACCCGATTCGTCCAGTACCTTTGATTTGAGCTTCGGGCAACCATCCATTTTTACTATTATCTGATTATCGAGTTTTTGTTCTATTTTAGCGGGAACTTTCATCATATCATGTATCATAGTAAAATATATAAAGTTAACGCAAAAGTATTAATCCAAATTAACACTGTATTAAAACTTTGGTACTCCTGTTTGAATACCTTATGGGTGTTTGTGGAATTAGTAAATATAAGGGTTTACTAATCTTCTCGAATAAAGCGGAGAGCCGAAAATGCACTTTCTTGGATATTATTGCTTAACTGGCTGCATTCTCTTTCAGTTTTCTCTTCAGGCATTCTCACAATGTGAATCTGACTATTTATGAGTTTGTAAACTTTACCTTAACAAAAGTAGATTAGCATAACGATTCAATTTGAGAAGCCTGCCAACATATCAGAAAGCTCATCATTTCATATTAATGATCAATAAATTACTCAATTGATAAAAGAACTCCACTCTCCCACAAATTGTTGATTTTTCCGAAAAGGTTTAATATAGATAAAGATGTGGGTACTTAAAACTAATAGGTGTGATAATGGCTCCAAATATTGATCATGATATTACCAAGAAATGTCCCGAGTGCAGCTCAGAACATTTGATTAGGGATTATGAAAGAGGAGAGTTGATTTGTAACGATTGTGGTATGGTTCTGGAGGATTCATTTATAGACCAGGGACCGGAGTGGCGTGCGTTTGATTCTGAACAGGACGACAGAAGGGCCAGGACAGGTTCACCCATGACATTTTTAAGTCATGATAAAGGGCTTGCAACTGAAATTTCCTGGTCAAACAAGGATTATTATGGTAAGCGGATACCACACAAAAACAGAGCTCAGATTTATAGGGTAAGAAAATGGCATCAGAGAATTCGAGTTAGCAACGCTGCAGAGAGAAATCTATCTCTGGCACTGCAGATGTTAAACGATAACGGAGCAAAGCTCGGAATACCAAAGGACATCAAAGAGACAGCGGCCCTTATTTACAGAAGAGCGGTTGAAAAGAACCTGATCAGAGGAAGGAGCATAGAAAGCATTGTCTGCGCTTCAATTTATGCTGCGTGTCGTATGGTTAACCTTCCAAGAACTCTTGACGAAATATCCAAGGCTTCGGAAGTCAATAAGAAGAAAATTGGAAAGGCCTACAGGCATCTGGCAAAGGAGTTAAGCCTGAATCTTAAGCCCACCACACCATATTCCTATGTGGCCCAGTTCTGCAGTAAGCTTGACCTGGATAAGCAGGCCATTATTGTAAGTGAAGACATTGTAAGAAAGTCGATTGAACTTGGCATATCTTCAGGAAAAGGGCCAACTGGAGTAGCGGCAGCCTCAATTTACATAGCATCCGTAATGGTCGGAAAACCTAGGACCCAGAAAGAAATAGCAAGAGTTTCTGGTGTTACCGAGGTAACGATAAGGAACAGATATAAGGAAATAAGCAAATCTCTTGGGATTCCTGGAATGGAATAGATACATGCAGATTTACGTTGTTGACAACGGTGGACAGTGGACACACCGTGAATACAGGGTCCTTAGAGATTTGGGGGTTGATGTGTCTATTATCCCAAACACATCCCCTTCAGAGTCCCTAAAGGATGCTGACGGTATTGTTCTTTCGGGGGGAGCCCCAAGTATAGTTTCCGAGCTTCCCAAACTTGGGAATATAAAATCCTACATAGAAGACCATAATTTTCCAGTGTTTGGGATCTGTGTTGGCGCACAGTTCATTGCACTCAATTTTGGAGGGAAAGTCGGCCCCGGTACTCACCCTGAATTTGGCAAGGCTGAAATATCATTCTCTGGAAAGTCTCCGCTGATTGATGGTATAAGCGACAGGATTATCGCATGGGAGAACCACAATGACGAAGTCAAAGAACTCCCGGACTTTTTCTCAGTTTTTGGCTCGTCTAAAACCTGTAAAATCCAGGCATTTCAGCATAATTCCAGACCGATTTATGGAGTTCAATTCCATCCTGAGGTACAAAACACCCAATTTGGAACAGAAATCTTTGAAAACTTTCTAAAAATTTGCCGTAGTTAGGATTCCCCTTATTTTCCTGCTTCTGAATTACCATTAACATCTAGATTCAGAATAATATTTTAATATGTCATGGTATAAATTACAGTAAATTAGTCAATTAACGAATATGCTTCCTTACCCAGTAAATTACTGGTCCTGCTGTTATTAGTACGATAATTGTCGAAACATTAATTCGTAAGCTTTATAAACAGTGAGAATAATTAGCATTCAGAGGTGAAGAAAAGCATGGAAGGAAACCACCACTGCAAGATGTGCGGTGCTGAACATGATTCCCAGGAGGAGGCTGTTCAGTGTGGCTGCGGTTACGATTAATTTCACAATTTTTTCCGGCCGTATATTATTCACGGTAATAATGTAATCACAAACAAAGGAATACAGTAATATCATTATGGTTCATTGGAAAAGATAACAGCTATGGCCTATTCCTCTTCTGCCAATCTTGGATCTGGCTTTGATACCTTGGCGCTCTGTCATGATTATGGATATGATAGGGTGACGGTAACTATTATCGGAAATGGCAAAGGAGATGTAAGAATTATCTCAAAAGACACGCCAACATCTCCGGGATTGAATTCTGCTGGAAGGGTAGCTCAGGAATTTTTAGGTAAATACAGAATTTCAGACAGCCTTTCGATTGAGATTGAAAAAGGTATCCCTGTATCTTCCGGACTCGGTGGGAGCGGCTCTTCTGCGGCGGCCACAGTGGAGGCTCTTGATCGAATTTATAATATGGGGCTTTCCATGGAGCAGAAAATCATGTTAGGTGGGCACGGAGAATCTGACTCCATTGAGGGAAGACATTATGACAATGTCGCTGCCTCAATTCTTGGTGGCCTGGTAATTGTTGGCTCAAACGGTAAGATACATTCAAAGAGGATTAACATATCTCCTGAATTCAGATTTCTTGTTGCTGTTCCTCATGTTCAGATGTTACCTTCTAAAACTGAAAAAATGAGGTCCATTATACCAAATACTATAACACGCAGAAATCATATTATGAATTCTTCATCTCTTGCATTTCTAGTAACAGGGTTGCAGAATGGTGATGGCGAATTGATAAGGCTTGGTATGAGTGACGTCATATTTGAGCCTGAGAGAGAGAGGATTCTCGGCTACTATGATGCAGTCAAAGCATATGCAATAAAATCTGGAGCCATTGGAGCATGCATATCAGGAGCAGGGCCGTCTCTTTTATTTGTATGTACTGAGGAATATATTGATAAGATCCGAACGGGAATAACAGAAAAGTTTCATTCAATGGGAATATCATGTTCCGTTAAAGAGGTAAATGAGGGCCCAGGTGTAAGAATTGAAAGATGAAATGGAAGTAAATGAAACTATAGATCCACCCCGGTACAGCCTTACTTTTCCCATATATCAATCCAGTGCCTTCAAGCTTCCTGAAGGCAACAGATATAGATATGGAAGGGAGAACAATCCGACGGTTGAAGAGCTTGGCAGAATAATTTCAGGAATGGAGGGGGCAGAATCCACAACATGTTTCTCCTCCGGGATGGGGGCAATTTCAACTTCACTACTCACATTTCTCAAACCCGGGTCGAACCTTGTTATGCCATTGGACCTATTTGCCAGAAGCAGGTCAATTGCTACAGGATTTCTAAGAGATTGGGGTGTAAATGTAAAGACATGCGGTACTGGCACTGAAAATATTCTAAAATCTCTGGGGGAAGGTTCACTTGTATTTCTTGAGGCAATCTCAAATCCAACCCTTAGGGTCTATGACATTGAAAGAATTGCGAAAGCTGCTCACGAAAAGGGCGGTATTCTGATAGTTGATTCAACATTCGCTACCCCAGTTAACCTGAAGCCACTTGAATTTGGGGCAGATATTTCGTTGCACAGCCTTTCAAAGTTTATAGGCGGGCATAACGACATTATCGGAGGATCAGTAAGCGGCAAAGAGGAACTGATTTCCAGAATTGATGCTTTCAGAAGAACACTTGGCACCAACATGGATCCGAACACTGCCTTTCTTGCCATTAGGGGGATAAAAACACTTGGATTGAGAATGGAGAAAGGAAACAAAAATGCAATGTTTTTGGCTAAAAGGCTATCTGAAATGAAAGTTTTTGATGAAATAATATACCCAGGACTCCCTGAGCACCCGGATCACATCATCGCATCACGGATTTTAAAAGGATTCGGGGCTGTACTCTCCTTCAGGGTCAGGAACGGTTCTGGTAACTATTCTCAATTGCTTAAGAAATTAGAACACATAGAACCTGCCAACACTCTTGGTTCCGTGAATACTGTCATATCCCACCCAATGACGATGTCTCACAGGTCACTTCGAAAAGAGGAACTTAAGGAGATAGGAGTGGATGAAAATTTCTTCAGACTCTCCCTTGGCATCGAGAGTCCTGAATCCATTCTCCAGGATATCCTTAATATGGCTAAATAATCAGGCCTTTTCCTGAATGATCGTTGTTGTGATTGGATTTTCTATGGCAAAGAGAGAAGGACAATGTTTTCTCGCTTTTTTGATCATTTTTGTAAGGTCTTTATCGGATTTCAAGGATAAAGTAACATCCTTTACGATAGGTGCATCTGATTCTGTGACTACGGGCCCTAGATCATAATTCATGGTTCCAGTCACTTCCAGTTTTTCAAGTTTGAGGCCTGAGATGGCACACTGGTTTGCTAGAGACGTTGTGAAGCAAGAGACAAGACCGAACAGCAGATAGGTAAGTGGGGTAGGATTCACTCCAGACCCTCCAAGTGCCGGAGGTTCATCAGCCTGAAGAGTAAAATTTGATAGATTGGATGACACCGTAGCCTCAAATTCAGGGCTTCCCTTAAGGGTAAGGCGACCTGTTATGATTTTCTTTGTCGGAAAAGAATTTCCATTTCCCTTTGCTTTAGATTCAGTCTCCTTAAGCAATTTCAGATTTACATTATTCAAATATTCATCCGCCATAGAAGTAAATGTCAGGAAAGTAATTAAATCTGGCAGTGGATTATTTGCTCTGACAACATTAATTTAATGTGCTATAACGTCTGTGTTCTTGTTCGACGACGGGTTCCAGGTTTCCCTGGACATGAATACCCCAAACAGCAGGATAGCAGAACCTCCAAGGAGATTCAGGGCCCATGGCGTTGTCGAGAAAGACGTAATCTCGAATATTGATATTATTGTTGGGGCAAAGCCACCTATTACGGCCCCCATATTATAGGAAAAACCTACGGCAGTTGATCTGTATTTCTTGCTGAATGTCTCTGCGAGAAAAGTCGGCAGTGATGCAAATATTATGGCTTCAAGGAAAGACTGGAACCCGAATCCTATTATTATATAAGTTCCACTGTGTGAATATCCCAAGAGCAGAAGAGGATAGAAGAATATTGTAAAGATAAGTGAATAAAAAAACATAGACAGTTTTCTGGCCTGGAATTTGAGGGAAATGAAACCTCCTATCCACACGCCAAAAAGGGAAACCAGGTTTATGAGAGCAATAAAATAACCTATGGATGAATCATTCAGCTTAAGGTAATCGTGCATCACCGTAGGGTAATAGGAGAGTGTTCCAGAGTTAATGTAAAGGATTCCAGCAGTTATGAATATGGCAAAAACAAGTGCACGCGGGGATTCCCTGAACAGGTCCAGAATTGGGTGTTTGGAAATTTGCTTTTTCTCTGACATTTCCGTAAAAACAGCAGAATCAAGAGAGCCAAAACGTGTTGCAAGGGAGATCATTCCGGGAATTATTGCACTGAAAAATAGATATCTCCAGTCAGTTGAATTGAATAGGCTCTGGCCAAAGTGCAGACTCATCAGGCTGTAAACAAGAGATACTATGAAGTAGCCGACACCGTATCCGCTCTGAACGAACGCACCCACAAAATTCCTCTTTGAAGGCGGAGCACTTTCTGATGCAAGTGCAGCACCACCTCCATATTCGGCGCCTGCAAAAAATCCAACAAAGAAGAGAAGCAGATACATTATAACTGGTGCCAGCAATCCAACCTGAGAAAATGTTGGAACAAATCCAATGCTGAAACCAAATATTGAAAACCCAAAAACTGTGACCGTAAGCATTTTTCTTCTGCCCAACCTGTCACCCAGGTAATTTCCGAAGAACAGTGAACCCAGCACCCTGGATAGGGATGTAACTGCGAAACCAAGGAAAGTGGCAACTAGAGCGTACTTTGTTGGCCCAAAGATAATTGGTGCTATAGTTGCTGCTACCAGTGCATAAGATATGGATACATAGCCGTCCATCAGCCATCCTGACCATGCAGCAACGATTCTTGTCCACTGCTTTCCATCCATGCCTGCTATTTTCACAAAGCCGGATCATCAGCTAACATAATTAATTTCTCATGCATAGCATAAAACTGTGATTCCTGACATTTCCAGCAAACTTAGCAACTTGATGGAGAGCTTCTGAATCCTACAAAGTTCAGTGTCTTCCTTTGGCAAATATCCTTGAAAATGCACATACCTAAACAAACCCAGCCATTTCTTTAGTACACTGTAAATTCATAAATCGAAACAAATTGTGGAAAGGGGAATTACCGGCATTTTAAGTTGCCGTGTCAGTATGTTCAATCCTCTCACGTGAGAGATCCTTCATAAATATTATCATAACAGCTACAAAGAGTGTTGCAGACCCTATAATGAGAAAAAGAGACCTGACTGATAAAAATTCGATGATTGCACCTGCGAAAGTTCCAGAAAGAAAGGTTGCTGATAGAGCAAATGTGTTTAGCGCGCCCATTATCCTTGCCATCATTGAAGCGGGAATCTTCCTGAGAATTACTGTCTCTACAACTGAGTTGATTATACCAATTGAAAGACCTATGAAAAATACAAGCGCTGACAGAATCAGGACATTATCTATGTAAGCGAGGAAGAGAAAAAACACTCCGATCAGGGCCAAAAGTGGCATTACAATCGCCCCAAGAGTTCCTTTTATTAATGAACCGGGCAGAGAACCGGCTGCAATGCCCACGACAAGTGACACGAAGATAAGGCTCAGGTAAAAGGCCGGAATTTCAAGGATCTTCTCCACTGTGAATGTAAAGCCAACACCAATCATTGCAATTACAAAGTTCGCAAATATCATGATTACCATGAGCTGAATGAAGCTCCTGTTCTTTCTTATGAAACCGATGCCTTCCATCATGTCCTTTTTAACGCTCCATTTTTCAGGTTTTTGAGCAGTTACTGCGTTTTCCTTTATCAAAACCACTGGAATGACCGAGCTTACGGAGATTAATGCAAGGAGAATTACTGCAAACATATATCCGAAGTAGAGGAGGATCCCGGATATGGCAAAGCCTATCCCTTCTGCAAGACTTGCCAGGCCATTATAGAATGATGAACCCTTCTGATACTGTTCTTCTTTGAGGAAGGACTTGGTCCATGCTGATCTGATGGAGTTCTGAATATCAGACATCATTCCTGTAATGATAACACAAGAATAGATCAGGAGAATTATCAATAAGTGGTGATGAGTAAGAAATGAGCCCAGGACTAGCATTAATGCTGCGGCCCTCATCAGACTTGAAGCTGTCATTAAACCCTTTTTTCTTCCTTTTCTATCTATAATTGCACCGAAGTAGAAACTGAAAATAAGTGGTAAGGTGTATAATCCATCAGCAAGGCCTGCTAAAAAAGCCGAATCAGTAATGGCAAGAGTAATCCAGATTATAGAAATGGAGAATGCTGTTGTTCCAGTTCTTGAAAGAGCCCCAGAAGCTACCAGGAGATAGAACCTCCTGCTGAATCCTGTCTGCTTTTCTTTTACATGTTCTAAATCCTTATACATATATGGACACTATACACGTACTCTTATTAGTGATATATATATTTGTATTTTATGAGTGAAAATGTTGAATATGGAAGAAAAAGATTGATAGAGTCATTCCGTAGCCAATCCAAACTTTCTATCATCATTGTATTGCTTCAGAACGGGAAAATGACAGCCACACAGATGGCTAAAGTAATTGGCACTTCACGTTCCAATATGTACCAGAGCCTGAAGGAGATGGTCGAGGATGGGATTCTGAGGAAGCCTGAAATAAAGGTTAAAAAGAACTATGTTGAAAAGTACTATTACCCAAACACGGAGCTTCTGGATGATTTTTCTCTTAAGCAGCAAGAAGAACTTTTGAATAAAAAATCCCCAGAAGACCTCAGGGATTATCTGATATCAGGGATTAACAGTGAAATACTGAGATTGAAGATTATTGCCAGGCAAATAGAGATGAAGTCGGATGATGAACTTCGAAGAAGATTTGATTCGCTGTTCTTCGATCAGGTGCTGTTTTCAAATTCATGGCTTTCCAGAAAAACTTATGAATATATGGTCAAACGTATAAAAGAGATATTTGAGGAATATTATAAGAATCAGGAAACAGAGAAAAAACAGGAAGTAGGTGAGGAAAAACACAACCTGATTCTCATTGGTATCCCTGAAATATGATTCAGGTGATTGCTCAAAGTATTTTCATTTACAAGTTTAAATGTTTCAATTAAGGCTTGCATTGAGCTGCAAATGTCTTCTTAAGTATAATTATAATATAATAGATAACAGCTCATCTATAAATGTTTATAATTGAAAGCCCCATCAGAATACATGAAATACAGATATATAGGGGGCATGCAGGTTTCTCAGTTCGCACTTGGAACCTGGCACCTACCGCCATCTAGCAAGAAAGATGAACAAGGAATATTATATGTTGATGTTGAAAAGTCAAATAGAATCTTCAGGAAAGCACAGGATCTTGGCATCAATTTCTATGATACGGCAAACACTTATCATGGAACAATAAGTGAGACCCATCTTCATCCGGAACACTCTGGAAATGCTGAAAGGATACTGGGTGATTTTCTAAAGGGATATGAAAGAGAATCATATGTTGTTGCAACAAAGGTCCGGGCTGAAGTTGCAAGATTTCCAAATGGAGGGGGACTTTCCAGAAAGCATATTTCCTGGCAGATAAAACAGAGCCTGTCCAGGTTGAAGTTAGATTTTGTTGATCTGTATCAGATACACTGGCAGGATCCAAACACTCCAGCTGCTGAAACCATGGACATTTTAAATGATCTTGTTCACCGTGGAATTGTGCATTACCTTGGGACAAGTAATCACCCTCCAGAATCGACAATTGAAATGCTGAAAATTTCCAGGCAAAATGGTTGGGAATCTTTCCTATCAATGCAGGAATCTTATAACATCCTTGACAGGGAAGTTGAGGATCAGAAAGCCAGGATTGCGAAAGAAAACAAAATGGCTATTCTCGCCTATGTTCCACTGGCAGAAGGGATTCTCACAGGAAAGTATCTCAATGGCATTCCTTCAGACAGCAGAGCAGGCTATACAGAAGGCTTTCGAAAGAAAATAGAGTCAAGTATGACCCAGGTAAAGAGAATCTCAGAGATTGCCTCGGAAATGCATATTACACCGTCTCAGCTGGCACTTGCTTGGCTTCTGAAAAAACAGGAGGAGTTAGGAGTTAGTATAATACCTATACTTGGCGCCACCGATGAGAAACATCTTGAATCAAACATTGAAGCACTCAATATCAGGATGCCTGAGGATACTTTTAAGCAAATTAATGAAGTCAGGTAATGGCAGAAATTCGTTAATTTTTCCATTAATTTACTGACTTGAATTCCTGGATTGTAGATTTCTGATTTAATTAAAAATGCCATGAATCGTGAATTAGGGACAACTAGATCAATTAAAAGGCGAATTATCCTGAAGTGATTTAGAATACCGGAAGTCTTAGTTTAGAATTGATCTTTTTTAAATATTATTGCGGGTGCCGGGATTTGAACCCGGGTCATAGGCTTGGGAAGCCCATGTGATAACCCCTACACTACACCCGCCCGGTCTTCTTAGATAAAAAGGTTGTGTAAAATGTTTTGGTTGGTTAGTACCAACCCCTCAGTTTCATTGCGTCTGCGACACTCTTTACTGATACAATATAAGCTCCTGTTCTGTTGTCAACGTTGTGTGATTTTGCAGTGAAGAGAACATCGTGTGTAGCCTGGTTCATTTTCAGCCTGAGCCTGTCGTAGACCTCCTGCTCAGTCCAATAATATCCACCCTGGTTCTGAACCCATTCAAAGTAGGATACTGTAACCCCACCAGAGTTTGCAAGGAAGTCTGGAAGAACCATGACTTGATTCTTGAAAAGTATCTCGTCGGCTTCAGGAGTGGTTGGACCGTTCGCCAGTTCAAGAATAATCTTAGCCTTGATTTTGGAGGCATTGTCTCCTCTTATCTGATTCTCAATTGCAGCCGGTATCAACACATCAACTGGAAGCTCCAGAAGCTCCTCGTTTGATATGTTCTTGGAGCCAGGGAAGTTTGCAACGGAACCTGTTTTTTTCTTGTGTTCCATCACCTTATCATAGTCAAGCCCGGACTCCAGATATATTCCACCTTTTGTATCAGATATGGCAACAACCTTTGACTTGAACATTTCCGCAACTAGCTTCATTGCGTACTGACCAGCATTTCCAAATCCCTGTATTGCAACTTTGACTTTTGAGAGGTCAAGCTGTATGGTCTTTGCCGCTTCCTCGAGAACGTACATTCCACCTCTTGCAGTTGCATCTCCTCTTCCAAGGGAACCTCCGTTTTCAAGAGGCTTGCCTGTGATAACACCTGGAGCAGAATGGCGTGCAATTTTCTCATATTCATCCATCATCCAGGCCATTATCTGAGGTGTTGTGTAAACATCGGGTGCCGGTACATCAATCTCTGGGCCTATAAAATCGTAAGCTGCCCTGACATATCCCCTGCTGAGTCTTTCCAGTTCGGCCTGGCTCATCTTCTTCGTATCGCAAATTACTCCACCCTTTCCTCCTCCAAGTGGAAGGTTCGTTATAGCCGTCTTCCAGGTCATCCACGCCGAAAGCGCCTTGACCGTGGAAAGAGTTTCATCTGGATGGAATCTGATTCCTCCCTTTGCTGGCCCTCTGGCATTATTGTATCTTACTCTGAAGCCTTGAAATACCTTTGTTTTTCCATCATCCATTTTTACTGGAATACTGAACTGAAAAATGTTCATTGGACTGCTCAGCAATTCCAGAGCCTGTCTGTCCAGTTTCATCACTTCAGCGGCCTTGTTAAGCTGCTTTAGAGCGATTTCGAAAGGATCCAAGTTTTCTGACATATTTTCTACCTTTTGTCCCAGTGGGACAAATAGGTATTACTAGGGATTAGATTAACTTTATATGATATGTTCTGACATGGATATTTTTAGACTGCGAACACTTTTAAGCAGATATCTCTAATCTACCATTATGAATCATGCTACAAAAGATGGCCCCCACACTTCCAACACAGCGCTAATTCGGTTGGCAACGCTCACTGGAGCCATTGGGCCAATTATAGCCCTTATTCTTCTTGTGACTGACATTGTGATTTCCACATGGTTTAGCTGGTTTAGGAATGCGTTATCAGATCTGGGGGTGCACCAATACGGATACTTATTCAATTCCGCACTTATTATTGAGGGCGTTCTGAATATTATCTTTATTTACGTACTCCACAGATACTTCAATCTGAAATCATATATTAGTGTCATTCTCTTGATAGCTGGAATTAGTCTTGCAATGGTGGGGATATTCAATGAACATTTCGGAATTATCCACCTTGTCTTTGCACTCATCTACTTCATTCTTTTTCCTTCCGGCATAATACTATTTTCTATAACCGGAGTTGAAAAACGGAAATATGAATCTACCATGGGCATTACACTTTCTATAATCGGATTTGCATTTATAATTGTTGGAATACTTGAAGTATTCAAAGCAGTCAGTACACCACTAGCCCTTGGATTTTATGAATTTGTAGAGGCCATAGCACTTATCATCTGGTCTGCTGAGGTATCGATTTCCAGAACAATTGGCTTACCTGGAAGAGATTCCATACCTGCATGAATATTTATTTCATCAAATGATTCTTTTAAATATATCATTAAAAAAGGGCTTTCATTTTTATTAAGTGTTAATATACGCTATTATATGCCTGCAAAATGGAACGATGGACTTGAGTCTGCATTCACAGTTAGTGCTCAGGGAATTATGGAAATTGGAAGATATCTCTATAACAGGGGCTGGCTTTATGCAACAAGCGGAAACCTTAGCTCTTTAATTTCTTCAGATCCAACAATTGTTGCCATAACAGAGAGTGGAACTTACAAGGGCAATCTAAAAACAGAAAATATAATTGCAATTGACGGTGAGATGAATGTCATTAATGGGACCGGTAAACCCAGCAGTGAGTCAGTTCTTCACCTTAAACTGGAGACTTCTGCAAAAGCAGGAGCAGTTCTTCACACACATTCGGTTTGGTCCACTGTAATTTCCTCATATTTCACGGAATCAGAAGGAATATACCTGAGTGGGTACGAGATGCTAAAAGCACTGAACGGTGTTAAGACTCACGAGCATGAAGAATTCCTCCCAATTATTGAAAACAGCCAGGATATGAATAAAGTGTCGTTGAATCTTGAGGATATTCTGAATGAGAAGCGGGGAATTCATGGATTCATACTTAGGAAACACGGGCTTTATACGTGGGGAAGTGACTTAAACGAAGCATTAAGGCACCTTGAAGCTCTGGAGTATCTGCTTGAAACTGAGGGGAGGTTGCTCAGCTTCAAAGATAAATAACTTAAAAGCATAATGATATTGAGGGTTTTGTATGGTAGTAGTGAATATACCTGACAGGGGCCGTGTAATAACGGACAGGGATGAAGCTGCAAAATACCTTGCTGGAATTGGAATTGAATATAACCACTGGGAATCCACATATGAACTTGAAGAGTCCTCCACTCAGGAGGAAATACTGGGAGCCTACAGAAGAGATATTGAGGAACTGAAAAAGAGAGGGGGCTACAACACTGCTGATGTTATAGATATGAAACCAAATACACCCAATCTTGATGGGATGCTAGCTAAGTTCAGCAGTGAACA
>DAHWLW010000060.1:0-2413 GCA_027343465.1 Thermoplasmatales archaeon | reverse complement strand
CAAGAATTCACTTGAGGATGACAAATCAGCAATTTTCATAACCGGATACCAGGTGGAAGGCACCAACGGAAGGAGCCTTATGGAAAATGGAACTCTTAACATAGATGGTTCGTCTGTCAGGCCAAAGATGAAGGTCGAGTTCTTTGATATGTCAGCGCACGCAGGTCACGACGAACTTATAAAATTTATCGACGGTGTAAATCCAAAGCGGGTTATACTTTGCCATGGAGAAAACAGGGAAAAACTTCTGCCAGATCTGGCCAATTATGAGGTTATTTTGCCCTATAACGGCAATGAGATAGAGATTAACTGATTTTTCTGGTTTCAATCTGCAGTACCCCCATTTTTGCAGCCTTTCCTGAGTATATCAGAACAAGCGGGAGGGTGACTGCGGGTAGAATTCCGATGAATATCCATGCGACCTCATATCCAAAGACAAGAACATAAGTAAATGCCACAGTAACTGTAAAACCAAGCAGTATCTGAATGGAATTGAAAAGACCTGAATTGAGTGCAACAAACCTTCTATCCTTCTCTATGAAAACGACTGTGGAATATTCAAGGGATGATATTGAGACTGTGAACATGCCGACAACCAGAGCTGATACCCACATGCCAGCAACACCAAGGAAAGGTATCCAGATAACCGAAACACAGAGTGCGATCACCATCCAGACTGCATTTCTTATAAGATTCTCCTTCCTGATTCTGCCGGAGAAAAAAGATCCAAGAATACCAAAGAATAATACGCTGCTTCCAAGTGCTCCAGCGTAATACAACGGTATCCCGCTGAATGTTGCGTAATTCTTTAAGTATTCAGAATAAACATAGGTAGTGGACCAGAAGCCAGAAAATGCAATAGCGAGCAACCAGATCAGCGGATTCTTTATCCGGTTCCTCAATGCGCCTTTCTCAAAATTGCCACTTACAGCCCCCTGTTTGATCCCAAGAAAGAATATAATCGTCGTAACAGCTGTGATTGATGCCTGTAATTCCTCGTTGAAATGAAGACCTAAAAATGATGTGATAGGCGTAAAGGCAAATACAGCTATGCCGCCACCAATATCAAAGGCAGCATTGTAATATCCCATATACTGCCCTAACTTTTCGGGATTTAAATCATTCAGAACCGAAACAGCAGATGAAAAGAAGAAAGCAGCTCCAAATCCGCTTATGAATCTCAGAAACAAAAGAACATCGAAATTAATTGCCAAAACTTCTGCAAATCCAGATACTGTCATTATGCCAAGCCCAAGGACACAGTTGTTCCTGGACCCCCATTTTGCAGCAGTTAGACCCGCAGGCACCTGGAAAAGACCCGCACCAAGCAGAAAGAATGCAAAAACTAGACCAGCCTGATCCGCAGATACCTTGAATGCCGAAGAAATCTGATAAATAGCCGGTGCCAGGTTGTACCAATTCATTGAATATACGAGCCTCGATGTCATAATGACAGGAATTGAATACCGCCTGGGCATCATTTGATCTAAAGTATTCCTAAGTGAATAATGATTTTGAGTACCTTAAGATAAAAGATGATTCTATCAGTCCGAACGATTCACATTTCAGGAGGAAAATGTGTTTTCTCAATGCATCCAATTCAATGAAAAAGATTAACCAAACTAATATATGGCTAAATAGAATTTAGCGGCTTGAATGACTAAACAGGAGCAGATCCTTGAGTGGCTTGGAAATGGAAAGACCACCGGGAGAAAGCTCATAGACCTTGAATGGAAAATTTCCAGGAAGGGTGATTATTATACACTTGAAAATGAGAAGGTACCTTTCACACTGATGCTTTTTTTCAAAGACAACAGGATAGTTCAGGTGAAGCTTGATACTGGAATTGAAACTGCTACCGCTCCAAGCAGGAACCGTCTTGGAACTTACAGAACACTCCTTCTAATGAACAGCCAGGTGGCGCGTGTCAAATACATGATAGATGGAATAAATGAGAACGTGGTTTCCTGCGTTGACATGGACATGCAGACAATAACAAAGAGTGAACTTGATGAAGGACTGAATGCCCTGCTCTCCTCTCTTTACATGGTGGTCAGAGCACTACATCTTGAAGAAGAGTTCAACAAACAGATTGTTGACAGAATGCTGTTGCTTGTGAAGGAGATGCAGGAAGAGGGGAAGTCTAAGGTCGAGATAGTTGACTTTTTAAAATCAAGGATGGGATTCAGAGAGGAAGACGCAAAAAGAATAGTCGAAGAATTCCTCACAGAGGATATGAGAGGTAATGAGAGATTATATGGTTAGGTGCATGGATGGTAGTTAAGATAGATAAGCTGGATGAAAACACCAAAAATGAGACGATTGTTGTTAAAATATTATCTCTCACTGAGAAGGAAACGAAGAGTGAGAAGGGAGAGGGCGTCTATCACTATGGCCTCATAGGTGACGAGAC
>DAHWLW010000055.1:0-17868 GCA_027343465.1 Thermoplasmatales archaeon | reverse complement strand
GGTCTTCTTTGCCACAGACTTAGAGAGTTCGCTAATTCCTACCAAATCATCTACCTCCAGATAGATGATATATTTAGTTATATTAAAATATTTCTATTGCACTTTTACTGCACTTAAAATTTCAATGGCTTCTCTGGTATTTTACATTTATGATAAAAATTATGGCATAAAAGATGTCTTTGTAGAATATATGAATTTTACGCAGTCTGCATACATATACATCAATTTATCTATCCCTAAGTCATGAAGAGTGCAATGAAACTGATCGAGAACTGGTTTTCAGAGAGGTACTCAGACAATCTGCAACTGTCATTCAGGGTTATGGATCAGCTGCTGTCAGTCAAGACTGATTTTCAGAGGATTGATATTTTTGAAACATATGATTTCGGCAAACTGATGTCCATAGATGGTACTGTTCAGCTTACGGAACGGGATGAATTCGTTTACCATGAGATGATTACCATGGTCCCTTCAGCAATATTCAAGGGTAGACCGAAAAAGGCCCTGATTATAGGTGGGGGAGATGGCGGTACAGCCACACAGTTGCTGAAACTTGGCTTCAATCATGTCGTGAATGTCGAAATAGATGGCCAGGTTGTGGAAGTATCAAAAAAGTATTTTCCTGATATATCCAAGGCGTTTTCAGACAGCAGGGTAAAACTTCTGGTGGAGGATGGTATAAAGTTTGTTCATGAAACTGAGGAAAAATTCGACCTGGTAATTGTTGACTCCACTGATCCAGTAGGCCCAGCTGAGGGGCTTTTCAACAGCAGTTTCTACAAGGATGTCAGGAAATTGCTCAGCAATGGCGGACTGGTAGTTACACAGTCAGGGTCACCGTTCTATCAGCCAAAAGCACTTACTCTGGCAAACTCCGCTATGAAGGCGGTTTTTAGCAATGTTAAAACATATACCGCTTTCATACCCACATACCCAAGCGGTTTCTGGTCTTTCACTGTTGCATCAGATAACGAACTTGAACCCGGAGCTTCTGCCTGGCTTCCGGATGGGAAGTACTTTAACAAAGAAATTCTGAAGGGCTGCTTTATGCTTCCCGAATTTGTTAAAGCCATAATAAGAGAAAGTGACTGAGAGAAAGTCACTTCACTTTCCACTTTTCCATGGCTTCCTTGAGTTCTTTCTGATATTTTGGCCCTAGATTCTTCGCAATCTTTCTCAGGTCTGCCATATTCTTTACAATATTTTGCTTGCTGTTCCCGTTTATAATTGAAATGAACTTGTTGTAATCCCGGGAATACTTTATGAACATGTAAAAAAAGTAAATGGTTAGAACAAGTGAAATGGCAAATATCCAGTATTCCCAGTTGCCTGACTGTTGAAGTGAGAGCCCATCATTTATCATAGAGGCATTTCTGAAAATAAGGTCATTCGCGGTTATAATGAGGAATACGAGAGACACTGCAAAAACGACAAGAAATATGGCTCTATAATATTCCCGGATAGATGTCTTCATCTGTCTATTGCCATTGAATTTCATTATATAATAACTTTCATCTGCTGGCCCTTAGATGGCTAATAAACCTGTGAGCTGCAACAGATCTATGTGAAATGGTTGATTTTGTTCCGATGTCCATCTCTGCTAGAGTTATGCTTTGTCCATCAGGTATGAAAATGGGATCATACCCGAATCCGCCATTTCCCCTGATCTCCTCTGAGATAGAACCTCTAAGTATGCCCCCAAACTGAAGGAATTCATGTCCGTCATAATATGTTATAACTGTGAGGAAATGGCAGGATCTTTTCAGCCCTTGAATAAGTTTTAGTATGCCATTATTCCCTAACGTCCTTGCAACATAAGATGAATATGGACCAGGAAAGCCATTCAACGAGTCGATGTATAGCCCTGTGTCTTCCAGAAAAAATTTCCCCACTATTTCAGTAGAAAGCTTTCTTGCACTGTCCATAGAAATTAATTCTGTGCTGTCCTCCTGTATTTCCTCATATTTTCTCCTGACCCAATCAATGTTTATTCCTTCATTCATGAATACCTTTTGTAACTCCAGATATTTATGCTCATTACTGGTGACAAATTTAATGCATTCTTTAGCGGAGAGATTAGACGTATCTTCTTCTGGATTCAATCTTTTCAACCTCCTCGAATATTTTGTCGTGGTTGCCATTGATTTTTGAATATGATAAGGAAAAAGCAGAAAACAGTTCACCAGTATCTGAGTGCAATGATCTGAGGGATTCCCTGAAGAGGAATAAGTCCGAGGCCATGTCATTTAAAGTACTGTCAGATTTCCCGAAACTGCAGTCGATGAAATACGGCATATTTTTTACGCCAACCATAATGTTGGCAGTCGTAAGATCGCCATGTGAAACCCCCTTCAGATGAAATAATCCCACAAACTTTCCAAGATCTCTCATTAGGGAGATATTCAGCTCTCTAGAGTTACTTCTAAGGAATTCGGCAAGTGTGATTCCAGGAATCATTCCCAGTGTGGTTACAGGGCCACGAGGATTAAAGTCATAAATTATAGGGACGCTGCATCCGGATTCTTCTATGCTTGCCATTACTATTATCTCGTTCCTTGCTCTGCTATTCCTCAGGGCAAGATCAAGATCGCGATTTCTGTAACGCTTTCTAATCCTCTCCTTCAGTACAACACTTCTCCCATGGAAATCGGACCTGCTAATCCTGGATTCTGCACCTCTGAGTTGATCAGGTTTAACTGGCTCATCCTGTATCCATGGAACATCAACTTCATCAATCCTGAATCTCTGGTTTACAGTGGTCTCAGATATGGTCTGCCTGGCACCAAATTCATACATAAGCATACCAGCCTGAGCTATCATGGCTCCGTTGTCCATGCAGTATTCGATATCTGTTGGAAGAAACTTAGCACCTGTCTCTTCAGCAAACTGGTTCAGCATTTTCCTGAGCCGCTGATTCCTTGCAACACCGCCTGCCAGAAGTATCTCCTTCCTCCCAGTTTGGTAAATGGCTCTTTCCAGTACCTCAACAAGCATAGAAAAAGAGTATTCCTGAACGCTATAACAGATATCCTCCAGATGCTTTCCCTCCGAAAGGTATTTTTTGGCAGCAGTAAGCATGCCTGAGAATGATACGTCCATTCCTTTTACGGAATAAGGGAGGTCCAGAAGTGTTGTCCCGAGGTTTGCGTATTGTTCAATCTTTGGGCCTCCCGGGAACGGGAATCCCATTTCCCTCCCAAGTTTGTCAAGAAGATTTCCAAGCCCAATATCCATGGTCTCACCAAGAACCCTATATCTGCCAGCAATATGAGCAATAACCTGTGTGTTGCCTCCAGAAACGTAAAGCATTATCGGATTCCTAGAGCCTGTTAGCCTGCGCCCTATCTCTACATGTCCAAGAGGGTGGTTCACCCCGATGATGGGTATGTCTGATCTTAGGGCAATACTTCTTGCAGCAGTTGCCGTGACCCTGAGGCAGGGGCCGAGTCCAGGTCCCATTGAAAATGCGATCAGGTCGACATCTTTCATTGTCATACCTGCTTTCCTTAAGCCCTCCCTTATAACTGGTATAATGTGCTCTGAGTGGTGGAGTGCCGCGTCCCTTGGGTGAATTCCTCCACTATCAACATTTATTGTGTGAGAACAGTTGCTGTATATCTTTTCATCGTCGATGATCCCACAGCTGACTGTATGTGCTGTTCCCTCTATCCCCAGAACTATCATTGCTATAAACCATAATCAGATTGGAATTTTAAAACATCTGCATCAGATAAAGATATTGAAAGTTTATTAAAGGAAATATAAATATGCCTCTGACAAAATGCACAGAATGAATGGGGGTCTCCTCTCATTGGCCTTGCTAATTTCCAGCATACTAATTGTAATTAACGCCGTGATCAGCCTGGTTCTGGGCATTGTTACATCTTCATACACAACAGGTGTAGTTTCAATTTTAGAGTCGGCCATAATTCTAAGGATTATAGTATTCATCGTATTTTCTGTCATAGGCCTTTTCATCGGTTACATGATATTCCGTTACTCGATGTCATTGAGAACAAATTTCTCAAGTGTAAACTGGGTAAGCCTCATAATCCTGTCTATTGTATCTTTCATATTCGACAGCGGATACATCATCGGAGCACTTATAGCGCTTGGAGTTGGGGTCATTGGATACATGATGCAGAATAACCTCTTCGATTTCAATACATTTTTTTCGGGAACACTGGGAACCAGAATATGTCCAAGATGCGGTTACGTGAACAGAGGAAATGCCAATTTCTGCTCTTCATGCGGTGAACCATTCCTCAAACACTAATTAAGAGGCAAAAATTAAGCTGGTTCACAAGGTCCGCAAACCTCTGCAAATTTATTAATGAGTTACGGATTACCAATGACCTTGCCACAGCAGTTGGCTTCTTTAAGAGGGTAAAATATGGCAAATTCGGTTGCAATAATCGCAGACTCAAAATCAGGAAAGACATATAAAAAGGAGATTTCACCAGAAAGTCTAAGCTCACTTTCCGGCAGGAAGGTGGGAGACGAGGTGGACGGTGTTTTCTTTGAGCTTCCAGGATACAAGCTCAAGATAACAGGTGGAAGCACAAATGATGGTTTTCCCATGAAGAAGGATCTTCAGATATCCGGAAAGAAAAGGATACTCAGGACTTTTGATGCCGGAAAGAAAGCCAAGAACGGATACAGAAAGCGCGTTACATTCAGGGGCGCCATTATTGGCCCGGACATTGCACAGCTAAACCTTAAAGTAATGCAGTACGGCCCAACATCCCTGGAAGAAAGTTCAGGAAAGCAGGAGTAGAATGAGCAAAAAACCCCAGCTTCCTCAGCCCACTGTCAATATTGGCATGGTGGGTCATGTGGATCATGGAAAGAGCACACTCACAAAAGCTCTTACCGGAACTAAGACCGACATCCATTCTGAGGAAATTAAGCGCGGAATATCCATAAAGCTGGGCTATGCCGAAACCCCTGTGTATGAGTGCGATGGTCCCGATGGAAAGGTCTACTCACGTGAAAAAACTGATGAAAGTTGCCAGCTTACCCGAGTGATATCTTTTGTAGATGCCCCTGGGCATGAGACACTAATGGCAACAATGCTTTCAGGCTCATCAATTATGAATGGGGCCCTTCTTGTTGTCGCAGCTAATGAAAAATGCCCGCAGCCACAGACCCGAGAACACCTGATTGCTCTGGAAATAATGGGCATAAAGAATATTATAGTGGTACAGAACAAGATTGACCTGGTTACAAGGGAAAGAGCGATTGAAAGTTACAAGGAAATAAAGAACTTTTTAAAGGGCAGCATAGCGGAAAACTCACCGGTCATACCAGTGAGTGCCTACCACAATACAAACATCTCCGCACTGTTCAAGGCTATAGAAGAGGTTATACCTTCTCCTTCCCAGCAGGAGGGAAAGGACCCTCTGATGTATATTGCAAGATCATTTGATGTAAACAGGCCAGGAGCAAGTTTAAAAGACCTGAAGGGAGGGGTTCTCGGAGGGTCTCTAATTCAGGGAGAGATAAAAGTGGGAGATGAAATAGAAATATCTCCGGGCCTCCAGATGTCAAGGGGAGGGAAGCAGACATGGGAGGACGTTATCACTACCGTTACAGGTTTGAGGGCAGGAGAAAACTCCTATGAAGTTCTGAAACCGGGTGGACTAGCCGCAGTTGGAACACTTCTTGATCCGTATCTTACAAAGGGGGACTCTTTCACAGGTAGGGTCCTTGGAAGTGTCGGCAAGGTTCCGCCAACAATATTCAGTCTCTCACTTGAAACTCACCTTCTGAAGAGAGTAGTAGGGTTCCAGGAGGAACAGAAGGTAGAGTCAATCAAAAACAGAGAATCCCTCATGCTTACAGTGGGCACCGCTAATACAGTGGGGGCCGTAACAAACACGAAGGGCGGCAGGATAGAACTCTCCCTGAAATACCCCGTATCCGCCTACGAGGGGGAAAGGGTTGCAATAGGGAGAAGGATATCAAACAGGTGGAGACTGATCGGGTATGGGAACATACTTGTAATTCACTGACCCTTATTTTTTTTAAGAAAATACTGGCATTTTATGTTCAAGGGGCACCCATCGCACACAGGTTTTGTTTTGCAATAATCCTTTCCCAGAAATACTATCATTCCGTGCAGATTTTTCAGGATAGCAGTATCCCTGCCAATACTGCTATAGACAAGAGATTTTGCCTCATCAACATTCATATCACCTATTCCTGTTCTGCTGAATATCCTTAATGTATATTTGTCAACAACAAATACTGGAAAATCCAGGGCATAATTAAGTATGGAATCACATGTCTCTCTTCCTATTCCATTTAGGGACATAAGAAAATTGTTTGCCTCTTCCAGGCCAGCAAGTCTTATGTTTCCAAGAGAACCATATTTCTCCATTATTAATCTTGAAATCAAAACAAGGCGTCTACCTTTCTGGTTGTAATATCCAGAACTTCTTATGAGGGGAGCAATCCTTCCAGGATCTGAATTTGCTATTGAAGAAAGAGATAGCATTCCACTAGTTTTCAAAGAATTTATGGCCTTTTCTACGTTCGACCATGAAGTATTCTGAGTGAGAACGGCTCCGATGAGTATCTCTTCATCAGACTCTCCGGGCCACCATCCAACGTCACCATATTTATCCAGAAGGATTTTGTGAAGCTCAGATATATCCATCATATAAGCAATCAAGTGTCGCTTAAAAAAAATGTCTATTGGAATAATACGGAAAAAAGGATTATAATTCATACAGTGATACTGGTACATGAGTGAGTTCGATGCCATCGTTGTGGGTGGCGGACCTGCCGGATCTTCTGCAGCTATGAGACTGGCATCTGCTGGGCACAATGTTTTACTGGTTGAAAAAGCAGACCCTCCAGGAAGCAAGAACGTTTCAGGCGGGGTGCTCTGGGGGAACGACCTGGAAGCCGTCATACCTGACTGGCAGAAGACAGCTCCTGTGGAGAGATACGTCAAAGCGAAAGGTGTGGGATTTCTTACCAAGGATTCCAACATTGGACTGGAGTTCAGATCTGGTCTCTTTGACAAAAACAGGGCTGGGCACATGGTCCTTCGTGCAAAACTGGATCAGTGGCTTGTGAAGAAGGCAAAGGACATGGGGGCAATGGTTGCCTCAGGAGTTACAGTGGACAGGGTTGCTTTCGAAAAGGGGAAGGCCATAGGTGTGGAACAGGATGGCGATCTGATCACATCAGACTGCGTCATTCTTGCAGAGGGTGCAAACCCAAGAGTTGCAATTGATTCTGGCCTCAGAGAACCTCTCAACGACAAGGATGTCGCCATTGGGGTCAAGGAGGTTATCAAGCTATCTGAGAAAACCGTCAATGAAAGATTTAATCTCAGGGAAAAGGAAGGATTTGCAGGTGAGTATGTACTGGGATTTCTTCCAGACCAGGTTGAGGCAGGTGGATTCCTTTATACAAACAAAGAGACAATTTCAGCAGGAGTAGTCATCTCCATGAAGCATCTCAGGGAGAACGACAGAACATATTCATTCGACATAATAGAGCAGTTCCTTGAGCATCCTGCTATTGCCCCGCTTGTGGATGGGGGTTCTGTTGAAGAATACAGCGCTCACATGGTACAGGAGGGAGGCATTGAGAGAGTTCCAAAGCTGTTTGGCAATGGATACATGATTGCCGGTGATGCAGCCGGGTTCTCATTCAGTAATGGTCTGGTGCTTCAGGGAATGAATTATGCTATCGCTTCCGGAATAGCAGCAGCAGACACATTCATTGAAGCTAAGAAGGGGAGTGGCGTCAGCGAAGAGACACTGGCAGGATACAGGAAAAGGCTCCTGGATTCATACGTTCTAAAGGACCTTTACAATTTCAGGGGAATCGATGAAGTTACATGGGGAAAATTGCCTCACAGAGCCATTCCAAATGCCCTTGAACATATTATGAAGGGTCTATTCATAGAACAGGGTGTCCCAAAGAAGCATCTCTACCAGTTGATGACCGAAGCTCTTGGCGAGTCCGGAATCAGAACATCGGATGCTGTGCTTGAAGGATACAGAATGTTGAGGAGGATGTGAAATGAAACTAGAAGACAGGCTTGCACTTTTGAATTATAAGATTGACAGAACGTATGCCCACATTACGGTAAAACCTGATATATGCGAGACATGCCCGGATCATTTCTGCACATTCTCATGCCCCGCCAAATGCTATACCCTCATCGACGGCAAACTCAACTTCAAGTATGAGGACTGCGTGGAATGCGGAACATGCGTTGTTGCATGTGCCCATGGCAGTGTCTCTTGGACAAATAGCAAAGGCGCTCATGGCGTGAAATACAAGTACGGGTGATTCAGGTGGCTCTACATCTTGTTGTTCTGATAAAGGTAGTTCCTGACGGGAAAGAGGTTTTCGTAGATCCTGTAACATTCACTCTGAACAGATCCATGGCTACAAATATAATCAATCCTGCCGATGAGAACGCTCTTGAGGCGGCATTGCAAATCAAAGACAAAATGGATGCAAAGGTCACCGTAATGACCATGGCTCCTCCTTTTGCTGAACCATTTCTGATGGAATGCATGTCAAGAGGTGCAGATGAGGCTGTTCTGATAAGTGACAGAGCGGTTGCAGGCTCAGATACATATCCAACCAGTCTTACAGTTGCGGCTGCAATTAAGAAGATGGGGGATGTCGATATAGTATTTGCCGGTGAAAAGACATCTGACTCTAGTACCGGGCATGTTGGCCCAGGTGTGGCAGAATTCATTGGGGCTGAACTTGCCTCTTATTCCCGAAAAGTTACATATGAAGATGGTTTCGTTATTGCCGAGAGGGAACTGGAAAATGGAGTAGAGGAGGTAAGAATCCCCACTCCAGCTGTTGTTACCATACTTACAGATTCCAATGACCCTCGAAGAGCAACACTCAGGAAAAAGATCGACGCAATGAAACGGGGCATTATCACGTGGTCGCTTGCCAACATTAACATACCTGCTGACTGGGTTGGGCTAAGATCCTCACCCACAGTTGTAAAGAAAATGCTCCCATTCCCAAGGAAGGACAGAAAAGCAGAAAAGATAGAAAAAGACAAAATCCCTGAGTTCATAGATAATCTGGTAAAAACCGGGGTTATAAAGTTAGAGGCTGATTGAAATGGCAGAGATGAAAAAGGCTGAGCCGCCAAAAGATGTTTCACAGTACAAAGGGATAATGGTATATCTCGATTCCTTCGGTGGAAACCTTACAAGGGCTACACATGAGATGATCGGCGTGGGAAGGAAAATGGCCGATAAGGTGAAGGAGCCCTGTATAGGTGTAGTAATTGGAGATAAAGTAGATTCCATGGTTGAAGATGCCGGGAAATATGGGTGTGATGAGGTATACGGCTTTGAATCCAAAGACCTTTCCATGTACAGGTCCAGGCCATTTACCGATATTCTTTCAGGCATGGTCTTCGAGAAGAAGCCCAACATACTAATAGTTCCCGGAACAAAGAATGGAAGGGACCTTGCTGCAAGGACAGCAGTAAGGGTCCAGTCAGGCCTCACAGCAGATTGCATGGAGATAGATGTCGAACCTGAAACGGACATACTCATAGCGAGGAGGCCTGATTATGGGGACAGCACTATGTCTGAGATCAGGTGCGAAAAGCACAGGCCTCAGATGGCCACTTCAAGGCCAGGCACTTTTGATGTCCCCCCATATGATGAGAAACGGACATTTAAAAAGGAGATCAGAAAGGTTGAGCTGAAGAAGGATCAGCTAAGGGAGGAGATCCTAAGCTTCAAGCCTAAAGGAGGAGAAGACATAACAGTCTCCAAAGTGCTGGTTTCAGGTGGGCTAGGAATGGGTAACGCTGATGGTCTGAAGCTCATTGAACAGCTTGCAGAACTAATGGGTGGCTCCTATGGAGTTACAAGGCCTGTTGCCGATCTTGGCTGGGCTCCCCGGGACCATCAGGTAGGCCAAACAGGAAAAATAGTCAGGCCGGATCTGTATATTGCTGCTGGAATATCAGGTAAGCCTCAGCACATAGTTGGAATGATGGACAGCAAGACCGTGATCGCCGTGAACAAAGACCCTGATGCCGAGATAACCAGATACTCTGACTATGTTATAAACGGTGACCTGTACGAGATTCTTCCGGTGTTCATTGAAGAGCTGAAGAAAAGAAAGAAAGGGAAAGAGAAGAAGTAAAAGTCTTCGCGCCTTTCAAATTAATTTTCTTTGAAAATGCACGAACTTTCAGAGCGTCTGGGAAGGCAATCTTTCGCTTATCTCCCTGTGTATCCTTTCAACCGCATCTGAAAGTTTCAGCTCGGTTTGCCTGTTCTCCCTGTTCCGAAGAGTTACTGTTTTCTGGCTCTCCTCTCTTTCTCCAACAACAATAACATAAGAGGGGCGCATCGTTCTGATCATCTTAATTTTCTTATTCATAGTCTCACTGCTCAGGTCTGCCTTTGCCCTTACCCCTGCTTTTCTGAACTCTCTTTCAACTGTCATTGCATAATCGGAAAATTTTTCACTTACAGGAACGATATAAGCCTGGAGTGGGGATAGCCAGGTAGGGAATTTGCCGGCAAAATGTTCAATGAGTATTGCCATGAACCTTTCATAGGAACCGAATATTGCCCTGTGAAGCATTATGATCCTGTCATGCCTGCTCTCCTGGTTTATGTAATAAAGCCCGAAGTTTGATGGCATGAAGAAATCAACCTGTATGGTTGACAGCTGCCAGCTTCTGCCCAGAGCGTCCCTGATATGAACATCTATCTTAGGGCCATAGAATGCCGCCTCTCCTGGAATCTCCTTGAAAGGTATTCCTGATTTCTGAAGTGCGGTTCGAAGCTGATCGGTGGCCTCATCCCAGAGGCTGAAGTCAGGCTTAAGATCATCAGAACCACATTCAGGGCAGGTGAGCGAATCCTCACTTGATGATCTTCTTGTTTCGATCTGGTATCCGCATTTCTGGCAGTTATACCTTATGAGGTAATTTTCTGGTTTGCTCTGATCTATTGCACTGAGTTCAAATGTAAGTTCCATACTTCCGAAGACCGTATTGAAGGTCTTACGTATCATCTCAATGACTCTGGATATTTCCGTAAGGATCTGATCCGGCCTGAGAAATCCGTGGCCATCATCAACTGTGAACATTCTGGGCCTAGTAAGTCCACCCACCTCTCCTGATTTCTCATATCTGTAGACAGTACCGGGCTCAGAGTAAAGCACAGGGAGTTCTCTGTAACTTTTTGGTGTCCGTTCAAATATTATTATATGGCCGGGACAGTTCATTGGCTTTACTCCGTAATTATCCCCGTCAGGGAGGGTAAAGAGGAACATGTTCTCCTTGTATTTTGCGTAGTGGCCAGACTGTTTCCAGATGGTATCCCTGAATATATGGGGTGTCTGCACGTCCTCCCAGCCATACTCCCGGTTAAGTTCTTTCATGAACTGAGTAAGTTCATTTTTAAGTATAGTCCCATTTGGTGTGTAAAATGGAAATCCGGGTGCCCTCTCAGAATTGAATACGAAGAGGTCCATCTCCTGTCCTATTCTTCTGTGGTCCCTCTTGGCCGCTTCCTCTCTGTTTTTCAGGAATTTTTTAAGTGAATCATCAGACTCGAATGCAGTGCCATATATTCTTACAAGCTCCGGATTCCTGTCATCGCCCTTGTAATGGGCACTTGCCACAGATAGAAGTTTTATATTTCGCAGATACCCAGTGCTGGGAACATGAGGGCCACGGCAGAAATCTGCAAATTTTCCCTGCCTGTAAACTGAAGAACTCCCTCCATCCGGGATGCTTTCCTCTATCTTCTCTGATTTGAAAGGGTTATCCCGGAACAGGTCTTTCAGTTCCTCCTTTGTATGAATCTCCCTTACAATGGGAATATTCATGGAGGCAATCTCCTTCATTCTCTTTTCGATCTTTTCGAGGTATTCCTGATTGACAGGCTCCATCTTTATGTCATAATAGAAGCCATCATCTGTGGGAGGGCCGGCATTTGGCTTTGCATTCGGAAACATTTCAGTTACGGCATCAGCAAGAAGATGTGCTGCTGAATGTCTCAATATCTTCAGGCCCTCTGGGGTGCCGGCTCTAATCGGGGCAATTTTACAATCATTGTCAGCAGTAGTGGTAAGGTCAAACTCCTTTCCATCGAGAGACGCAGCTACTGCATCTTTAACGCCTCTGCGCTTAAGCGCTTCGGCAAAGATCTCTCCCTTTTTCACCTCCACCATTTGAATATCCTGCTGAGACATCCTCACCTTATAGATAATGAATATAAAGAACTTAACAGGATTATTCCAGCCTGATATTACTAAGATCCAGTTTTCTGAGGAAATCCCTGGCCTTTTCAATATCTGGTGACGGTGGCCGATCCTTATCCATCACTGGAACAATCTTTCTAAATTCCTTAACAATTTCATTAACAGTTTTCGATACCTCATCCTTTAAGAAATGAACTCCCTGTGATGAAAGCAGCATCTCTATTGCGACAATGTCCTCAACATTATCAAGGATTTCTGAAAGCTTTATTGCAGCGTTTGTGCCCATACTCACATGGTCTTCCTGGTTTGCAGAAGTGGGGATGGAATCTGCGGTTGATGGAAAACACAGAGTCTTGTTCCTGTTACAAAGTGCTGCTGCAACATATTGTGGGATCATATAACCGGAGTTCAGGCCACTGGAAGGTGAAAGAAAAGGGGGGAGTCCGCTGAGAGAGCTGTCAGTCAGCCTTGCGATCCTGCGCTCTATCATATTGCCGAGATCAGTGAGGGCTATAGCCATGAAATCCGATACGAGGGCTACCGGTTCCCCATGGAAATTTCCGGCAGAGACATATTCTCCGTCATGGATCAGGGGATTGTCCGTAACACTGTTTATTTCCCTTTCCAAAACTGTTCTTGTGTAATTGATTGTATCAAGTACTGCTCCGTAAACCTGGGGAATGCATCTCAGTGAATATGCATCCTGTATTTTGGTGTTGTATGGGTCTTTCAGATTTTGGCTGCCATTGAGAATATTCAGCATCTCTCTGCCAATTAGCGACTGACCTGGTTGATTCCTTGCTGCCAGAGCCCATGAAGTAAAAGCCCTTGTAGTCCCTCTGAGGGCTTCAAACGATATCCCGGCAGCCAAAATAGCCTCCTTTATCAGGTTGTATGAACGCTTGAGATTAATGGCGAGTATTCCGCAGATTGCGGCTGTACCATTTATGAAAGATACACCTTCCTTTTCTTTGAAACTGTACGGTTTGAGTCCAGCCTTCCTGAGAGCTACTCCACTTTCAAGTTCTTCATTCATGAAATATGCCTTTCCTTCCCCCATCATTGAGAGTGCGATATGGGCCAACGGAGCCAGATCTCCACTTGCACCTACAGAACCATACCTTGGTACATATGGACAGAATTGTGAATTCAGCACATCCCTCATAAATTCAAGAAGTGCAATAGTTATTCCTGAGAATCCTTTCAGAAGGCTATTCAGCCTGACAACAATCATCGCCCTGACACAGGATTTGGGGAGAGGTAAACCAACACCCGATGAATGGCTTCTTATCAGGTTTAATTGAAGGTCTATACGGTTTTCCGGGGATATCTTGGTGTTGAGCAGATTTCCAAAGCCGGTGTTGACACCATAAATATTAATTCCAGACTCATAGAGTTGCTCAAGTGACTTTCTCGATTCTCTGGTTCTTTCCAGCGCTGACTTATCTATCTCAACGTCTTCATGATCAACTGCTATGCGATATAGAGAATCTATGTCAAGGGAATTTCCGTCAAGTGTGACTGTCATGGAACCCAAAACGTCTCTTTCAAGATAAATAATATGTAATACGGAACAGAAAGAGTCTGCCTTTATCCAAATATATCTGATTCTTTTTGCTTTCATAATTGCAAAGAGAACGTTGGCTATATGAGAAATAATAAATTATGAAAACAAGAAATGGTGTATACCAGACGCAATTTCCATGACACCTTAATAATTGCAGGTGCCGGGATTTGGACCCGGGTTGAAAGCTTGGAAGGCTCTCGTGCTAGACCAGACTACACTACACCTGCATCATATTATTATGTGGAAACCGTGAAATCCACAGTTCCAGTTCTGTTATGCCCGCTCCAGTTCATATGGAAATAGTATTGGTTGTTAACAGAGGATGTAAAGGAGAAGATTAGGGTATCGTTTGATGCAAAGAAATGGGCATCCGATATTGGTGTGTAAGTGGTGGATGATGACGAACGATAATCAAGAGATGTAACGGTGAAGGTGTACCTTGAAGTGAGATTGAGCTGGTAAGCATAGGTGCCTCCCGGTAATGAGGAGGAAGTTACAAATGAATTAACTCCCGATGTAGAAAGTTGCACCAAGTGGCCGTCATAGTGCATATCCGCCTGTGATATCTGTGGAGCTGAAACCACATGAATGGGGGGGTTTAGGAAAACGATCCAGAACAGCATCCAAGTAAGCACATACATGGCGCCGTTAAGGAACTTGTGGGAATTTTTTTCGGAAACTTTTACCTTAAGGAATCTGAGGATTTTCCCAAGGAATACCAGCACCAGAATCATCACCAGGACTGAAAGGTAAGTGTATCCTAGAAGCTGCAGATAACCGGCAAGAAGCCCTGTGAGGAGTCCCATAATAAAGATCAGAATTATAGCTTTGGCTCGCTCCCTTTCCTTTCTGATGTAATCAGTTTCATCAAATTCTGGAATTTCAAACAGGGGCTCATCCTTAGGTTTCGCCATGAGATTTCAACCCTATAAGTTTACAATTAATGAATTTAACGTATCAAGAGGGCTGTTAGAGAGTACCACGCCAGAGGCAAGTAGAACTCCGTCGGCTCCCAGTTCAATGGACTTTGTAACATCGTTTCTATTCTTTATGCCCGCACCTACCAGAAGTTTCACATATTCATTATGGCATATTTCAGCGGCTTCCTTAATAATCTCCGGTCTTGAAGTAGTGACTGAAACGTTGCCACCTATTAGCTCTGGTGGCTCATATGCAATTGAATATGGTTCAAGTGAAGAAAATCGCTTCACCTCTTCAAGGGACTCACAACAGACTGTGACCCGAAAATCAAGTCCTTTGGATCGCACTATGGCATTTCTAACTGTATCTGGATCCAGTCTTCTTTCAGAATGGTTTATTATACTCCCATTTATTCCAAGGCCTTTCAAAGATTCCATAGAGAAATGCCCTGTGTGAGCTCCATAGCTGACGGCATCCACATGCTGAGAAATGAATGTTAACTCCGGGTAATCTCTGGCTATCCTTAGATCTATGGGATTCAATGCAAAGATCACATTACAGCCTGCTGGCACTGATAAAGTTTTTAACGAATTCAAAAAAGTCTCTGCGTTTGGGCCAGATGAGTTGGCGTAGTGTTTCAGGTTAACTATAACTGTTGATGGCTTCAATTCGACAAGTGATTTAAATATAATATTTTAAGGGATTACCTCCTGTTTTTGACAAACATCTCTCCATATTCAAAAAAGTATAAATTCATACCAAAAAATTCAATAACAACAGTTTCCATGTATATAATATAGTAAATAGAATAAATTTTTCTCATTCATAAACTTTTATTCCATAAACAATTATTTTTTATTAAAATACATATTTCAAAATTCTATTAAAGGATTTTTAAACTTTCAATTACACATCAGGTTTTTTTATTCCGTGTAAATTTGTATATATGGGGATCAGGGCAGTATTCATAAGGCCGAGTAACAAGACTGGCAGCGCATATATGACAAAATGGGGGTTTTTACCGGCACCCCTTGGGCTGCTTACACTTGCCGGGGAGGTTATGAGAATACCGGGCTCTAAAGTAGAGATAATAGATATGGAGGGTGACTCCCTGGAACTTGATGATACCGTGAATAAAGCCCTCTCTGCTAACCCTGATCTAGTTGGAATCACTCTACATGCGACTGCAGCGCACAATAATGCTGGATATTTAGCAAGGAAAATAAAGGAAAAGAAGCCAGATACTGTTCTTGTTGCAGGTGGCCATCATGCCACATTCCTTCCAAAGGAGATATTGAGAGAGGGGTTTGACATATCTGTGCTTGGTGAGGGGGATGAAACAATTTATGACATAGCCATGGCCATAGAGAACGGCCAGAATTTTTCAAAGGTTGATGGCATCGTTTACCGGGATGGAGAGAGATTTGTAAGGACCAGGCCTAGAAAGCTCATAGGAGATTTGGACTCTTTGCCAATGCCACCTCTTGAACTGCTTGACAGCAGCAAATATACTTTCAGGGTATTTGGCAGCAATGAGAAAGTAATGTGCCTTGAAACCTCCAGAGGATGCCCATATGCATGTGATTTCTGTTCTGTAACACCTACATGGGGCAACAAGTGGAGAAACAAGTCCAACAAAAGAATTATTGAAGAAATGAAGTGTGCCAGAGAGGCCGGCTATGACTGGATATTCTTCACAGACGATATATTCCTGGTCTACCCGAATGTGAAAAGCAGAATAAAACTGTTCCAGGACATACTCGATGAAGGACTCGACATGAAGTGGATAGTTCAGATGAGGGCGGACGTCACAGCAAGGAATCCAGATGTAGTGAGAATGGCAGCAAAGGCGGGCATGGCTATATCTTTCCTTGGGGTTGAATCCGGGAGTGAGGAGATCCTGAAGAAAATGCACAAGGGGGAATTCACTCCACAATCGGTAGATGCTGTCCGAATCCTTTCTGAAAATGGTATAATTGTGCTTGTGGGCATGATGATTGGTGCCCCATACGAAAGACTGAGCGACATACTGTCCACAATAAGATTCTCCCGCTCGCTTGCGAGGGCTGGTGCAGATGCAGTTCAGTTCTCGATTTATACTCCCCTGCCAGGGACAAGGGTTTTCAACGATGCAATGAATGAAAAAGCACTTTTCACGATGGACTGGGACAGATATGATGTCCTAACTCCTGTTATGAAAACTAAAACAGGTCCTGTTCTGGATCATCTGGCTCAGTTTTATGCCTCTTACAGTTTCTATGTATACAAGTTCTTCAGGGGGAAAATTAAAAACATACAAAACAGTGAAAGAAAGCAATCCCTTGTGGAAAATGCAATGCGCTTCATTTGGAAAATGATGCCTTCATACATCAGGGATTTCCTGCATTTTCCTAAGTTTCTTTTGAGCACATACGATCTTTACTGGAAAGGGAAGAAGAATTCATCACTGGATTCGAAAAAGGCTAATGAGGCAATGGAAAGTTCGAACAAGATAATTTATGATCTTTCTGATGGGAGCAAGAATCCCTACTATATGATTAAATAAGAATAGATTTGAGTTACCATTCTAATATAATTGTTCAACAGAGCAGTGCTTATGGCAGCTTTTAAATATTCATGATCTGACTCTAAATCCAATATTTGCGATCTCTTTTTCCTTTTCTAAGAATTCACGGTCAAAAGTTACAAAATCATCTGCCTCTAATACAACCCCTGCGGCAAGATGCAATATATCCAATGTTCTCATCCTTATATTAATAGCCAATTCACTTGCATAGCTGACGATTTTACCCATGTCAACCTCAGGTACTTTTATATTAACTTCAGATAAGTAGTCAACAAAAGCCTCTATTTCATACGAACTAAGGGTAGTTGTCCGGGCAAGGACGGATTTCAATTCCAAAACAGCTACTGGTGATGTAACTATTTCGCCATCATGTTCTAAGGTTTTTACTGCTCTTTCATGATTGACATCTCTGCTGTTAAGAAATGAAATTATAACGTTTGTATCTATGTAGTTAATACTAGCCACGTTCATTTATTGATATTGCCGATAGATCTTCGGGGAGTTCCGGGAGTCCACTTTCTTTCCATTTCTTAATTATTTCTTGACTTTTTGTCATTTCTATCTAAGGTTTTTT
>DAHWLW010000049.1:0-4165 GCA_027343465.1 Thermoplasmatales archaeon | reverse complement strand
TTCGGAGTTGATTTAAAAAAAAGTGGATACTTTTCATTAAAAGAATCAAAGTAGTTTGATAAAGAATCGCTTACGATTGTTCCATCAGGGTTTTTGTAATATTTTAAAACGTGTTTGTTTTCGCACATAAAATACATTTCGCCAATATATACACTACCTGAATTGCAGACTTCTAGAGATGCTATCGAGTCTCCGTTGTTATAATAACAATTTATCTGAGTAACCCCACTCACCCTTTAGTTTCTCTCCATTTTAAATTACACCTAGTGATTAATGGTTTAGATTTGTTTATTATTAATTAGATTATCTAACACAGATATAAGTTTTTTGAGCCGAGATTCCCAGTTAATTCTTGTCCTTATTGGGAACCCTAAGCCAATTATCGTTAGAGCCAGTGTTACAATGAAAACGTACAACGGATGAATTGGCCAGATTAGTTGCGCCACACCTATTGAAACACCTAACAAACATATTATAAAACCTCCTACCTCCCCTACCGTTAGAACAAAAAGTATGAGACTTACTTTAGTTGAAAACGGCTTCATGTAAGATCACCCTGCAAAATATCCTCAATTTCCTTTAACTTCTGCGCAACAAGTTTTCCCCTTTCTGTAAGTCTGATTACATTGCTTGGGGGCTTAGTGGTTGAGCTTATTTCCTGCTTAACCAACCTCAACTCCTTCAACCTTTCAACTGATCGGTATACTGCGCCATAATAGAGGTCAAGATTGTCCTCTATCTCCTGGAAAGTGTCCTGCTCCTTCCCCTCCAGGTAAAGCAACACCTGCAATATTCCAGACTGTTTCTCAAGTTTAGATAGTATAGCTCTCGTTATAAGTTATAAGGCGTAGAATTATATTAGGGATTGTTTAGCATGTTATAACTTATAAGACATAACATTAATATATAGTATTATACATTACAACTTGTGATGTGTTATGAAGACAATATCACTTACATGCGAAGAAGACCAGCTAAAATGGCTTTCAGAGCATCCAGAAGTAAACAGATCTGGTGCCTTTCGAGCTCTGATTAGCTATATGATGAAAACAGACAGGACAGTTCTTTCAAATGCCGATCTTCAGAACATATCGGGAGAGATAAGATGAAAACAGAAAAAATGAATGGTTTTGGGAACCGAGTAAAGAATTGCATGCGATTTAAAACGTTTTCCGCCCAAGAGATGAAAAAGAGGAACCTGAGGAACCGCATACTGGAGATTCAGGAGACACTTGTATACCTGAAGCCTCTTAGAATGCATGTAAGAAATAACCACTGGTTCGATGCGATCCTGAGGTACTCATACCACAAGGAAGACAGGCTTCTCAGGAAATATATCCGGCTATATGGCGAGTTCCCGGTGGGAATGACAGAGGAAATTTTCCATTGATGGTGAGGGAACCAGAATGAAATCAGAGTTTTTCGATAAGCAAAGTACCATCATCCCTGATGGTAACCTTGAGCTGCTCACCATTTTCAATAGAACCAAGTTTGTCCACAAGGCGCTTGGGTATGTAAAGTCTGCCAGCACCGTCCTTATCTCTATAAAATCTGGCGGTTCCCTTGTTCTCCATTTGTTGGTTAAGAATACCTGTATGTTAAATGTTTTCAAATCCTTACAAAACCGTAAGGTTAATATCCTTACATTTCCTACCAAATTTGTAAGGTGGACAAGATGGTCGAAATGAATGGAATTGCCAGAGTTTACAAGGACAGGGACGGCGGGTTAAGGCTTTACCTCCCTAAAAGACTCGCAGACTCTCTTCACTGGAAAGAGGGTGAAGAAATATGGCTGGAGCAGACCGAAGACACATTGAGATTAAAACCGGCAGGGCAGGTGAAGCCATGATCTCCGACTACAGGGACTACTTCACACTCATCGGGAATGGAAGATGGGAATGCAGGCTATGTGGAGTTTCTCTATCATACAATTCAAGGGAAAGACATCTTGAGAGGGCCCATCTAATCGAAGCACCGATACAAAACAGCCACAAGAGCGAATGGACACGTCCTGACAGAAAGAAGTTCATAGAGGCGTACAACAGGATCGAATACCACAGATGCAACCTGGAGGCTGAAGCATGATTCCCATGATACCGGACATGTGGGATGTCTACCTGACTCTGGTCAGGAATGGATGGAAAAAATATCGGAGGATGACAGGAAGATGAATTATGATCTGATGAAAGTGGCAAGAGAGCAGGGTAAAATGAAACTGCAGGAGACCCTGGACAGATTCTGGAGTGATGAGGAATGAGCAGTTCTGAAGAAGTCGGAGTGAATTTTGTAAGGGGAAACTTATACATGCCCGAAGGTATAAAAGTCACATGCTTCCGGGAACACGATATCACTGAGGAATCGTGCGTTGTCTGCGGCAGACCGATTTCAGAGGTCTTGCAGGAAGATCCCTTTGTGGCCTTTGGCTGCTTCACACAGCTACATAAGAAGACCGACAGTTCCGGTGCTTCTCGCTATGAAGAGGAAGTGAAGGGACATATCTGTATGGGATGCTACGAAAGTCTTCCGGATGGTGATGATCAGTGAAATGCATAAACTGCGGCAGGGAACTCACCGATCCTGAATCCGTAAGAAGGGAGATTGGGCCGGTGTGCCTTTCCCATGTCAGGAATGAGGAAAAGAAACAGAACATTCTCCCTGAAGAGCGCATCCTCACAGTCGACATGGGCGGGGAGATTGCCGATCTCATTAACAGAACATCGGGTAAATCATTCCAATGCATTGGAGGATCCGCAGAACATGTCGAGAATGTGGGTACATGGTATGGATATCCTCATTCAGGTGGCCTTAGTGATTCAACAGGAAAGAAATGGTGGGTATATCAGAAATGCACCATGTCAAATTATGAGACAGCATGGTGGAAGGTCGAGAAGAGGATTCAGAAACTGAGGATGGTGGAGGTGGGTTCTTGGTAAAACTTCACTGTTTCAATTCTTTCTTTGCCTCGTGCTCTTCAATCAGAATGCTTACAACATCTCCGAGAGAATCAACTTTCAACTCAAATTTCAGATCTCTCAGTTTATCATACAGGTTCTTTGTCAGTGAAATCTGGGGATATTTCTTGGTGGGGTGTCCACGAGTTCCAGGCATCTCAAGTATTATGAGATTCTTGAAAATAAAGAAATTCCCCATAATATCGATTCTATCGATAGATTTATTAACAGAAAAGGTGTATCGATAATGTCGATAAGGATGCCAAACAGAAAATTTCCACAGATCTCTGTGTCTCAGGAGACTTACATATCTCTTCAGAACGTGAAGTTTGAACTGAAGGCACGGAGCATGAATGAAGCCATAGAGACACTGGTTAGAGAGCACACCGGAAAGGCGGAGGTCAGAGAATGATTTTTGACAGCAATGGAAACCTGGTCCTTCCCAGGGGAGCCATTGAGGAATTCAGGAAGGAGAAACAGCTAAACAAGGCAAGATACCCGACAGGTGTTTTTGTCTCATGCCCAAGATGTGGCCACACCTGGGAAAGGCAGGGCAGGTCTGCTGGCATTCTCAAGTGCCGCAAATGCAAGAACAGAATTATGGTAGGTGAGATTTTATGATTTCAGAACAGAAGATGGATATTGAAAAATCAAGGAAGGAGTACTATCGCTATCTCAGTCAGATCTATGAGGAGATCTCGGAATTCCTCAGGTCAGAGGACGGAGCTGTAAACGCACAGAAGCTGGAGATGATGTTTGAGAAGACTGCATCACCATATGTGTACTGGCTCAAGGAGAACCAGTGCCAGTCAGTCCAGAGGGAAATGGACCCTAAGGCACGTGAAACCCTGTTAAAAAGCCTTGAAAGGAAGTATCGCCTCACAGTGGACGATGGCAAATACTCCATAAATGGGACTCTGAGCGGCGAAGATTTCAAAAGGCTCAATGAGAACATGAAGATAGCCGGATACAGGTATGACTCAAAGGACAGGGCTTTTGTGAGGGATGTGAAATGAGTCAAAATCAGGGTACTCTTGATTCAAAGCTTCAGGAATTCAGGATATGGGCCATTACTCTTGGAAGGTACAGCCCTTCAACTGTGAAGAGATCTGTGCGGAGGATCAGAAGTTTCTCAAAGATTATGGACCTATTCAACCCCAACCAGGAGAAGTTGCTCAACTTCTTCGCATCTGAGATTGAGAAGGGTGTGAAAC
>DAHWLW010000047.1:0-32264 GCA_027343465.1 Thermoplasmatales archaeon | reverse complement strand
GCACAATCCACTTTACTGTAAGCAGAAATTTGGCTTCATAGGCAATTATACCTCAACCCCTTCCCTTATGAGTTTAATCTCACGAGGTGCATCAAAAGTGCGTAGCGTTGGTATAGTTAAACCCAATATAAGCATTTTGGTGGACCCGGCAATGAAACATATCTAGCGACAATTATATTTTTCATTGTTCATATCTATTTTTAACATGAAGAAATTTCCCAGAGTCCTCGGAATTGATGATAGTCCATTCAGAAGATTAGAGGATCCTAGCTGCGCATTAATTGGTGTAATTTACAGGTTCGATGGGCTAATTGAAAGGATAATGTCCAGGAAGATAACAATAGATGGGACAGATGCAACCGAATCCATCCTTTCAATGCTGAAGGAATACGGCGGACCCGTTGAAGCTATTGTATCTGAGGGCATCACATTTGGAGGATTCAACATACCTGATCCCCTGATCTTTATAGAGAATGGTTTCCCTTACATTTCATACTCCTCCAGAACTCCAGATCTTAGCTCAATGTATGGAGCATTGGAAAAATACAGCCTGAAAGAGAATTTAACCAATCTAAAAAAATATGAGAGTATTGAAATCAAAACCCTTAAGGGAAAATTTACTGTAAACCTGATCGGAATAGATAAAAATGATGCCAGAACAATTCTTCAGAAAACCATGATAAATGGAAAAAAGTGCGAACCTGTAAGGGTTGCGCATATGATAGGAAAAGCTTTCAGGTATTACTCCCTGAACATATAGAAGTCCAGTTCCTCAACTGCCTTCTCTTTTTCCTTGTCGAGGTTCTTAACTATGTCCTCCAGTTTCTCACCATCTGTGGGGATATACTTCATCTTTCCGAGAGACATGTGATATGATCCCGGACACAGAACACCTTCCTTCACTACAATTGCGTCAGGTTTGAGGCTCAGGATTCCCTGCATGCACCTTTCCTTTCCGCCATAGGGAGAGCCGAACCCTGGGTTCTCATATTCCTTTATCTGCTTTGTCTCGTCGTCGATTATCATTATGGAGTTACCATATTCAAGTGGCGTCACATAATTCTCTTCGTCAACTACAGCTGCTATTTTCATAAGACCGTATTTCCAATCTGCTAATTTAACTTAACGGTATATAAAAAAATGCAAAGGATTTATTAATAGTATCCTTCAAAGGTCACATCATATGGTACCACATGAATTCCACTTCCATTTTCCACGTGACCAATTTCTTTGAACTGCACCCTGTTCCTTAACAGATTTACGAAGTCTACCTTACTTTCCGGGTCTATTACAACTGCATATCCGATTCCCATGTTGAAAATCTCGTACATTTCCTTATATGATAACTTCCCCATCTCCATCATCTTGACGAAAACATTCTGTGGTTTGATCGGATCGTCAATGACAAACTTCATGTCCTTCATTCTGGAAAGATTTCTAAGGCCCCCACCAGTTATATTGGCCATTCCCTTTATGGGTACTATGCTAAGTGCATCTAGTACTTCCCTTACGTATATCCTTGTAGGCTCAAGCAGGACATCAGCGGCTTTCTTTGATTCACCTGGAAACTGAGAATTGAGGTCTATCTCATTATTTGCTATTATGTCCCTAACAGTGGTGAACCCATTGGAATGGAGGCCACTGCTCTGGAATCCGAAAATAAGGTCTCCGTCTTTTATGGATTCACTCCTTACTATCTGAGACTTCTGTACTATGCCAAGCGATGTTCCTGAAACATCCATGTGATTCATAAGGTCTGGGACTATTGAAGATTCCCCGCCAACAATAGTGAGGTTGGACATCTGAGCTCCCACATTGAATCCTGTTCCAAGCTGCCTGGCAATTTCCAGGTCCGGTTCCTTTAGTGCGATGTAATCGACGAATGCAATCGGTTCTGCCCCAACAGTTATTGCATCATTAACATTCATTGCAATGCAGTCAATTCCTATGTTCTCATATTTTCCTGCCTGCTCCGCAAGAATTGTCTTAGTGCCTACGCCATCATTATTAAGAGAAACAGCAAAGTTTCCAAGATCAATCAAGCTGGTAAAGCCACCAAAAGATCCAATTGTTCTGAAGTCATCCCTCTTGAACTTAAACTGTCTGATTAAGAAGCTTACAAATTCGCCCTGACCTTTTCTGTCGATGACATTTGGGCTATCTTTTGGCATATAGAGGTAATGCTCTCGTCTCTTAAATTTTTATCAGGGTATTTTGATTTGTATTTTAGGAATCTAATGCTGCTGACCTACCAATTTGCCCCAAAATTACTCGGGTGGATGGTGATAAGAAGGGATTATGGGATAAATTATATAACGATGAACCAATCACGATACAGTGATTAAATGGTCAAAGTAGAGTCGCTGGATTACAAACCTAAGCCCATAGATGAGAACTTCCTGGAAGATGCAGAACACTACCCGGTCACTGGAAAGCACCATGACCACGAAGTCAGAGCCGAGGGAGTCCAGAGGATGGATGCCGAGGGAAAACCTTACCCAACGAAACATGGTATACATGGTTCAAAGGTCGCCATAGACTGGGAATCATGCGTCGCAGATGGAGCATGCATGGATGTCTGCCCTGTAACTCTTTATGAATGGGAACTGAACCCGGGACAGATGGGTACAGGCAATGACAAGGACATCTCTGGGGACAAGGATATGTATGCAAAATACAGAACTGACAAGTGTGATCCTGTAAGGGAAAGTGAGTGCATATTCTGCATGGCATGCGAGAGTGTCTGCCCGACGAGGGCCATTAAGATTACGCCGTAGAGACGCTTTATTTTATTTAATTTTTAAAAAAAGGATCAGAAGAGGTTTAATATTCTTCCCTCTTCATCAACATTGACATTTTCTGCAGCAGGATGAGCAGGCAATCCAGGCATGGTCATAATATCGCCTAGCATTGGAACAAGGAATCCTGCACCAGATGATATGCGGACACTTTTCACAGTCACCTTGAAATCCTTTGGCCATCCAAGCAGTTTTGGATTGTCTGAAATTGAATATTGAGTCTTTGCCATGCATACGTGAAGACCATTGAGACCGAGTGATTCAACCATCTGCAGATCTTTTAATGCCTGCTTTGTGAATATTACTCTGGAGGCTCCGTATACTCTTGTGCATATCTTCTCAATCTTATCCTTTGGAGCATCTTCCATTTCATAGGTTCGATTGATGCTTACCTTTTTGTCAATGGATTTCAAAAGTAGTTTTCCTACCTCCAGACCACCCTCTCCTCCTTTACCGAACACTTCTGAGAGTGCAAAACTTATTCCTTCTTTTTTAAGGATATCGCCGATGACCTCTATCTCCCTTTCCGTATCGCTGGGGAATCTGTTCAGCGCAACCACTGGTTCAATTCCGTATTTCCTTATCAAATTCACGTGCATGAGAAGGTTTGCGGCACCAGCCTTCAGTTTTTCCACGTCCTCCTTTGAAGGGTCTTTTGAACCTCCATTTAGCTTCATTGATCTGATTGTGGCTACCATTAATACCGCATCCACTGGTAGATCTCCAATTCTGGAAACCATATCCAGAAATTTCTGGCCGCCGAGCTCTGAACCAAATCCTGCCTCAGTGAGAACTATATCTGCCTTTGAAAGGGCTATCCTGTCTGCAATAATACTGGAAGTTCCATGGGCAATGTTCCCAAATGGACCGGTGTGGATGAAAGCTGGAACTCCTTCGGTTGTCTGGACAAGATTCGGCTTTATTGCGTCCACCAGAAGTGCTGTCATTGCGCCGTCTGCTTTAAGCTGCCTGCAGTAAACAGGTTTTCCCTCGTAGTCAAGCGCGACTATAATCCTCCCAAGTCGATCCTTAAGGTCTTTGATATCTGATGAGAGCCCAAGGATTGCCATTATCTCTGATGCCGGAGTGATCACGAACCTGTCCCTTGCCATAACTCCAGTTGAAGCGTCTCCGGCAGCAACTATTATATCCCTTAGTGACCGATCATTCATATCTATGGCCCTTGGCCAGAGAATGTTTCTTGGATCGATACGCAGGCTGTTCCCATGAAAAATGTGGTTGTTTATCATGGCTGACAGAAGGTTATGAGCTGCTGTTACAGCAGGAAAGTCTGACGTGAAGAGAAGATTTATGCGGTCACTTGGCTCCACTTTTGATTTTCCTCCTCCAGTAGCGCCCCCTTTGACACCGAAACAGGGGCCAAGAGAGGGTTCTCTAATTGCTATCACGACATTCTTGCCCATTCGCCTAAGAGCCTGTCCGATTCCTATTGTGGTGGTAGTTTTTCCTTCTCCCTCCTTTGTGGGATTCATTGCAGTAACAAGGACAAGCTTTCCTTTCTTTCCGTCCTTGATGGCTCCCGGCAATACCTTTGCCATGTGTTTGCCATATCTCTCAATGTCTGATTCCTTGAGCCCAAGACCAGAGGCTACCTCACCTATATCAAGAAGACCTGTAGACATAATATCCCACAGATATCAATATAATTTCAATAAGCTTTCCCTGCAACCCTAATTGGAAGCAGAGCATTTAATATGAATAGAAATGCTGAACCTATTTTAATTCCCCATAAATGTTCATAATATGGTATATTATCTCATTCCATGGACACACCCAAAATTGAGGTCCAGAACCCTGGCCAGCGTTACATCAGGAACTGGATTATATACTCGGCAGTTGATGAGCCTGAAATTGACAGAAATTCTTGGAAATTGAAGATATCAGGCCTTGTTTCTGATCAGAAGAGTATTTCCTATGAAGACCTTACAAAGATGAACCAGCTGAAATATCAATGTGATTTCAACTGCGTTACAGCCTGGAGCATAAAGGATGTTATATGGGAAGGCCCCAGCCTTAGGGATCTGATTCTCTCAGCAAAGCCTAAGGAGGAGGCTGACTGGGTGATGTTCAGATGCCAAGAGGGTTATTCCACACCGGTACCTCTTGAATATGCAATGACAGAAAATGCAATTATTGCTCTAAAGATCAATGGGAGTGAACTCAGCAGAAGCCAGGGATTTCCAGCAAGGCCTTTCATGCCAGAGCTATACGGATGGAAAAGTGCGAAGTGGCTCACTGAAATTGAGCTTATCTCGGGCTATAAGGAGGGCTACTGGGAAAAGTATGGTTATCATGAAAGGGGGCTTGTGGAGAACAGCGAAAGATATACTGGCAATGCATGGAAAAGAGTTAAAAAGACAGTAACAGCTATGTTCAAAGCCTGAATCAGAAGGAATTTTATACTCTTCTATTGCGAATGTAGAGAAAATTAAAAACACCATGACGTAATCATTGTACAATGTCATGGTATAAGGTTTTCAAAGACGGAGCAATAAAAGACGGCGATCTGTTCAAAGCAACAGTTGAAGGTAAGGAGGTTCTTGTAATGAAGGATGGCGGGAACTATTTTGCCACATCCTGTTACTGCACGCATGAGGACTATGACCTCTCTGAAGGATTCCTGGATGATCACCAGCTTATTTGCCCGAACCATTTTGCAACATTCAACCCAAAGGATGGTAGTGTTGTAAGCCCGCCGGAGGGTTCAGGTGATATTTCACCGCTGAAATCCTACAAAACAAAGGTGGAAGACGGGCAGGTAATGGTAGAAGTCTGAGCCGGTTTTCCAAATAATATTTATTTCCGCGTAATTTTAACCATAAAGTAATACCATTTGAAAATTATTATCTCCCAAAAGTCCGTTTATAGAAAAATATATTTAACATAATTGTTTTAATATTTATGGATTCTGATGATGAAAAAATAAGGGATGTTATTGCAAGAGTGAACCGTATCCCGACATGGTCTCTTCCATACTTCTATCTCGCAATAATCGGGATTGGTTATTTCTTCACATTCTATGATATATCGGATATAGGCTTTGCGATGCCGGCAATAGCAGTGCAGTTCAACATCAGCTCCAGCAGTTTCATCTATCTGTTTCTGGCTCTCTCAGTAGGACTTATTGGCTATGCCATAGGTTCCTATCTGATAGGTTCACTTGCAGACATAACAGGTAGATACAGGTCAATGATACTCACAATGGGCCTTACCGCACTTGGCTCTTTTGGAGATGCTCTTTCTGTCAATGTTGCGATGCTTACAGTTTTCCGATTCATCACAGGAATTGGCCTGGGTGCAGACCTAAACCTGGTTTCCAGTTATGTAAGCGAATTTGCACCTCCCAAGGTTAGAGGCAGAATCACGGTCTACACATTCCTTATAGGTATTCTTGGGCAGTCAGTTACTCCATTTATAGCACTTCTCCTCATCCCTGCCAGCGATATTGGACCTGGCTGGAGATACCTGTTTGTCATAGGGGGAATAATAGCAGTTATAGCCCTTGCCCTGAGATTTGAGCTACCGGAATCTCCGAGATGGCTTGTTCAGAGAAAGAAGAACTATGCCAAGGCTGAGGCAGTGTTGGAGAGAATGGAAAGAACTGCAAGAAAGAAGGTGGGGGAATTGCCTGAGCCTGTTCCCTCTGAGGTGGAGATTTACAAGGATCGTTTCCCGACACTGTATCTTTTCAGGAAACCATATTCCATAAGACTGACAGTTCTTGTCGTGATGTGGTTCTTCTGGTATATTGGCAATTACGCTTTTCTCGGGGATGCGGCTACGCTTATTCCACATTCCTCTGTTTCATCATCCATAATTTACCTAGCAGTTGGTGCAATTGGCTACCCCGTTGGAGCAATCATAATGATTGTAACGGCTGACAAGTTTGAGAGGAAATTTGTTATCCTTGCGGATACCATTGTCTGGTTCATAGGTATGTTCATATTCTCCCTTGGCACAAGGGATGCCCTTTTCGTTGGTGCCTTCCTCGTATCAATGGCACTTGGAATGTACCTGCAGGTTGCATACACATACACGGCAGAGAGCTATCCAACAAGGGCAAGGAGTTCCGGATTTGCCCTCACCGATGGTATTGGACATGGTGGAGGCGCACTTGGAGCAATACTTCTGCCCATACTAGTTACAACATACAGTTTCGGATTCGGGTTCAAATTCATTGCAGTGACAGGCCTAATTGCCGGGCTTATTGCTCTTCTGGGACCGTCCTCTTCAAGAAAATCACTGGAGGAAGTATCCAGCTGAACTCTATTTTTTCTTTATCTTCTTTACCATTTTGAATAGTAGATTCTGATCCTCATTAGTTTTCATTTGAATTGTTCTGACAGACTGAGTCATAAAGTTTCAGGTTCAGGGAGCACAACCCGCTTTATTCTGATCTTCTCCAGATTACCAATGCAGCAATCAATGGAACCCCAACCCACAATATGAGTGCAGCAGTACTGATTGCCAGATTTACTTGCACCAGAACTGGTACATTGCCTGAAGATAGAGAGCCTCCTAACCCGATGTAAGGGTTATTGGAAATTGTTCCTGCAATACTGTATACTACATTGAAAGGATCAGCAAGAGTTAACGCCTCAAGTGCAGAGTGGTTGAGATTTATCCCAAATGCCAAGAGAGATGAGTATAGGCTCCCAAGAAGCTGGTGGAGTACGTAGAACAATAGAAAGTAAATGAAAAAAGTAACGACTATGTTTGCAACAGTTCACCTCGTGCGAGATGCAGCCTGGTTGTGTGCGTATGGCATACTCGACGCAGCTGAGGCAATAAAAAGAAAAGCCATGCCTGCAGCCAGAAACTCAAATAATATTTTCCTTCTGTTTTTTTCATGAAAATAACAGCCTATTTCTATAGAGATATCGAGACTTATTCTATCATGTAAAGATCAATTAAGGAGTTCTTTATCACAATAATGATGATTCATAACAGTTCTTTCATAAAATTTGCTTATTCCCTTTTTCAAATTCACCTAAATCATAAATAGAAATTATCAATGGAAGGGAAGTGAAGGTAATAGTTTTAGCAAAGCAGATCCCTGATGTTGATCAGGTAAAGTTTGATCCGGAAACAAAGAGAATCGTCAGGGAGGGTGTCCCCCTGACGATAAACTCCTTTGACAAGAAGGCCGTTGAGGAGGCGATCAGGCTAAAGGAGAGATATGGTGCAGAGACTGCTGTAGTCACTATGGGCCCTCCAAGTGCTGCAGATATGCTCAATGAGTGCCTGAAAATGGGAATGGATTCGGCCTATCTTCTCACTGACAGAAGATTTGGCGGGTCAGATACCCTGGCAACTTCGACAATACTTGCGAAATTTATTGAACAAACCGGTGGAGATCTGGTTCTGGCTGGAAAGTACTCCCTTGATGGAGAAACGTCTCAAGTCCCTTCTGAGATTGCTTCAATGCTTGGATGGGCTTTCAAGTCAAGCATATCAAAGATAGAAATTGGTGCTGAAAATGGGAAGGTAAAAGTTCAGCATGAAAATGAAGATGGTCTAAGTGATCTTATCTTCGATCTTCCAGCTGTCTTTTCTGTAAGCGAGAAGATAAACCGTGCAAGGGCAATAAAACCTGATACCCCAGACATGAAAGAGCGCATAGTCTCAATGGATTCAAAATCACTTGGTATAGAATTAACAGGAACTGAAATGAGCCCGACAGTTGTAACAGGAACCGCTGGCATGGAAAGTACAAGGAAATGCCAGTTCCTGGATCTTGATGACAGCGCCTTCGAAAAGATATTATCTATAATTAAAAGTGGCGCCAATAATGACAGAGAAGCAGAAAAAATTGATATACAACCATATTCCGGGAAGGGTGATCTCATCCTGGGCGTTGGTTTCAACGATCCAATTTCCGCATCTGAGATAGGGACAAGAATCACAGAGTTGGCGAAAACGGAACATATGGATCCGGTCATGTTAACGAATCTTGCTCAGGAGGACACAGTGCCATGCGGTAAGCACTTCATTGCAGACACCTCAGATCCGCTTGTTTTTTCCAGAACGCTTCTTAAATTTATTGAGGAGAAAAAACCCAAATATGTTCTCTTTCCATCCACTGTGCCAGGAAGAGAGATAGCCGGAAGAATTGCAGGAACCTTGAGAATAGGTTTGACAGCCGACTGTGTTGATATCAAGATTGAGAATGGTCACCTGATACAGTACAAGCCTGCTTTCGGAGGCTCAATAATTGCGTCGATATATTCGAAGACCACACCTGAAATGGCTACGGTAAGACCAGGTATGTTCAGAAGATCTCTTCCATCCCGGGCACCTGAAAAGGTAAAGCTTCAGCTTGATAATTCCCAGAGTGAGAAGGTTGTTGGCCATGAGAAAGTTTCGTCTGATTTCAGGCCCCTGAATGGCAGCAGAATTGTACTTGGGGCAGGGAGAGGTATAAAGAAGAGAGACAATGTAAAAATACTGCTTGACCTGGCAAATCTCCTTGGTGCATCACTTGGTGGCACAAGGCCCATTGTGGATATGGGATTCCTCCCCAGGCAGCAGCAGATAGGACTCACTGGACTTTCCATATCTCCGGATGTTTATATTGCAATGGGAGTGTCAGGGCAGGCAAACCATGTGGTAGGGATCAGGTACTGCGGGAAGGTTATTGCTGTCAACAGTGATAAAGAAGCACCCATTTTCAGGTACTCTGATTATGGAATAGTTGCAGATATGATGGAATTTGCTGAAAGTTTCTCCCAGTACCTGAAGAATAAGGGTCACCTGTGAAGTTTTCCTGATCCATTAGATGCAGTACCGATCGAAACTGTAATTAGGTCTTACCTATCTGGAATCTTCCATGGAGCTCCGTAAATTCGGCAGAGATGTCTTAATTATCTCATTTTCAGCTTTCTTTGCGGATATGGGTTATCAGGTACTGATGGCAGGATTCCCCTATTTTCTTGTCTTTGTACTTGGGGCCCCTGTATACCTTTATGGTATTGCCGAAGCCATGAACTTTGGCGTTGGTTCTCTTTTTGCATATATAGGGGGAAGGGCCGGAGACCGATACGGGCATAGAAAAGTTGCGATCATAGGAAATGCCCTCATTCCGATTCTTTCGTTCACAGCCTTTACAAGGGATGCGGCCGGTGCCATTTCAATCAGATCCACTGGATGGTGGATGAGGAATTTCCGGACACCCTCCAGAAGGGTAATGTTTGCAAATTCAGTGAGCAGCGAGAACAGAAGCATGGGTTTTGGCCTTCTTCATGGGCTTGATGTTGGAGGTGGTCTGATCGCCACCTTCATTCTTATTTTTCTGCTTACTGCGAGGATTGAGATAAGGACAATTTTTCTTGTTACCATTATACCCATAACTGTTTCCACACTTCTGCTGCTATTTACATCGAAAGGGCTCAATTCTGCCAAAAGTAGTGGCGATTCTGATACAAAATTGTCTCCTGGAAACAGAAGGACATTTCTGTCCATACTGATTGCCACTTCACTCTTTGGATTCAGCTATTACAGTATGGGGTATCCCATAATCACAATAATATCAGACACATCGAATCCTGTCCTTGGAATTGGAAGTTATTCCGTCTTCATGGGGCTCTCAGCTCTGGCTGGCTTCATTTACAGTTCATTCGCTGCAAAGAGCGAGATCAGGTTCCTGGGGATTGCAGGATATCTGCTTTCCGCAGCAGGATCTCTTGTGTTTGTGCTCGTTCTGCATTTCGGTGAGCCTTCGCTTTTGCTCTATGCTGGAGTCGGAATAATAGCATTTGGAACTGGTGCAGTGGAGACTTTCGAGCCAACAATAGTCTCAAAGATAAGATCAGGACTTGGTGCCGGAAGGTCCATGGGGTGGCTGTCCTCCAGCAGGAGCATAGGCCTGTTTGCCGGGAACATAATAATGGGGCTGCTTTATGTGGTCAGCTCACAGTATTCCTATCTCTATGCCTTTGCAGTTGCAGCAATCTCAGCAGCTATCGTTCTAACAGGCGGGAGAAACTACCGTGCTCCCTCTTCATCTTAGGATTGCCCTGCAGGGTGCACCGTCTGTGTCAAGCTTCAGGGGAAGGCACAGGAGATCATAATCTCCTGGAGATACCGAGCTGAGGTCTATGCCTTCAAGTATGGAGGCCCCGCTGCTGAGAATTATTTTATGCACCTTCATTCCCTTTGTTCCGAATTGCTCTATTGAGAGATAATCTATACCAACGAGAACCACTCCTCGCTTTACCAGTTCTCTGGCTGCATCCTCTGCCACATAGCAGAAATCCGTCTCAAATTTTCCTGTTTTATAAAGTTCTGAATTTTTTGTTTTGAAAAGAATCCTTTTTTTGTGTTTAGACGGCAGGTCAGAGGCTTTCACACTGTTTCCAGAAACTTCACAGACCGTGCATTCGCCTATGAAATTCTCAAGAGGGACATGGGATGATTTAACGCCATCAGGCATTGCGTGGAAAGGAGCATCAAAATGTGTGCCGCTATGTGTTTCCAGCAAAAGCCTTGTTATGTGGACCTGATCCCTGGGATGTGTCTTGTATTCATAGCTTTCAAAACAGAGGTCTCCTGGATATGTTATAAGATCTCTGCTCAGTTTCAGCGATATGTCTATCATATGATGATAAATCAAACATCGCTTATTGCTTTTCCCCTGCGTCTTGTCTCATGTCCGCATACCGGACAGATCCGTACGTCCGGATCATAATTCCGGCCGCAGCCTGTACATGATGACTTCCATATCACTCTTTTGCTTATCTGCTTTGAATTAACACCCTGGAACTTCACACCCAAGGAACTGGCTACATTCTGGATACAGAAATCGTTCGAAAGCACTATGCCATTAACATCAACTGCAAGAGCAAGAACTGTAATGTCCGTTCTGCTCATCTTATTCAAATCGCCCGTTGATCTGGCTTTTTTCGTGACGATTTCCAAGCTCTCTTTTGATGGAGAAATTACACGGAGGAGATCCCCGTAAAAATCCAGAATCCTGTGAAGCTCTCCGCGTTTTATTTCCTGGATCACCTCGGGAACTGTACAGATTTCCCCCAACTGATGAGGGCTTACCCCGTTCAGTATTGCCGATGTGTCCAGTACAAGTATTCCCTTGCCTTCAGTCTCTCTCATTTATAGGCACATATTTTAGGAGCTCTTTGGAACCACTGTAAAGGGCTTTCGGCCTGAAGAGCCTGTTGTCCCTGACGTATTCAAGAGACCTTGCGACCCAACCGGAAATCCTTCCAACGGCAAAGATCGGTGTGAACACCTCTCTGCTGAAGCCTATGGAGCTGTAAAGCATTCCGGAATAGAAATCTACATTGGGGAAAATTCCTTTGCTGCCAAGCTTGGAAATCATTACATCCTCAATTTTATTGGCAGTATGGAAAAGCTCTTCCTTTCCGTTCATGGAGGTTACCTCATGAGCATATTCTTTGAGGATCTTTGCTCTGGGATCATACACTTTGTAAACCCTGTGACCGAATCCCATGATCTTCTCTTTATTCTCGATCATCTTTCCGATAACCTTATCGGCATTTTCGGGTGATCCGACTTTTTCTATAAGTGCCAGTGCCCTCTCATTTGCTCCACCATGGAGTGGCCCCTTCAGGGCGGATATTGCTGACGTAACTGCTGAATACATATCAGAAAGTGTTGAGATAGTTAGCATGCAAGCAAATGTAGAGGCATTCATTCCATGATCTGCATGAAGTATCAGCGCTGTATCAAGCATCTTTGACTCCACATCTGAAGGTTTCCTTCCCATTGCCTGATGGAAAAAGAAATCGGAATATGTGAGATCATGGTCTGGATTCACAATCTCTTCTCCCCTGTATACCCTGTTGATTGCACCAACTATTGTTGGCATCTTGGCAATAAGCTCGATTCCAAGGTCATGCTGTTCTTCCAGATCTGGCTCCACTGTTCTTGGATCCTTAGCACCTATGTATGAAACAACTGTCCTCAAAGTTGACATGGGGTGTGAGCTTTTACCTATTTCCTTAATCAAGCTATAAGTATCGGGCTTAAGGGTCCTTAACTCCTTGAGCTTCCTGTCATAATCGCGATATTCCTTTTCATTAGGGAGGTGACCATTGACGAGTAGGTAAGAAACCTCCTCATAATTTGATTTTCCGGCAAGTTCAGAGATCTCGTAGCCTCTGTAGACAAGCCTTCCAGCCTGCCCATCAACATATCCTATCTTTGTCTCTGCCGCAATTACTCCTTCAAGTCCACGTGAAAATTCAGGTTTTTCATTAGTTTCGGGCATAAGATCACCAGTACGGGTTAATCGGTACAACGTTAATTAAGGTTTATAATAGTAGATTGTTTTAAATATATTTGAAGTAGAATTCTAAATCATTTCAGATAAATTTCCTGGCTCTGATAAGGTTTACCTTGAAATGACCAAGCATTCCATGTATCTCCTTCCCCATTGACACCAGTTCACCTTTTCCCTCAAAGACCTTTACAGTCAGTCCTATGTGAAAAAGTAGAGTGGCAATATGCCTCAGCGTGGATAACTTCTTCAAACCATGAGGGGCCTTTCCAGAAAGATGTTTGGCGTAGTCTATGTCATTGAGGTTGATTTTTACAGTATTGCCGGAGAAATCAACCCTTGCAATTTCACTTCTGTTAAGCCTTACATTTACTGTACCTTGAATCTGAGGTAAAGGCATTTCTTATTTTCCCTTATTTGGATGTTCTTTCATGTATTGGTCTTGCTGTAACGCTGACTGTTCCATTCACAACTACAGATGCATTCATTCCCGGCATCTTTATGCTCAGGTCTGTGAATACAAATTCTGCAGTGCTCTTTGTTCCCTCTATTACTTTCACAAAACTTTCTATAATTGATTCCTCGTCCATACGTAATCAGTGAATGAAACTATTTAAACAATTGGAAACGGTGCCTAAATAATATATTTAAATGAAATTTACCAGCATTCCTGCTATAAATCCTGAGAAAAGAGACACGTACAGATACTGGCGCATCCTTCCTCCGGATCCGGATAATATGATACGGAGCATTGGGAGAATTACATATATGATGGCTCCAATGGAAAGGCCATCGAACAGGAGATCAAGGGATGGCGAATTGAAATAGTACCCTACACCTCCGCCTATTATGGTTGGCACACCTCCTATAAGAAAGAAAAAAGGGACAAGATTCCTGCCTGAGGTTGTATTGCCCATGAAAGGGGACCCTATAGGAAAACCTTCTGTTATGTTCTGAAGTATGAACCCGGCAAAAACTACAAGTGCCACTCCCGTAAGGCCAATGCTGAAGGCCTGAGAGCCAAATACCATTCCCTCGGTAAGATTTTGCAGGCCTATCCCTATGGAAATCAGAAGGGAAAGATGCATGGCCTTGATTTCCACTGTTGATCTGAACTCAAATGCAAACAGAAGGAAGAATCCTGCTGCAACAGAAAACACAAATATCATATCATAAGCCAGATTTGTCCCATATCCAAGAAGGGAAGTGTTATACAGAGTGGAAGAGGCAGTCTGAAAAATGTCTGCTATGAGAAAAATAAGGATTCCGGCTGCGAACGCGGTCAGAAGTGATGAACTTTCTTTTGTTATGGACCTTGACATGACCAGGGGGTATGAGATAAGAATTGAGAGCCCCATTATTGCTGACAGAATCAGTACAAGGTCAATGCCCATTGAGAGAAATTAGGTTAACCTAATTAAATATTTGTAAAAACTGATTTGCAAGGATTCCTCTCCTATTTTCTGGATATGAAGACGACCGCTATAATTGCTATCAGCGCTAGAGCTGCAAGTACATATGCGAGCTCCAGTTTTCCACTCAGAACCTGTTCCCTGGTAAAGTATACATGAATGCTGATGTTGCTCCCGTTCACAACGAAAGTTCCAGTATAAGTTGGGGTATATCCCAGAACCTTATAAACGGTGAAATTGTAAGTTCCATTTGGAAATTCAAGTAACAAGCTTGACTGGTTTGTGGAGTAGAGATATTCACCCTGGGCAATGCTCCAGTTGGTTCCAGATGGGAGCCCTGATTCAGTTATGTTTACCGAATATCCGTATGTGAATTTAACATAGTATGTCCTGTTCACTCCTGCAGTATTCATGCTGAGAAGCAGGAATGACGGAACATAGTTCTTTGAATAGTTCAACTGGAATTGATATTCGCCCCCTAGGGAGATGAAGTCTATTGTTGTGTTGTTTGAATATAGTGTTGTTGTCTGATTTGAAACCGACCATTCCTGACCCTGTGGGAGGCCTGTTTCCACGAACTTTATGGAAAAAGTCCCCAGAGTGAAGTTTATCACTTCCTGAACGGGAGACCCTGAAACAGTTAAGGAGGATTCTTTTGCCACATAGTTTCCATCAGCAGCTAATGCCCTGTAGCTGTATACACCATCAGGAACAACTGCAGTTGCAACTCCTCCGGAATTTGTATCTTTAAAGGTTGTCTCGAACCTCAGGACACTGTTTTTCAGGAAAACTGTGAAGCTGTCAATGCCTCCGGTCAGAGGGTTCACAGGTGGAAGCCCTGAAGCTGTAAATTCAACCCTATAGCCGGAAACGAACAGTATATCTATTGTAACATTTTTGTTGTTGATCAACTGAGATCCGTACTGGGGTTCTGGGGAATAGTTTCCAGAATAACCTATGAAATAGCTCTGGTTTCCGCTTGTGAGATTGAACTCAATAGATGAGCCTTTACTGGCTCTTGTGACCCCACCAACTGTTACATTCCATTCCTGCCCTGATGGGAGGTCTGTTTCATTGAAATAAAGGTGGTACGTTTTGAATACAGAGTCCTGAGCAAATGCGTACGCATTTATGCTTCCCATACCAGAAACAAGGCTATAGCCATAACCTGCACTGTAGAGTGCGTTAGAGCCATATATTATGTTGTAGAACGGATTTGGGTTGTTCAGCAGGGATCTGTTGGTTGAGTTCGTGTACTCATTGTTTCCAATCCTGTATATGGTAGGATCAAGGAACCCCAAATCTTTTTTGCCATGATTCTGCAAGTACTCATTTATTGTGGCAACTATACCTGCAGCCACAGGGGAGGATACACTGGTTCCTGCAAGAATGAAAAGCCCACTTTTTCCGGTTGAATTTGTCATATAGACAAGCGTGTTATTTCCTACTTCAGCAATATCTGGAACTCCGCGGCCTTCTCCCTGGATTACATTGTTTGCAATTGAGTCATTCTGCCATACAGGCTCTGTGTAATAATCACTGATTCCGCTGGCAGTACCTATGGGTTTTCCTCCTGTATATGAGGGGGTTTCATACCATACAGTTTGATTTTCTATCTGCTCAGTGTATTTGTTAATAATCAGTGTAGTTCCCCCAACAGCAGTAATTCCGTAATCATTATAGGCAAGGCTTGAAGGGAACTGCACGAATGTGCCAGGATACGGATTTGAGGTGGAAACAAACTTGGGGCTGTTTGTATTGTCGCCTGAGTCTCCACTGCTTGCCAATACAGTAATGCCTCTTGCCTGTGCCTCCTGCAATATGCCATTCCAAGTGGAATTAACATTGTCCGAGGTCCCAAATGACATTGATACAACAGAAACATTTCCAAGGCCTGATGAACTTGTGTTGGATATTACAGTATTCAGGGCATCTGCTATCTCCGAAAGGCTGCTAGTCTTACTGTAAACATTGTATATGTGTGCTCCTGGCGCAAGGCTTCCTGCCATCTCCAGATCAAGGGTATTCTCCGTTACGGCTCCAGATGTATCTTCGCTGGCGGAGCTGGAAGGAAGAGGGGCCCCATCCACAGGAACTGGAGTGATCACTGGCAGCGGCTCACTTGAAGGGATTGAACTGTTGAAGTAATCATGCAGATCATTTGGATCATAAGGCCCAACATACTCAGTTCCTGATGATGTTTTGTATGAACCTGTCCATAGTATGGTTGCTATGCTTACATTTGAGTCATATGACGAGGAAAACAGGCCGGTCTCATTATATGCAACCTGATAATCTGAACCGTAGCTGTACTCCACATTATTCTTAACTATTGGTGAAGGGAAGGAACTGCCGGTTGTACCGTTTAAAGACGAATCCAGCATATTAACAGACAATGGCGCTTCATAGGCCACAGAAGCAGAGGTGAGGCCTGTTATACCTGTAATGTTCCCTGCAACCCATTCAGGGATTTCTGGTTTCTTGTCTGGTCCAAAGGAAGAAGTGCCGCTAAGTGCCATTATTCCTGTGTTGAAAGCAGCTGAAAAATCTTTAGACGAACCGCTCATGCTTAGAATTAGCCTGTTGGGAAACTCTGTGAAATTGACAATACCATAACTTTTGAAATAATTGACAAGTTCCTGATAATAGGATTCACTGGGTGCGTAAAGCCTGTCAAATGTATTGGCAGATATATAATGATGATACTGGTCACTGGAGGGATTTGAAAGATTAGAGAGAAAAGAGGACAGGTGAGATTCATTAGCAGGGGATAGGGAGACTGAGACCACCATGTGGAATGATTTTTCAGTTCCGTTAGTCAAAATGTTTCCAGAGAACGGAACTGGTGAAAGGCTTACATCCAGATGGTACTTCGATGGGGTGGAAAAATGGCTTCCTGAATCATTTGTATTATATGAAACCGCAATTGATGATGAGGAAGCCACAAAGGAAATAACAAGAATCAGGGATACTATTGCCCTGAATTTTTTTGACATCTCTAATTGGAAGTAAGACCTACTATGAAAATATTGCCTATCATGTATTTATTCGATCGCCGCTATCTATGAGAAGATTCCTCAGAACCTGCCCGGATATGCTCCGTGGTATATCAGATTTCCATACAATTTCTGAAGGAACATTATGCATGCTGAGTTTCCTATTAAGATATGAAGCCACTTTCTTTTCATCAGTCCTTCTATCCTCCTTTACACAGTAAATTACTATTTTTCTGATTCCCTGCGTTATCTCCTTGAAATCAACAACAAATTCAGAAACACCGGGTATCTTTCCTGTGCTCCTCTCTATGAAGCATCTGCTTGTGTGCCTGCCCATTATAACTGCAATATCTCTTTCCAGCTTTATATCTTCTATTGAGCCATCTGTGTTCATTCTTGCCTTAATTCCCAGTCCGCTGCTCATCATGGATTCACTATTATCCCCTGATTCATCCTCATCCCTTGTATCTCCCTTATTTAATGGAAGAAGCTTCCTCTGGGAATCACCGGGAAATTCCATACAATGGGTAATACCCATCATTTCAGGAGGGCCAAAGAAATAGAATATCCGGAAATTGTTCCTGCTTGCGAAGTCGGAAAAAAGGCTGGTGTCCAAATCCATTCCTGCTGAAATTATGCCCCTGATCCTGTCCCTGTTTGGGTATTCAATCTCCTTGATCTTTGATATTATTTCCGGAAACAGGGTTATGAAGTTTGCGTTGTACGTATCAGCAATCTTGAAAATCCTTATTCCGGGGTTAGGACTTGATGGAAATATGGAATACCCGGTGCTAAGAACTGGCATCAGTACTGAAAGGATAAATCCCTCCGGGGAAGCTGGAGGAATGCATGAGGCGTTTCGGAAAACTGAACCAGGCCCAGTGATCCTGTTAAGCGCAGAAGATGCACGATCATATAAGGCGTTTCCATGGAAATTGAGTATATTGGGCTCGCCGTTTATCCCATATGACAGAAAGCCTATGGTCTCTTCTCCCTGTAACCCCACATGATCCTTTTCCCTGGGCTTTTCAAGAATTATATCTATAAGTCTTGACACGAATCCTGGAGGTTGGTTATTCTGATGCCCATCTGTCTGAATCCCCTTTGTAAAATTCATCAGATCTCCTATCCTTGCTGTGATTACTTTCTCTCCACGTTCAGGGATTATGTCTGAGTCAGATTTCATTATCAGCCAGTCGTTTCTCTGAACTGTGGATAAGGACTGGTATTCACTTTCCTTCAAAGAGCCAAGGTTAACTGGAACTGCCCCTGACTTCAGTACACCCAGAACGGAGATCAAGTACTGGGGAGACATTGGAAGAAGAATGCCTACCCTTGAGCCGCTTCCATATCCTCTGGAAACCAGAAATTCAGAAAGTGAGGATGACATCTGGTCTATGTTCCTGTAGGAAAAATACCTTCCATCATAAACAAGAACCGGATAACTGGGTTTTCTGTTTGCAGCATCCTGGAAAGCTTCCAGAAATGTAGCCTGTTTTAAGTTATTGGAACCTGTTTCAGGGCTGTTTGGCATTATTCACCTGCTTATCATTTAAGTGAAGTCATTTATTAATCTTCCCAATGTAAATGAATTATGAGTACTGGCTGTAATACTTAAGAACCTCTGGGATTCTGGAGATCATATCATTTATGTCATACCAGTAAGCTTTCTCCTGGAAACAGAGATCGGCTGACTTCTTATTTATAAACGATGCCATACATGCAGCCGCCAGCACACTTCTTGATGCATTCAGTATAGAAGCAAGAATGCCAGCCAGCAGATCTCCTGTCCCCCCCATGGTCATTCTTGGGTTCCCTCCCTCTGTGATCCTGTAAATCCTGCCGTCTGAAATTATGTCCTTTTCACCTTTCAGGATAACCAGAAAGCCTGTTTTTTCGCAGTATTCCAGAACATATTCAATGGTGGGTGCTCTTCCACTTATCCTTTTGAACTCTGTTGCATGAGGGGTCATGCATATTTTTGACATTGGCGCAGCCTCAAAAATCTCTTCAGCCCTTGAAAGAGCGTCTGCATCCAGCACTATGAAACCGGTATATCCTTTCAGGGCGGCTATCTCATTGGAGAGATCGTAATCCCCGCATCCTGAGCCAATTAGAACAGAATCTGAACGCTGTACTATCTCAGGGGTCAGATCTTTTGATATTCCTGTCATGATCTGTGGATCATATCCAGAGATCACTGCCCTGTTCTCCTGGGAAGTAAAAACCTTAACCGTGTCGCTTCCTGATCTTATGGCTCCCATTGCTCCAATGACAGCGGATCCATAGAACCTGTGGCCTGTGATCATAATAACCCTGCCGTTCATACCTTTATGGGATGATGGGTCCGCCTTTTTCAGATAGAGGAAATCCCCCGGCCCGCTGTTTCTGAAAGCCCTGTCCGGTATTCCTATGTCCTTTATTATTATCCTGCCACTGTTGTTTTGGTTCATACCCTCTTTGATATCCGTAAATGTTACTGTGATCTCCGGGGAAATGCATATCTCGCTTCCGATACCAGAAGGGACATCCACAGAGACCAGATGCTTTGCAGAAGTGTTCACAGATTGAATGTATTGATCCAGTGGCTTTCTTGGCTTTCCTGAAATTCCAGAACCCAGAAGTGCGTCAATGACAACATCGTAATCGGAAATTTTGTCAGGGAATGAATTGAGGAATATGCCCCTGTATTCCCTGAATGCTTTCTTTGCCTCCCTTGTTTTAAGGGAGTTTTCATCTGATGCAAGAAATACACTTACTTCATTATTTTCTGAAAGAAGTCTGGCGGCAACAATCCCGTCTCCTCCATTGTTCCCTGTACCGCACAGTACAAGTATTTTCAATCCTCTTCCAAATATATCTGAAACTGTTTCTGCAACTGCTCTGCCAGCATTTTTCATCAGTTCGTACAGATCACCATGGAGATACCTGTAGTTCAGGTCTATCCTCCTGGACTCCATGAAATTGAGCATACATACAGCAAGATCAGACTCATTTAATTATTTTGCCAGTGGCCACGTACCAGAGATAAAGGTCCAGTTCACCGGGTTTCATTCCAAGTGAGTCCGAATATGTCCTGAATATATTCTCCTTCTGTATGTATCTGAAAGCAGGCGTGACCTTCGTGTCTATAGAGGGGTCAAGCTGGTTCATTATTCTCACAATGTGCTTGTCAAGAATAGCAAGATCAAACACCCCGACATTGCGTAAAAAATGAGATGCTTCCTTGTAACTAATTCCATCCACGTTCTTAACAAGAAATTCCCTTGCTTCCTTTGGGTCTGTGGATCTTACAAGTCCGGGGAGTTCATCTATGAAGTGGCGTGCATTAACTATGAACCTTGATCTCACATTATAGAAGCGGTATTGCAGCTCATGGAGGCGGTCTCTGAGTCTCGTCTCTGACAATTTGAGGAACCCATTCATTCCAATGCCCAACTGTGTCCTTATCCCCATCTCCGCAGAAGTGTTTGCAGTCAAAATGCAGAAGCATAACTCCCCGAAAAGAGTTTCTGCATCGGAAGAACGCATTAGCCTGAAATCCTCAAGCCTGGATTCCAGAACCTCCCTTATTTCCGATTCCTGAATGGCCTTTAATTTCGAATAAAAAGAGCTTTCTCTGAAAATATTCTGCCCTGAAACAGAAACTGGTTCCATTCAGGGCACTCATAATGAAATATTATTTGAATATTTCATACATTTTTTTAGCTTTCTCAAGCTTCTGGTCTACGTCAGACCACCTGACGTTCTTCATGAATGCGTCAAGATAAGGAGCTCTCTTAGCACCATAATCAACATAATACGCATGCTCATACACATCCAGGGCCAGAATAACTATGCTGTTCCACATGGCGTTTGAATTGTGTGCATCGGCGCCTACATTTCTGAGCTTCCCTGTATTCAGATCGAAAACGAGAAGGCTCCAACCCCTGAATGCAACTCCTGTGGCCTTGAAATCCTCCACCCATTTCTCATAGCTTCCGAAGTCCTTTTCGACCTGCTTTTTGAAAGACTCTGATGGCTGTCCGTGTGATGCTGTAAGATTTCCGAAATATGTCTCATGAAGAAGGGCACCATCGAAATTGAAAGTCTCCTCCGACTTCAATTCCCTGAGATCACTGTAGTTCTGGTTAGCTGCGGCTCTGTCGGCAGATCCCAGTTTTGACCATATTTCATTCAGTTTTTTGACGTATCCCTTGTAATGTGTTTCAAAGTGATACTCAATCTGCTGATCTGATATTCCGTCAAGTCCCTTGGGTTTCAGTTCGTTTTTTTCTTTCCAGTTGTCTGCCATTATTTCACCGTTTCACCATTTCCTTAAGACTTAAAAATCTTATGAGAAATGTTTAAAAACATATTCCGTAAACCAAAGAAGAATCTTACGACAAAAAGTCGTCTATGGACCTTATCCCTTCTCTCGTATCTAAATATATTCTTGTCCGCAATGATCTTGCATTACTCAACCACTGATCTAGAGGTTCGTCTTCAATTGATCTGGCCCTGTGAATCTGGGAGGAGCATTCAGAGCAGTAAATCCCACTATAGATAAGATCCTGACAGATAATACAGTGATGCTTTGCTGCCATGATCGAGGTTAGGACAGGGATGTTAAAACTCTTTTGCTGCCCCTTGTATGGATTTTGATGAGTATATAAACAAATATCTATTTTTCCGGATGTTGTTTTTATACCTAATTGGGAGTCCTTTAATTCTTGTTATACACTATATTAATCATCCCTGTACATGGTATCTGCATCAGAGCCACCGGTGAAGAATACAGACATATCGCTGTACACATCCTCCAGCCCGCTGAAATCCTTTGCAGATACAGGCACTACCTTCGAGATCATATCGTTATCCCTGAATGAATTCAGTACAGATATGAAGAAATCTTTCATCATTGGAGTTTTCTCATCCATGAGAGAATCAGATAGAAGTTCCGGAGAGTTTTCCCATGAATGTACCCTCTGTATGTCTTCTTCCGTAACCAGATCGGACTTGTTCAGGACATAGATCATTGGCCTGAAGAATCTTGACATCACAGAAGCGTATAGCATTTTCTGGGAAATATAGCCTGAGGGGGATAAGGAGAGAACTGCATCCGAAATGAAGGCAAGCATTGACCTGTGCCCGCTCAGTTTTTCCACCAGCAATGGAGCACCAGGCCGGTATGTGAAAAGTTCCATCTGGCCCGGGGTATCGAATATTACATAATAGTCGTCCAGTTCCCTCAGAACTGTTGAAACCGGCTCTATATTATCCAGAAGGAGATCGGCTGCCACAATCTGTGCCCCGTTTGGCCCAAGGTTGTATTCTGACATGATCTGCGAAAGTGATATTGTCTCCCTTATGTCCACCTCGGCTTCATATGGTATGTATTCCGATCCAGGATCGAGATTCACAACAGCCGCATCATATTCATTTGTGATCAACCATTCCTTAAGCGCTCCACAGAAGGTAGACTTCCCTGTACCCGCAGGGCCGGTTACGAAAAGAGATCCGATCAATTTTCCACCTCTTCCTCCATATAGAAGTTTAGTTCCTCCCCCTTGATGGGCTCTGTTGTGTTGAAGGTACCTTTTATCGTGTTTACAAGGTTGTTGATTCTTATCTTCAGGTACCAGGGAATATCAAACTCTTCTGAAATTTTTACTGTTTCCTGCATGTATTTCATAATGCTTCCTCTGTGTATTGTCAATGTAAGGCTCCTGTTTCCGCATTTAAGACATTTTCCAGACAGTGGGACCCTTCTGTATTTCGCATTGCATCGTGTGCATCTGAACTCCTGGGAAAAGAATTTCTTGAAATTTCCATACATATCAGGCAGAAAATGCGAGTTGAGAACCCTTGATGCAACATCATCAGCATCCACCGCCCTTATTCTTCTTGCCAGTTTAAGCTGCCTCTCTATTTTCTCCTCCATGCTGTCTATGGTCTTGTACGAACAGGTGGTCACTCCCTGATTAATGTTTGAGCAGGAAGTCGAGAATCCAGTTCCCATTATGGTACCTGTCATGCTGAATCTCTTACCCATTGTCATCATCATTTCCTCAAGGTCAACGGGAGATGCTCCGATACTGGCCTTTTCGTAAAACTCCAGCGGATAATCCCATACGGTGTCTACATTCATAGCCTCCTTGTCAACCTCCTCCGGATTCAGCTGTACAGTCAGAACTAGAGGAGCATCCATAAGGCCCCCTCTGGTTGATGGGAGGAATTTCTTGGAGAAGTTAAGCAGTCCATCCATGAGGAGCATTATGCTATCCTCGTCACCGTCACAGTTCCTTCTTTTTGCTGCGTGGTAGAATGGATGTGCATAACATCCGCTAACATTGCTGAATCCTATGATCCGCCCCACTATTCCTCCAGATGTGTGTGGAGCCAGACCTATTACAAGATGACCTATAAGGTCTTCTGGCTTCTGGCACATATAGAATGGCGACATCCCATAATACTTTGTCAGGAGGTCGTCCACGAAGGACGCAACTTTCAGCAGATATTCCGCAGATCTGTATGGTATTATGATGTCCTGCGGCAGTATCTCGTTAACCTCTGTTTCATCATAACCCAGAGAGACAAATATTGCTGAATCAACCATAAGCTCGTCTTTTTTGAAGTGTGTAATGGGTATATCTGACATATCATATCTGCATGTTCCATCCTTGTTTATGGAGATGTCATGAAGTGCCCTGAGTATTCCTTTCTCAATGGGTTCAGCTGCCTTGGAACTGGACATAAGCTTTTTGACACCTTTTATTTCCAGTTTATCCGGAATAGTTACGCCCATTCTCTCCTCAGCCCTCTGGAGAATTCCATGGAGATCAACCCTTGATTTTTTCACATTCCCGGTTGCCTCCGTGGAAGACCCGCAATTCGGGCATACAGGTTGCGGAGACTCACTACGGCATTCCATGCAACTTCTCATTTCCATTTCAATCTCAATTGAACTGGTGGAACTTGAGCCTGCGCTCCTTATTGATCTCCTTGTTGAGCCGTAGGACTCCACCGGGAATAGAACATGCACCTTTGGTTTCATCTTCCTGTCGCCGGCCTTTTCAGGCCTTCCCAGTCTGGCCCCGACCCTGGTAGGGGATCTTGGTAGAATTTTCAGCCCTGAAAGTCTGGATACCAGGGACATTGAATCACACTCCACTTCCGGAGCACTAACATTTTCCCTGACAATTCCCCCATCTTCGTAAAGTCCGAGGGATCTCAGAAGGCAGAGATATTCTGGCAATCCAATCTCAGTACCTAAAGATTTGAATGGTATACCAAGCCTCACAAGTTGCCATGAAAGTGATGTGTCAGCAAGCAGAACCCCGTCATCAACCCTGCATTTCATTAGCTGGGATCTTAAAGAAAGTATCTCAGAAACCTGAAGATCATGCCAGAAATAATCATATCTCGGGTATAATGGTATTCCGTATTTCTCCGATATGGATATTGCTTCGCGCTCATCTGGGACTCGTAATAAAAGATCTTCAGGAACCTCTGCTGCTAAAGCATACTGCCTCCACCAGTCATGGTTGAAAGAACCGGGGACAAGTTTGTGGTTATTCTCCAGAAAATCACCATAGGCAATAAGTATCTCACCCATGTCCGTTATCATTGAGATCTTTCCGGAAACTTCCCTTGCAGTTTTTTCATTCTCAACCCTGATATGGGAGCCGTCATCCAGTAGAACCATCGGGCCGTCAATCCCGTCGCATGGAGTAACCGCAGCTGCTTTACCCGGTAGTTCGACTTTTATCTGTGCCCCAGTGGCTATGAATTCGTCAGCAACAATCATGGTGGAAGGGCTGATTCCTGCTGCGGCCAGGCCTGTCAGTCGCGATCTGCCATATCTGAGCCTGAATCCACCAGGCCTGTTTGGATGACCAAAAACCGGCCTCCCGGCAACAAGATCCTTTAGAAATTTCTCCGATTTGCCAGTATCTTTCTCGGATTTCTGTTCTGAACCCTCCGAGCTGGAGCTCCCTGACAGGAAATCCCACTCCTTGATGCCAAGTTTTGATGTATGTTTCAGAACTTTCTTGGATTTCTGAAGAAGGCCCTCGCACAGGACAAGACACATCCCTCCCCTTATTCTGTTGGTTGATACCCTTTCCATGTCCCTGTGACCTGAAACCTCCTCTTCCTCGCTTCCCTCACCGTCTATGCAGACCGGAAGATTCCTGACAACTCTTCTTATCTCCTCCGGAGATGGCAGATACTGTAAATGCTTCAGCCGGTTATAACTCTGTATCTCCTCAATGTACCGCTCGATCTCATCGTCAGTTGCGATGTAAGAACCTATTCCCAGGTCCCTTCTTACTATGTCGGAAATAAGCACGCTAAGGGCCTGGGCTGTTCCTCCAGCTCCCCTTATCGGCCCGGAGTAGACAATGGAAACATAATCTGTTCCGTTTGAGTTTGCCGCTATCTCGACTGTGGCTATCCCTTCAAGGGGCGCAACCAGTATGCCTTCTGTAAGTATTGCAAGACCCACCCTTACAGCTTTTTCAACCGCCACCTTTTTGCCTTCACCTGAATACATGCCGGCCACTCTGCGTGAGATGGCAATGGAGATTTCCTCCCGGCTCATTGTTTTTGCCAGTTGCCTGATTTCAGATGCAATGCCCTTTATTCCTATAAGTTCCTCAATTCTGTCTGCCATATCCGATGCAAGGGGCATTTCAACCTCATTTGAAACATCAAGGCCCTTTTCTCTTGCTTTCCTTGCTATCTCGTAAGATTCACGGACACGATCCCATAGCATCTTTCTGTAACTTTCAAGGCTGATCCTTTCAGGCATTTAAGGCATCTCCGCATCAGATTGCAGCTTCTACGAAGTTTTCCCTGTATCTGAGCGCTGATCTAACGAGGAATTCATGCACAATTGAAGGCTTAAGTGGTCTTGAAAGAAATTCGCTGTGGTATTGTACTGCAATCATACCTGGGTTTGAAGGCATTTCTGCAATTTCCATCCTTACCCTGTCCTCATCTGTCCCTGAAAAAATCATTCCAGCCTTTTCGAACTTCTCGATATATGCAGGATTTACCTCATATCTGTGCCTGTGTCTCTCATATACCTCACTTTTCCCATAAAGCTCCATTGCGAGTGATCCCTCTCGGATAATTACCTTCTTTGAACCCAGCCTCATTGTTCCTCCCTTATCGTTGACCCCCATCTGTTCCGGAAGAAGATCTATAACAGGGTAGGGTGTTTTCGGATCGAATTCTGTGCTGCTGGCATTCCCCATTCCGAGTACATTCCTGGCAAATTCAACCACGGCAACCTGGAATCCAAGGCATATACCCAGATATGGAAGCTCCCTTTCCCTGGCAAACTGGGCTGCCTTGAGTTTACCTTCGAATCCGCGATAGCCAAATCCTCCCGGAACTATTATGCCATGAACGTCATCAAGCACTGACATGTTAGAAAGGAGATCATCGGAATTTATCCATTTTATGTCCACTGCAATTCCTGTTTTTCCGGTTATATGGGAAAATGCCTCCTTATGGCTTATATAAGCATCCTGAAGTTCTACATATTTGCCCACCAGAGCTATGGTCACTCTTTTGGAAGGGCGGATAAGGTTCTGTTTGTATTCTGCCCATATATCACTGTACTCCCCTTCCACAAGCCCTAGCTTTGAAATGATGAACCTGTCAATTCCCTGCTTCCTGAGTAGATCCGGAACAAGATACACATTTGGAACATCAGTTACACTAACCACTCCCTCTTCATTTACATCAGTGAAAAGTGAAATCCTTCTCACTGAATCTGGTGAAAGCCTGTTTTTTGACCGGCAGAATATAACATCTGGCTGTATACCAATCTCCCTGAGGGCCTTTACGCTGTGCTGTGTAGGCTTTGTTTTCTGCTCCATATTGCCGCCAACCTCTGGAACCAGAGTTACGTGGCAGAATAGCATGCTCTCTGTATCTTTCTCCCTGTTAAGTTCCCTTAGGGCCTCGAGGAAGGGCATGCTTTCAATGTCTCCCACAGTGCCTCCTACCTCTATAAGTGCAACGTCTGCACCGGAACTGTTGCCTATCTCCCTGATCCTCCTCTTGATCTCGTTCGTTATGTGAGGTATTATCTGAACGGTACTCCCGAGATATTCTCCCCTTCTCTCCCTCTCGATAACCTCCTTGTAAATCTTTCCAGTAGTTATATTGTTCCTTCCACTAAGGTTTGTGTCCATGAAACGCTCATAATTGCCAAGATCCAGGTCAACCTCACTTCCGTCATCAAGAACAAAAACCTCTCCATGCTGGTATGGATTCATGGTTCCTGCATCATAGTTTAGATATGGGTCTATTTTCAGTGCAGTTACCTTAACACCATGACATTTCAGAAGGTAAGACAGGCTTGAGGTCAGGGTGCCTTTTCCTAAGCCGGAAATCACACCACCTGTGATTACAACGTATCGCATTATAAGTTAGAGAAACTCAGCATAATAATTTTTTGCAGTTTAAATAGCCCTTGTAAGATTTTCATCTCCTCCTTTAAGTTACATCATGGTTAAATTTCCATTACTATTCCCATTTCGATGAAATTCTCTCCTGAGACATATCCGGCAGTCCGGAAGCGGCCTCAGGTACTTTTCTACTACATGCACCAGGATGACCCAAGGAAAAGCACCATGAAAAAACTTGAAAGGTTTGGGCTGGCAAAGTCCGTTCCCCTTGGTAAACTGAACAGGGCAGTTACATTGACGCATGATTCGGAAAGAGTTCTGCTTCCATTGTTCAGTGAAGATGTGGCCATTCACGGTATTGGAGTTCTGGAGGGTTCATGGAACAGACCAGAAACTCTTTCCGCCATTAGAATGAAAAAGGGGGTTAAGCTTCCAACACTTCTGGCTGCCAACCCTGTCAACTACGGAAAACCGCTCAGGCTATCATCCGTGGAAGCAGTTGCTGCAGCCCTGTTTATTACTGGGTTTCAGGATTTCGGGGCAGAGTTGCTGGGCAAATTCACCTGGGGACACGTATTCTATGACCTTAACAGAGAACCTTTGCTTGAATATTCCAGATGCAGAAGTGATGCGGAGTTGAGGGAGGCAGAGGAACAGTTTTTTTAAACCTGTACCCATTTCTTTCCATCAATGCGGCATATACCTGAAGCGTATTCGCCAAAAATTTCAAAAATTTTGTTCCTGAACTGTTGCGGGATCTTGCTTCCTGCAAAATCCTCTTCAGGCAGGATGTGAATCATATCCACATGGCTTCTTATTCCACTGCCTTCGCCTCTTATTCTCTTTTTCATTAGTATGAGTTCATCAGGGTCCAGCCTCATTCTTGTTCTTTCTAAACGCTCTTCAAGGAGGGAAATTGAATCTTTTGTGTAACCGGCCTCCATCGGATCGCCTCCTGCAGCGATGATGAACAGAAGTATTCCAAGGCATTTTGAACACTTCCCGCAGGGAACAATCCTGCCTTCAATGTTACGACATGAGTGACAGGATCGCTGTGTCCGGAAAAGTTCCGGGTATCTCTTTATAATTATTTTTTCTTCCAGGGATCCGTTAATTGGATAAACTGCCGACCAGACAGCCATATCAAGGCCGGTGCTCTTTAAATATTTTGTAAATGAAAGGTTAAAATCCGAAGTCTGATCGTAAATTCCATAATAGTGCTTCAGGCCTTTGAAGTCAGAAAACTCCAGTGGATCATCAAATTCATCGCCCATAACAACATTGCCCACCTTATGTTTAATTAGCAGCGGTATAGAGGCGAAGATATATACCGGGAATATGAAGAGCTGGACCGGGTAGTCATCGGCCCATTTTTCCGAGACTTTTCTGTTTAGGGGTTTAAGCCTGTCAAGGGAGAAATGGTAGAATCTGTCAACATTTGTCCATATTTTTTCCACATGCCTTCCCGTGGATGTGAAAAAATCAAAGGATGTTTTTGCAGTGTTCCAGTGGCCACCGGATTCATTTATGAACACGTGGTGGACATTTGCACCAATCTCTGAGAGTATTCCGGAAGTCAGGAGGCTTTCCTTCCCTCCTGATGAGAGAATGGCCGCAGAGTTTTGATCCATAGTTGTACCATTTACCCTGCTTATGATATGTGGGGTAACAATCTCCGTGCAGCCTGTAGAATTTTCTTCAGTTATCTCAGAATCATCCGGGAGGTATTCTCTCAGGAAGAATTCATGCCTTCTGATGCACAGCCTGTTCACAAAGACTTCCCTGTTGTTTATCTTTACCCATTCACTGATTATTTCACGGTCCTGTGGCCTCACTGGAAAATTTAGAGTGAGTCTCTTGGAGAAAAGGGTAAAGTTGATTGCAGGCATGGTTAGCACCAGTCCTGCAAGATTCTCATCAACATTTATGTCTTCAAAGTAGGTGAATATAAGCTTGAATGAATGCGGGCCATCTTCATCTTCGATTACTATGTTGCCAGATATTCTCCTTTTCTCAATACTTTCTACCTTTACAGAAATATTGCTAAAAGTGGAAATTCTGTCTAGAAACTCGCCTTTCATTGCATTGCAACTTCCCGAATAGTCCTTGAAACCCTGTCAACATCATCCGAGAGCGGATCGAAGGCGGGGATTCCATACCGGGATTCCAGATCACCCACTGCCTCCCTTACTTCCTCTTCAGTCATATTCTCCTTGTTTATCGATATGGCTATTACCGGAGATCCGGAGAGAAGCTCCAGTATTTTAATATATTTTTCAAGCGGCGGGATCCTGAAATCCTCGAACCCATCGAAGAATTTCCTCTTCGGAGCATGTTGCAATATTATTCCTGTTGGGCGGCATGCACCAATTATCTCAAAGCTTCCGGGATACGCAGGATGAAGAACAGAACCCTGCCCTTCAATAAACATGATATCCGGGGATTCCATATCCCAGGCTTTCAGTGTGTTCCATTCAAGATTTCCAGGAATAAAATCATTTATCATGGAGTCCACGACAACAGTGTGCTCTATACCCTGCATCCATGCAGTCTGGCCCGTCCCAATCATGCATGATTTATCTCCTGCCTTTCGCATGCTGTTTGTCAGAACAACAGTTGTTGTCCTCTTTCCGATAGCACTGTCAGTTCCAAGAACGGCAATCCTTGCCGATTTAACCTCCCTGATCCTTCCGGTGAAGGGCATCTTCATGTCCCTGAACATCTTCCTAACATCAACAATCCTGACGCCGTGTTTGCGTGCAAGTTCATAGAACTCTGGATCGTCTGATATGAATTCATGCAATCCACTGACAACATTCAACCCCTCATGCAGGGCTTCTGATATGACACCCCTGTATTCAGCCGGAAGATAGCCTCCGTCTGTAGCAATTCCAACAACGAGAGTGCTCACACCGTACCTGATTGAATCGGCGAGGTTTGAAACTACAGGGATTCCCCTGTTCTTGCCTTCAACGACCATACCGGCATCATTGCCAGCTTTCTTTGAATCTATGACAGCTTTCACATTGTATCTTTTGGTGTACCTTACAAGACCATTGGCTGTTTTTCCATATGTGCTTCCCAGGACACCCTCCGCAAGTACTACTGCATTGTCCATTTTCTTGACCTTCCTGTTATCACTACCACTATATCTTTCTCTGAATCTGCATTTCTGGGTACAACCATGTCTGCAGCGGCCAGAGCCGAAGCTGATGCCGGCAGGACTGAAAGCATCTCTGTTTTTTCAAGAAGATTGGCATATCTGATCATCTCGAAATCTGAGACGTACTCTGCAACACCCCTGGACTCGTAGATTGAGTCCAGTGCCCTTTGGCCATCGTATGAACGGTATGCGACAAGGGGTTCTGATTCAGGAGTTTCAACAGTTGATGAGGGGTCCAGTTCCATAATCGTCCTCTTTCCTGACTTCCAGGACTCCACTACAGGATTTCCATTGGGGGTGCTGGATCCTATGAATACAGGAATTTTTTTTATCACCCCCCTGGCCCTCATGTTCCTGAAACCGTTATATATACCTGCCAGTGTTGTTCCGTTTCCCACTGGAACGGCAACATAGGCAGGGCTTCTGCCCAGCTGAGAAACTATCTCATAGGCAATCGAGCTGTACCCGATAAAGTCAACCTCGGAATTTTCCGAACCTGGGCTTGAATCGTACCAGGACTCTTCTCTGGAGCGGCCCCTCATCATTTCAACCAGATCTTCATACCGGGACTCTACCTTCATAATCGTGGCCCCGTTGGCCTCCATCTCTGGATTTCTTTCTCCGGAATACTGCTCTGGCACCGCGATAACAGACTTCAATCCATATATATTGGCAAAATGAGATATGGATGCTCCATAATTACCGCATGTGGCAAGGGAAATTGTATCATAGCCAAGATCCTTTGCTCTTATGACATGATGCTTTGATATCCGGTCTTTCTGTGTACCTGTTATACCAGCCCCTTCGAACTTTATAAAAATCTTCTTGAGCCGGAGGGTTCTTTCCAGATTCTTTGCTCTGAAAAAAGGTGTCTTATCAGGTGGTTCTTCCTCTCCGTCCATCTCTTCCATTGTTTTCACTCAGGCTTAAGCCTGATTGATCGCTGATAACACTCATTGATATTTAAAGATTGACATAGGAAGATTCAGAATTTCACACCCGTAAGAAGCGCTTATTTCCGTTGTCCGCCAGCATATATATTATAATATAAAGTATTTACTATTTTTCTGTTAATATATACTGTACATTTCCTTTCAAACAACTATTTTTTCCAGAGAGTATGTGTCGGCCACTGACTCTATTATTGCCTTAGCGTTCGACTTCACCCCTTTCCTGTCCAGAATAAACCCGCGGCACCGGGGCGTTTCTT
>DAHWLW010000046.1:0-16755 GCA_027343465.1 Thermoplasmatales archaeon | reverse complement strand
GTATGCCCGAGAGGACAAATTCAAATCTGATGTCAGTGAGGAGGGTTAAGTCGTAACAAGGTATCCGTAGGGGAACCTGCGGATGGATCACCTCCTAGAATACGGCGGGCCATAGGCACAAACTAAACTCCCTAAAATCCCTTTTTTTATATCTATTGCAAAAGGTTTTATTTCCTTTTATGCTATTGAAGTAGGTCATCAGATGACGTTAGACGACAAGATGTTTGAAATTCAGGACCGCATCGAGAGAAAGATGGGAGGCATCGGCCATGGCAAATATGCCAGGATTCTCAGGATGGCCAGGAAACCTACCAGAGATGAATACACCAAGGTTTTACTCATAACTGGCATTGGCATAGTATTCCTTGGACTGGTTGGTTTCTTCATCTATCTCATGATGGGTGTTTACTTTAAAATACCTTAACGGAGATGCAATTCAGAATGGCGGAGACTAAAACAAATTACGAATGGTTGGGCATAGATCTTTTCGATCAGAATGTTGGAACAGGGAAGGAAATAAGTATTCCGGTGACGCTTTCCAATATACAGAGCCAGAAGAGAGGCTTCAGGATAAACATTAAAGCCAGATTTGAGCAGGTTGACAAACTCGTCGAATGGTTCATTAAGTTTAATTTTCAGAAAACTAAAGATTATACTGTTTCACCAATCGATCCTGTTGACATAACCGAAAATATTGACTTAGAATCAAAATCTACAAGGAAATTCGAGCTAGTCATAGGTACTCCCAAAGGTGGATATATTAATGACAGGGCAAGTTTTTCAGTCTCAATTTCTTCGGAGGATGGGATTCACAGTTTCAGCAAGTCATTCACTGTTCGCCTTGTGCCCGTTATAATGGCACTGAAAACCACTGTTGGAAATGAATTTCCGGTTTCCAGGGACTTGGAAAAGAGAAGCCAGAAGGACAAATCCGAAAGGCTGGAGAGAGACCCGCACGCAACAAATGAGATTTTATCCATAATATCCCCATACGAAGTCAAGGGTTACATATTCGTTGAAGCTATGCACCCCGATAGAGTGAATGTAATCGCCAAGGGAATAAAGGGCTTTAAGGGTAGTGTCGTTGGAGACATCAAGGTGGAGGAAATAGAGCATTATCTCACCCCCAAGCCAGCTGTCAGCGGACTTGAGCTTGGTGCACTTGTTGAGCTAATTGATGGACCGTTCAAGGGGGAACACGCCAAGATCATGCAGATTGACTCATCCAAGGAAGAGGTCACAGTTCAGCTTGTGGAATCTATGGTGCCGATTCCAGTCACTGTGAGGGCTGAAGCTATAAGGATGCTTGAAGAGAAGTAGTCTCAATGAGGTTGAAGACCACATCGAAGGAAAGTCAGAAACTGTTTATAGAATCCATAAGCTCACTCTTTGATGACCCGGAAAAACTGCTTCCTCAATGTCTTGATCCAGGTCTGTTCTGCCCAATCAATTCTTATTCAAAGAAACTTAAATCTGGAAAGGATTTTTCCAAATATCTAAAATCTTCAGACCAGCTGATGTCTGCTGTTGCAGAGACCCAGAAGGTATCGGAGTCTGATTCGATTCCATTTCTTGGTATGGTAAAAACCCCTTTAGGTTCTGTTGAATATGCAAAGAAAGGTGAAACGGATCCCCTTGTTCTTGCAGGGGTGCAGCATTTCTCAAACCCCATCTGGCGAATGCTTGCGTTTTCGTCTCTCTCACGCAGCAGGGGCCTTAGATTATATTCTACAAAGAGTTTATTCCTGAGCAGCTGCAAGAACTCCAGCCCTGATGTTGAATTCTTCAAATCCGCTCTGGAAGATGAAGGGATACAGTACACTATAGATGGGACGGACATTTATGTGGGGTCAGGCCCAAACTACTTCAAAGTATCTCATCTTGGAGCAGTCTCCCTTAATCTTGGTTCTGATTCCTCCTCTAGCACAGTACATTCTGTTATGAAGCATGTCCTAACTCCCGATTTCCAGAATGATTTCCGCTTCAGTATGGATTTTCTCGAAGTTGCTTCAGATCAATTTCCGGCCAAAGCTGTAGATTCATACCTTTCCGGGAAGATGAACGACAGAACGTTTTACAGAGAAACAGCGGATTACAGATTATCACAGGCAATTGCAGGAAAATACATCATAATTGGTTCAGAACTCTATCCAAGCCCGGAAGAGTTTGTATCAAAGCATGATTTTCTATACGTCCCCAAACCACTGGTTCAGAAGGCTATTGAGGAATCAGGAAAGGGCCTTTATATGGATGCGTTCTCGGAAAGGAAGGTTCTTGAGCATATATGGCCAGCCTCAGGGAAGGAGATATTACATGAGATGTTCCCTGATGCAGATCCTTCCCTCATATCTTCCCTGAAGGGTTCTCCAATTGAACAGATTGATTCACTGAATGGAGAGGGCAGAATTTCAGACTTCATGTCAAAACTCAACATCAGGCCATGGTCCGATGACAGCAGATTTCTCCTTCAGATTATGGGTGATTATTACACATCTGGCAAAGAAAGGGCTATGAGGGAGGGTGAAAAGATAATGGGTACTTCGATGAACAGAAGAGCCATCTTTTACGCGTTCCTTTCATCAGTTGGAGAAGCCGCAAACAGAGAATGGCAGTTCAGCCAGAATGAGAAAGAACTCTCTTTTAAGATATCCGGAATAATATCGGATATGCTCAGGGGGGAACCGGAAAAACTGCCTGGTCTGTTTGACGCAATAAAACCGTTTCTCGGGTAATTAATATGGCAAGACATTTCATTTCCAAGAAAGAGGCTAAGGCAATCCTCAGCAACACTTCTGAGCTGGGTCTTTCTTTGCCATCTGGAGATATGGAAGTCGAGGAGGTTAGAAAGGACCGGTGTTATTTCATTGATGGAAAGCCATGCCTGTTCCAGAAGGATATAATGATACCTACCATCGTGATTCTAAATGAGATTAAGCCAGAATCTCATACCATAACGGTAGACGATGGTGCAGTTCCGCATATACTCAGAGGGGCAAACGTTTTTGCACAGGGCATAATCAATGTCTCCCCTGATGTTGCTGAAGGATCTTTAGTATACGTAAGAGATTCAAAGGGAAACTACCTGGCAGTTGGAAGGGCAAGCAGGAGCGGATCTGATATAATGAAGGACAAGAAGGGAGAGGCAGTAAAACTTCTGCACTACCCAAATGATTCCCTTATACAGGAGTTTTCGTAACATATCTTTTGAGACATGTTTATTTACCCTTAGCCAATATAAATTCATGGAACTTCTAAAAGTAGGAGAAATGGCACCGGATTTTGAATCAGTGGATCAGAATGGAAATAAGGTAAAGCTCAGTTCATTCAGGGGGAAGCCTGTTGTTGTTTACTTCTACCCTAAGGATGACACCCCTGGATGCACTGCTGAGGCTTGCAACTTCAGAGACAACTACCAGGAATACGAGAAACATGGAGTAAAGGTTCTTGGTGTGAGTGTGGATGGCGCCAATTCACACAAGAAGTTTGTGGATAAGTACAACCTGAACTTCACACTGGTTGCCGATGACAAAAAGGACATTTCCAGGATGTATGGGACTCTTGGTGAAAGGTCAGCCAGCAGGGTTACATATCTCATAAACAAAGAAGGAAAAATAGCTCATGTCTACCCTAAGGTTTCTCCAAAGGAACATGCAGTTGAAGTCCTTCAGAAGATGAAAGAATTAAAAATGGTTTCCTGAGTAATATTTACTCATATTTTTTAATACTTCTGTCATCGTCAGGAGATGTGAGCATTGTGAAGAATATCGCTCCAACGACCCACGTGACTGAAATTATAAGAAGAAGTATGTTTTTATCTATGGTGAGCGAAATAACGAATAAAGTAAGGGGTAGCCAGTATTTTAGCAAACCCCACAAATATTCGTAGTAATCCATTATCTATCTCATCCAAAGAGTGAACTGAGTCCTGCAAGAGCGTCTTCTTCAGATCCCTCGTCCTTTTTCTCTTCCTTTTTCTCCTCTTTCTTTTCTTCCTTCTTCTTCGGTGCCTCTGCATGGGCGGCTGGCGGCGCGACTGCCATGGATGCTGCGTTCTTCAGAACCTCCTCTATCTTGACCTCTTTCAGGCTTCCAACGAGAGATTTGAGTTTTGCCTCATCTGGCTTTACTCCGGCCTCACTTAGTACCTTCTGCAAATTAGCTTCGTCTATTTCCTTTCCTGCTGAATGTAGCAGCAGTGCTCCATATATATATTCCATTTGTGTTCCCTCCTTTTATCCAAACAATGAACTCAGTCCCTCAGACACACGATCCTGGTCACTTTCCTGGGGCTCGTTCTTTGCCTCTTCCTTCTTTTTGCTATCACGGTCAGGTGCTTTGCCTTCACCCTCCCCGCCGGATATGGTGCTGTTTAAAGCTGTGGCTTCCCTAATAGCTTTCAGTATAAATAATTCTACATTGGAAGCGTCCACATATCCAGTTTCAAGGGCTAACTGCTCTGCATTGAGCCTGGCCTTGACTATAAGATCCGGTACAATGGCAGGTACAAGGAACAGTGCCTCCAGAGCCAAACCTTTGGCTTGGGAGAATGCTGCTGCAATGTTACCAACTATCTGTTCCAGGGTTATGGACATGGCCTCTCTATCAAAGATAAGCCCGTCCTGGTATGCTGCAATTACATCCAGACCTACTGTGACAGGAAGGATCTCCAATTTTTCAAGGATTTTTGCCTTGTCCTTAGGAATTGCCTCTCCTTTTTTGACATACACGGTTTCCTTTTTTATGACAATCTTACCTTTCTCAATTGCTGTCTGGAGTCCTGCTTTCTGAAATTCACTAATCATTGGCCCAGGCGGAAAATTTGTGGCCATTTCAGGAATGACAATGTCGTCCTCGGCAATTTCTCCACCTCTCGCTGCTGCCTTCTGTTTTGTCCCCTGCAGAACTCTGTTTAGTTTTGACGGGTCGAATTTTGTTGTGACAACCGCAAGCTGGCCTTCAGTAAATTCCTGAAGTTTGCCAATGTTTTCCTTTTTAACCTTTTCAAGAGCCTTAAGGAATAGCCTGTTCCTTACAACTTCTATTTTCAGATCGTTTCTAAGGTCGCTCCTTATCTTCTGAAGCTGATTGTTCCGTATACCCTTAATGCTAACAACTGCTGTGACCGGGCTCTCCTGAAGCTCCCTGGCCATTCTGTCAACTCTCTGTATCTTCCAGGCTGCCGGGCTTCTCATTCCATCATCTCCAGTTCAATCTTTACAGCTTTACCCATTGTTGGTTTAAGGTAGACCGAATCAAGATTGCCATACCCCTTTTCCAGTCTTCCAACAATCCTCTTTACAACCGCCCTGATGTTTTCAGCCAGATCGGAGGAGCTCATTTCCTTGGTCCCAACGGGAACGTGGAATGTCCTCCTGTCCCTGCTCCTCGCCCTAACAGTTCGTTTTAATGCAGTAATCATCGGATTCGGGTCCTGACCTGGCGGTAGAGGCTTTGGTATCTTACCTCTTGGACCAAGAACTGTTCCAAGAGACTTACCTATATTGGCCATAAGAGTTGATTCTGCCACAAAGAATTCTATTCCATTGGCAAGTTTCTTGAATTCCCTTTTATTCTCGGCAAATTTAGATATATCTTCAGGCCCATAAATCAGATTAGTGCCATCCTTACCCTTCTGCTGCATTTCAGCAGTGCCTATAAGAGCAACCTTAAGCTCTTTTCCTCTGCCCTTTGGCAGAATTACCTCCTCGTTGATCCTGTTCTTCGGATCACTGAGGTCAATTTCTTTCATATTGACAGCTATCTCCAGGCTCTCCAGAAATTTGCGCTCTCCGGAATTCTTCTTGAGATCGTCTATCAATGTTACCAACTGATCTTTGCTTGCCATAAAATTAGCACCTCTGTAGTCCCAGCGAGACCGAAGCCTCTCCTACAGGCTTAAATCGAAATCTCTCCTTGCTTTATAAGCCTTTGTAACTCCTTGGGGTCTTTTCCTTCAACATTTACGCCAAGAGAGACGCAGGAACCCAGAACTTCAAGAACAGCTGCCTTAAGATCCTTGGCCAGCATATTCTGAACCTTCATCTGTGCAACCTTCTTTATCTGCTCGAGAGTAGCGTTGCCAGCAACTGCCTCTTTCTTCTTTGATGCTCCCTTCTCTATACCCATCTCCTTTTTTATAAGTGCAGAAGTTGGAGGTATTCCAACGGATATCTCATACTTCTTTGTGGCTGGATCCACCACAGTTACTGTGATTGGAACCTGCATTCCTGCAAAGTCCTTTGTCTTTTCATTTATCTCCTTTATGATCTGCGCAAGGTTCAGACCTAGTGGGCCAAGTGCCGGCCCAAGAGGCGGGCCAGACGATGCTTTTCCTCCTTCTACCATTGCGCCTACTGATTGTGCCATGATTTTACACCATTAAAGTTATCCAGAATCATTAACATCTTTTTAACCTTTTTATCTGAAAGGTCCATTCATTCTATTTGTTGTGTCCTTTGAATGGGATGGCAAGATTTTATTTCAACGTCAATATAGGCTTGAGTTGAATGTAGAAATAATTGATGGGAGAAAGACTGACGATTTTCCTGAATCCACAAAGGTTCTTGTGGATATCTTCAGATCCACGACAACTATACCATATATTTTTCTCGGAGGCGCAACCATGGTTTACCCCACTGACTCTATTAGAGCCGCCAGGGAGTTTCATGAGAAACATACCGATTCCGTTCTGGTTGGGGAAAGATGGGGGATTAGAATAAGGGGGTTTCACCTAAACAATTCCCCTTATGAAATTTTAAAGTCCGACCTCAATGGAAAGACCGTTGTATTCACATCAACCAATGGTACATTAGTTCTTCAGAAAATAAAGAACACAGGAAAGATTATTCTGGGCTCTTTTGTGAACGTATCCGCCGTTGTCAGGGAGCTTTCATCAGAGGATTCAGTCTCTATCATTGTTTCAAACAGACCAGACGGGCCTGCTGATGAGGATAATTACTTTGCTGGTTACCTAAGAGACCTTCTAGAGGGAAAGAATCCGGATTTTTCGGAAGTTGCTGATAAAGTTAGAAAGTCTAAAGGGGCCAGAAGAATGCGGATGCTTGGTTATAGAAAGGACCTGGAACACTGTCTACGCAAGGATGCATGCAATTTTGTCCCAGTCTATTCACACCCGTACATTATTATCGAAAAACCTGACGCCAGAAAGACCACTTGATTTCATCTCTCTGTCCGCCATGGATACCAGAGATGATGCAATTTTCAATTTTTTCTTTTTTCTCTCCAGATCAATCGATGGCTTTATCACTGGCGAACAAAAATCGAAGCCATGAATGGTGACAGATGAGGCCTTCATTGCCATTGATATAAAAACAGCCCTATCCCCGTCTGTGAAACCGTAATAATTCATTACGTTGTGCAAGGGAAAATTTTGTGTAGTGCAGATAAAGTTTGCATTCAGGCTTGGAACAAATTCCCGTACCAGGTGCTGGTTGTCTCCATGCACATGTAAAAAAAGAAATGTCCCTTCTTCATTGCACTTTTTTATCAATGGAATACCACCATCCAGATCTGTTACAATTATGTCTGGATTCCTCCGGTAAATGGAAAGAAACTTTTCAATACCAGAATCCGCTACTATAGTTAGGTCATTTCTTCCAGTCGCCTCGCGAATGTTCAAGGATGGCCCGAATATGGAAACTTCCCTGTCCTTGAATTCCTCTGGGATATCTATATTCCTGGGGCCAATCATTGAGGATAACCTTACAGAAGCAATAAAATCTGATACAGGATCAATGGAGAGGCTATTGCAAATCTCGCTGTAAAGGGGGAACCACTCCTTCAGATTCATTTGTTCTCAGAGGTATTTTTTCCGCTCTGCACAATACTTGTGATGTCACCCCTATCTGCAAAATAGCGGTGAACCATTGAAGAGAGCATTGCTATAATCAGGCCCAAAACAAGGAAGAATATGCTTACTATTGCTGCTGAGAATGAAATATAAGAAAGGACGTACCGGATATAGTTAAGCATACCAAAGAGAATGAATGCCACAGAAAGAGAGAACATAAGACCATATATGATTCTGAATATGCCGTTGAAATTTCTATTTATATACATCTCCACAGCGGAACCTGCTTCCAGAGCGAAGAAAGCCCCGTAGAGCCACCATACAAACAGTGACAAAAATATCAGTACTCCATCAAGTGGAGTCACATGATCCGCGGATGTTATGACATAGCTTGATGCAATTCCAACAAAAATAAGGCTTGCAGATATAACATATGAGAGGAAAACCACTCTCGTCTCCTGGGCATAATCCCTTACTGCCAGGAGAAGATTTTTCAGTGATTTCCCAATTTCGAATCCTCTTTCCACCATATAGCTTCCAAGAACTATTGTGACCAGAGTAACTGCAAAACTTCCTGGATTTAGAATTGAAGCCTTAGTAACTGCCTCGTATACAGAGAAACCGAAAGATACAAGTCCGTATGTTAGAAGTATGAGACCCAGAGGGATTATGAACTTGTTTATCAGGCCCTTGTCCTTAAGAGCCTTGACAATGTAATAATACATTGATTCAATGTTTTGGTTGTGCCTTACAATTACATGGTTGACATACCTTATCTTTCTTCTTGAAAGGATCAGTGGAACAATATAGTCATCCTCGGCCCCGTCAGTGACCAGAATGACATCATCAATTCCTCCCTCTGAAAATAGGGTATCAAGCTGTTTGCCTATTTTTTCATCAGAAACCGGCCCAACATCTGAATCGCCAGTGATCATGGCGATCTCAACGCTTTCCCCTTTCTTGAAAAGTTCTTCATAGTGCTTAATGGCTCCAAAAAGCGCGTTGGCATCCGAGTCTTCAGGGTCGTAAGTTATAAGCTTTAAGGCCGCCTTATAACAGTTCTCGTAACCAACGACTGGGCCTTCAATGCCTACTTTTTCCCCGTAGTCATTGTCCCTGTCGACATTAAGCACAAGCGATGTCATATTTCACCCTTTAATACGCACTCCCACTATATCTGATTTTCCTGTCATATTCCTATGTATGTCAATATGCAGGAAGCTCAGGGAAGATAATATGACTTCTTAAAATATAAACGTATTCTATGAAATAAAAGTAGAAAACTCCATCATTTTGTAACGTAATAACCTGCACTTTTCTGTCTGGCAACCCTCTTAACCAGACCCTTCTGGCTCAGAGACTGAAGGGCTGCTGTTACAATAGCTTTACCCACTGAGGCAGATTTCATGATGTCGTCGGCGGATTTCATCTTATCCTCTGATGTAGCGCCAAGCTTCTTTATCGCGTCGTAAACCTTCTGCTCGTTCACATTTAGTCCAGCCATTGTTCCCCTTTTCAAGTAATTATTTGTGCATATTTATAATGTTTCATTTCTTGTTCAGAAGTAATTTTCAATGCCTGCGGTAAATTAATCGGCATATGTCTAATGCCGATTCGTGAAATTATTAAATATCTCCTACGACTGACAGTACATTATGTCAGGAATAGTAAGTTACGGTTCCTATATACCCAGATTTAGGATAAAGCCAGAGGAAATCGCAAGGGTATGGGGGGAGGACGTTGACTCCATAAAGAATGGGATATACGTATTGAGCAAATCTGTCCCGGCTCCAGACGAGGATGTGGCCACAATTTCTGTTGAGGCCGCCAGGAATGCACTGAAGAGATCTAAAGTCCGACCGGACGAAATTGGTGCAATCTATGTGGGATCGGAATCACATCCTTATGCCGTTAAACCTACGGCCACTATAGTGGCTGCAGCTATTGGCACAAATTTCTCCCTGTTCGCTGCCGATTACGAATTTGCTTGCAAGGCAGGAACTGCAGGAATGCAGAATGTAAAGGCAATGGTTGATGCTGGATATATAAAATATGGTATGGCCATAGGTGCAGATACCTCACAGGGAGCACCCGGAGATGCGCTTGAGTATACTGCATCTGCAGGAGGAACATGCATGATAATTGGAAAGGAAAACACAATTGCAGAGATTAACGGCACCCTGTCTGTCACATCAGACACCCCGGATTTCTGGAGGAGGGAGGGCCAACCTTATCCTACCCATGGTGAACGTTTCACAGGCGAACCTGCTTACTTCAGACATACTCTTTCTGCTGCAAGAAATATGATGGAAAAGATGAAAACGAAACCTGAAGACTATGACTATGCAGTTTTTCACCAGCCTAACGGAAAGTTTCCTTCAAGGGCGGCAAAGACCCTTGGATTTAATGACAAACAGATAAAGGATGGCCTTCTGACACCTGTGATCGGCAACACATATTCTGCCGCGACAATGACTGGCCTCTCCTCTATCCTCGATATTTCCAAGGCAGGGGACAGAATACTTGCAGTTTCCTTTGGATCAGGCGCAGGTTCAGATGCCTTTGACTTAACAGTTACAGATAGAATTGAAGAATTTGACAGAAATGCAGCTCCAACAATAAAGGAGATGCTTAGCAATATAAGGTGGCTGGATTATGCTCTTTATGCAAAAAACAAGGGAAAAATTGTGATGGGTGAAGGAATTGAGTGATGTTTACATTATAGGTGCAGGAGAGACAAAATTCGGTGAACTCTGGGAGAAGTCTCTGAGGGAACTGGCTGTTGAGGCAGGACTGAGAGCAATAGAAAATGCAGGCATATTTTCGAAGGATGTACAGGTGCTTTACGGCAGCAACAGTTTGGCAGGAATTATCAGCGGGCAGGAGAATATAGGTGACCTTCTTGCTGATTTCGCAGGAATTGCAGAATACCATATTCCTGCAATAAGGATAGAGGCATCCACGGCTTCTGGAGGGGCAGCAGTGAGGCAGGCCTACCTTGGAATAAAATCAGGAGAGTTTGATGTTGCCATGGTTGGAGGAGTGGAGAAGATGACAGATATTTTTGGTTCGGAACTTCTTGATTTGACAAGCTCTGTCCTGGACAGGGAATGGGAAGCGTTTTTCGGAGCCACTCCGGCTGCACTTGCAGCTATCACCGCACGGAGGTACATGAATGATTTCAATGTGGAGAAGGAAGCCCTTTCTATGGTATCTGTAAATGACCATGCAAACGCAAGCTTGAACCCAAATGCACATTACAGAAACAAGATAACCCTTGAACAAGCTATGAAGGCAACTGACATTGCAGAGCCTCTAAATCTAATGGACTGCAGTGCCATGGGTGATGGTGCAGCAGCGGTGATACTCGCATCCGAATCATATGTTAAAAGGAACAAAATCGATGGGGTAAAAATACTGGCATCTGCAGATGCACAGGATTACCTGGCAGTACACAGCAGAAAGAGCCTCTACAGCCTTGATTCAGCTAAGATGGCAGGCAGAAAGGCACTTGAAAAAGCCAAAATTAAAAACAGTGACATTTCCCTGGTTGAACTTCATGACTCATACAGCATCTATGGCCTTCTTGAACTTGAGGAACTGGGATTCGCTGAAAGAGGAAAAGCTAAGAATCTGGTGTACGAGGAGATCTCACTTAAGGGATCTATCCCTGTAAACCCTTCTGGAGGATTGAAGGCGAAAGGCAACCCTCTGGGCGCTACAGGAGTAGGCCAGTTGGTGGAGGCCTACAACCAGCTCAAGGGAAAAGCAGGAGACAGACAGGTAAAGGGGGCAAAGGTTGCCATGACCCATAATATGGGTGGGACAGGCTCCAATTCTGTTGTCCACATTCTGGGGGGTGAGTAGATGGGAGAGCTGTCAAGGTTCTGGAGAGAATCTGAACACAGGTACAGAATGGTAGCTCACAGGTGTGGAAACTGCCAGAGAGTCTACTTTCCGCCAAGAGATGTTTGCCCAATCTGCCACAGAGATTCCATAGGGAAAATGAAGCCCTTCACACTCAGTGGAAAGGGCGAGATTGAATCGTTCACGGTTGTGCATGATGCACCTCCTGCGTTCACGAGGCAGAGGCCATATGTCCTTGCCATCATCAAACTTGACGAGGGGCCTTCAATAACCGGTCAGATTGTGGACTGCGATCCAGGTGAAGTGGAGATAGGGGGCAGGGTCCACTCAGCATTCCGAAAGATAAGCCAGGAAGGGAAGTCCGGAATAATAGAATATGGTTACAAATTCGTTCTGGACTGAACTTCACCAAAATTTTTTATCCATTTGTTTGCATGACGCTGCATGCCTGAAACAGAGACCCTGGAAAGGGCTTTTCCTGGCGACTTATTCTTTAAAGTAGTCTTCTACATAGGATGGGCAGTAGCGTTTCTGTTTCTCCTGATCTCAATTTATAGTATATACTCACCTCAGTGGATCAGCCATTTTTCACAGGTAAGTTACCCATACTTTTTCATCCTGCTTCTTGAGGTCCCCATACATATATTGAGTGATTTATATCTCTACCCCATTGTCTTTGTGCTTTATCTTCTTTTTTTCGGGGCCATGATATATGTAAGCATAAAGTGGAGGGGTGAGGGGTTCCTTTCCTCGCCAGTTCAGTTCTACGCTGCTATGGCAGCATTCGGCCTCACCATTACCCTCTTTCTCACAATCATCCTGGAAGCATTAGGGGTTCCTATAGGGGGTACCTCTATTCAGACATCACTGGAACAACATCCGTTTGAAACTTACCTTTCCCTTATATATGCACCCTTTGCTGAGGAAACTGGATTCAGGATCATACCTCTTGGCCTTATGGCTGTGGTCCTGCTCAGAAGGTATCACCCAGAATCGTGGGTTGACTACGTAAAGGTGTTCTTCATTCCTGGGCATGTCAGAAGAAAATATGGTGAAAAATTCGGAAAGGTTGACTATATAATGATCGCTGCCACCAGCATTCTATTCGCATACGCACACGAAGCATACGGCCTCTGGAGCTGGGGAAAAATAATAACTGTACTTCCTGTGGCTGTCATCCTTGCCGTGGGGTTCCTTAAATTTGGTGTTTACATGGATATACCCATACACTGGCTTTTCAATGGATTTACTTCTCTCTATATAGTAAATTCAGCAATGGAAGCCCCAACAAGTCTAGCCCTGCTTTATGAAATATTCATGGGCATTGTTGCCTTTGTATTCCTGCTGGTTGCATACAATCGCTGGAGGACGAAAAATCCACCTCCATCTCCTGACCACAGCAATCTTCCTGATAATGTTTAAAGCCTCACGACTCTCTTGCCGGCAACCCTGAAATTCCCTGACAGAACCAGTTTAACGCTTGAAATAAGGTTCTGATGCTCCACCTCCTTTACCCGCTCTGCCAGAGACTGGGGGGAGTCACTGTCTAAGACGGGAACAACAGCCTGTGAAATTATTGGGCCGCCATCCACCTCACCTGTGACAAAATGCGTTGTGCATCCGCTGAATTTAGCGCCGCTGTCTATGACGGCACTATGCACTTTTTCTCCGTAAAAATTCATTCCTCCGAAGCATGGAAGAAGTGAGGGGTGTGTATTTATAATCTTCATTTTGAACACAGATATTATTTCTGGAGGAAGTATCCTCATGAACCCAGCAAGAACTATCAGATCAGGTTTTAAGTTAAGAAGATGCGAGGAAAGGTTACTGAAATTGGAATCTGACTCTGATTTCCAGCTGAAATGATAGGAGGGTATTCCATATTCTTTCGCCCTTCTTGCAGCGCCGCAATCCGGTCTGTTGGAAATGAGAGCAATTATCCTTGCCTTTAATGAACCATCTGAGATAGAATCAACGATTCGCTGAAAATTTGTTCCCTCCCCGGATGCCATTACAACTATGCGAGGAACTTGACCCATACCTCTGTATAATCAATGCTATGATTAAACTTCCCTGAAGGATATTGAAAGCATTGATATGGATTTATAAGCAAAAATTAAAAGGGACTTCATAATAAATGATTTCAAGGATAAAGAGGCAGGAATAGGGTTCCATGATTCGGAATAAATCCCCTGATTTCCCGCATAAAAGTCTGGAGACATAAAATGATTGACATCTGGATAGAGAAATACAGGCCATCAAAACTTTCAGAGATAGTCGGACAGGATGCAAATATAAGAAAGATCAAATCATTCGTGGATCATAAGCAACTTCCACACCTAATATTCGCCGGTCCTGCAGGAACTGGAAAAACAACAACAGCAATAGCAATAGCCATGGAACTTTTTGGCGAGGACTGGAGACAGAATTTCCTTGAACTCAACGCATCAAATGAAAGAGGGATAGATGTCATCAGAGAGAACGTAAAGGACTTTGCAAGAATAAGGCCTTCAAATCCATTGGGATTCAAGATAATATTCCTTGATGAGGCTGACCAGCTCACACAGGAGGCTCAGGCTGCACTCAGGAGAACTATGGAAATTTATTCGTCAGCTACAAGATTCATATTTTCCTGCAACTATTCTTCCCAGATTATTCTCCCAATCCAGTCCAGGACTGTGGTTATGAGGTTCAAGCCCATAGACTATAATTCGATGAAAGCCAGGCTTGAACAGATAGCAAAAGATGAGGGATTCACACTCGGCGAAGATTCTATGGAAGCAATATACTCAATTTCCGAAGGAGATCTGAGGAAGGCACTCAACGTGCTTCAGACAATCAGCAATTCCGGGGAGATCAGTGCTGCAAGAATATACGAGATCGCAGGTATGGCAAACCCGAAGGATTTCAGGATGCTCCTCTCCAAGGCACTCTCTGGTGCCTTCGATGAGGCAAGGGAGGACCTTGACCAGATGGTCATAGACCGTGGTTTGTCCGGTATAGATATAATAAAAGGCCTGCACAGTTCAATAAGAAGGGAGAAAGTTCCTCCAAAGCAGAAGCTTCAGGTAATAATGGCACTTGGTGAGGCTGAATTCAGGCTTGTGGAAGGGGCCACAGATCTGATACAGATGGATGCCCTCCTGGCAAGGCTAGCAAGCATAGGGAGCCAGTTCAACTGAAAAGTCAGAAAAAGTCATCCAGGTTTGTTGGTTCTTTTCTAGCTCTAGATGTGTCTTTTTCTATCTTTGCCACGGTCCTTTCTATGTTCCTGCCCATTGTTGCTTCCTTCTTTCTGCTTGAATAGTAATATCCGGCATCCCTCGTGCCTGAATACATGAGGATGTAAACGTCCCCTGCCCTCATCCTGCCTGTCCTGCCTCGCCGCTGTATTGTTCTGATCTCTGACGGCACTGGTTCAAAGAATATAACCAGATCTGTGGAAGGTATGTCAAGGCCTTCCTCTGCCACGGAAGTGGCAACAAGCACATTATAAATATTGGAGCGGAATTTTGAGAGTATCTCATCCTGCTCCTTCTGGCTCATCCCTGCGTCACCCTCTTTCGAGGCCTGCCCTACAAACTTCACAGGCCTTATTAGAGCTGAATGTTTCTCAAGATAATCATTCACAATTGATGCTGTTTTACGGAAATGGGTGAATATGATTATTCTTGACTCAGGATTGGATGAAATCTTCTCTTCACATAGCTGAAGAGCCTTTGAAAGCTTAGGGTTGGAATCCTGGTCCATGGAAGCCTTTTCAAGTGAATTGAGCAGATCCATTGTAGCCGGATTCTTCTCAAGTATCCTGGCTGTCCTCTTAATTGAATTATCCTCGCTTTCCAGAATGTTCTTAAGATACTGGTAGGCAACTGATGCACCCTGCGACTCTATATATTCCATAACATAGTCAAGCCTTATCAGAGCTGTGACATATGGAATAAGGCTGAAAAGGGCAGGATTCCCGGCCTTTGCTCTCTCTACCAGCTGCGGAACCTTTGAAGCCAGTTCCTTCCTGGAAGCCCTGTTATATCTTATGATTCCGGCCTGCCTAAGCTTTTCCTGTATAGGATCCATTATAGATCTGAGTATTTTTCCTATATCTTTCAATTCCGGAGGCAAGTCCAGGTTGATTGTCTTCACTGTGATACCTCCAACATAGGGAGAAACATCCGGATCCGTCTCAGATTTGATGAGAACCTCCTCTATCCCGAGGTTTTCCCTAATCTCATCTAGTTTTTCCCTGGAGCCTCCGGGGCTTGCGGTCATTGCAAGAGTCAACCGGCTCCTTGTCTCAAGGAATTTTCTGGATATTAATGCATATGAGTAGTTTCCAGTAGCCCTGTGCGCCTCGTCAAATATAAGAAGGCCGTAACTGGATATGTCAAGGTCTCCGCGTTTCATGTCATTCCATACCACCTGTGGTGTGGAGACGATCACCCTGCTTCTTGTCCAGTAAAATCTCCTGTCCATTGAATCAATTTCGCCGGTGAATGAAAATATATCGGGCGGCTTAAGGTTGAGATATTTGCTGAATGTTTCCATATGCTGTGAAACCAGTGGTTTAGTTGGAGCCATGAAGATTACTTTCCCTCCCCTGTTTAAAACATCCTCTGCAACCATGGCCGCTATCAGAGTCTTTCCAAGGCCTGTTGGGAGAACAATTAGGGTGTTCCTCTTCCTGGCAACATTAAAGAGGTTTATCTGATACTCCCTAGGCTTGATAGCCTCAGCCTTTGACTCATCAGACATGGAGTAAAATATCACCTAGTTATTTAAGCAATTGGTAGAATTACCTTTGCTAAAAGGGCCGGTAGATCAGCGGTAGATCGCCTGCTTCGCAAGCAGGAGGCCTCGGGTTCAAATCCCGACCGGTCCATTCTGTTAGCATAGTTTATACCAAGTTTGCCCCGGATTCGAGAATTTTTTAAGGTTTATCCTCGGATTCCAACCAGAGGGTATCGTCATAGTACTCACGTTCTCTCTTTATCAGACCATTTTCAAACTCAAATATATCAACTGATCTTCTTGAGCGTATTTCAAGCTCTGCAATCACGACTCCCCTTTCTATGTCTGAA
>DAHWLW010000044.1:0-29983 GCA_027343465.1 Thermoplasmatales archaeon | reverse complement strand
TAAGGTTACAAGCAATCCTGGAGAAACCTTCCTTGACAGGATGATCAACATTGTGGAATCTTCCAAGAGAATGAAGACACCAAATGAAATCGCACTCACAGTTTTTCTCAGCGGGGTTACTCTGGTCTTCCTGGTAGTTGTTAGCGCGGTCTTCGCCGAATCCGGCTATCTATCTGTTACTCCAAATCTTGTAATTTTCATAGTCCTTCTTATCGCCCTTATTCCAACAACCATAGGAGGGCTTCTTCCAGCAATAGGAATAGCTTCAATCAACAAAATTGCCCAGTATAATATAATAGCAAAGAGCGGCAAGTCTGTGGAGAACGCCGGTGACATTGATACGATCATTCTTGACAAGACAGGTACTGTTACGATGGGAGACAGGAGAGCGGTGAAATTTTATCCTAAGAAAGGTGTTGAATACGTTGATTTTGTTCGTGCCTGTGCCATTGCATCCCTGAAGGACCAGACAGCAGAGGGAATGTCCATCGTGAAGCTTGCTTCCTCAGAAGGAGTGACTGCAGATATGAAGGACCTGGAAGGGTACGATTTCATTCCGTTTTCAGCTGAGACCAAGTACAGTGGAATCAAATCTTCAGGTGAAGAGATCGTTAAGGGCGCACTCAAGTCCATAAAGGCGAAGTACAATATATCTGATGTTTATCTTGAAGGTCTCTGCAATGGCATATCGGCCCGTGGAGGAACTGCTCTAGCAGTTGCAAGAAATGGAGAATTCCTTGGAGTAATCGAATTAAACGATATGTTAAAACCAGGCATCAGACAGAGGCTTGAACTTCTGAAAAAAATGAACATCAAGACAATTATGTGCACCGGTGATGATGACATAACCGCCGCGTATATAGCTAAGGAGAGCGGCATCGACGAATATGTTGCGAACAGCACCCCCATGGACAAGTACAACGTTGTTCTCCGGGAGAAGGACAGGCAGAGGATGGTGGCAATGGTGGGTGACGGGACAAATGATGCTCCTGCACTTGCACAGGCCGATGTTGGAATGGCAATGAACAGCGGAACACAGGCCGCAAAGGAGGCGGCAAACATGGTGGATCTGGACAGTGACCCAACAAAGCTGATGGATGTTATTTTTCTGGGGAAGCAGATACTCATAACAAGAGGTTCACTGACAGCATTCAGTTTGGCTAATGACTTCTCCAAGTATTTCGTAATAGTGCCTGCCATATTCAGTGTGTTCCCCCAGCTTGGATTCCTCAACATACTTGGCCTTACAGATCCGCTTGTTGCTATAACTTCAGCCCTCATATTCAACACCCTTATTCTGCTGATGCTCATTCCTCTGGCTCTGAGGGGTGTAAGATACAAACCTACCTCCATAAATGACCTGCTCAAGAGAAACATAACCATCTATGGGCTAGGAGGAGTCATCTTTCCCTTCATAGTTATTAAGGTGATCTATCTAATCCTGGTAGCAGGAGGTGTACACTGGTGAAGCCTAAATCCGTTATCAAGCTCTTTGCATTCGCTGCCCTTTTCATGTTTATTCTCGGGTTCGTATATCCAACGGTCTCATCACTGGCGGCAGAGGGCCTGGATCCATTCCAGGCCAACGGATCTCTGATACAGGAGAACGGTACAGTATATGGTTCGTATCTGCTGGCACAGGCATTCAACGAATCCTATTTCTTCCAGCCCAGGCCTTCTGCGACAGGTTATAACTACACTGGTTCAGGCTCCGGCCCATATGCCCTTGATGCGAATCAGACTCTGAACCAGACACGGAACCTTATAAGCAAATTCATCAGCGATAACCCAACTGTAAACATTTCAAAAATTCCATATTCAATGGTATCCTATTCAGGTTCTGGAGTTGATCCAGATATACCTCTCCTGGGGGCACAGGATCAGATACCTCGTATAACCGGTTCCCTCCATTCTATCCTTCTTGCTGCAGGGAAGAATGTGAGCAACTCGTCTCTTGAGTCATTCCTGAACAAAACGGTTTCAAAGTACGTCGAGCAGAATTTCCCACTCTTCGGGTCCTATTATGTTAATACAGTCCAGCTGAACCTTGCAATACTGAATCTGCTAATAGGCAACGGGGCTATAAAGGGCTACTGACACCATGGGCAGCAGGGTTTCAGGCTATCTTCTCAGTACAGCCGTGTCAATTGGTGATTCCTTAATAAGAGCCTTCAGTGTCGAGTTAACCCTTATTTTCCTGTCCTGAGAAAACCGAAGTCCAAGTACAAGAAGATCAGCACTGTACTCTCTAATAGCACCGTTTATCTGATTTGTAATTGTTCCGCTGTCTCCTCCCCTGACCACAGTGATTCCGTCTCCAAACCTAGTGTGAATCTCCCCGAGGTTGTCAAAAAGGTGCTGAAAACCGTGAGTTCTCTTTTCATCAAACTTTCTGAGATCCAAGATAGTCAGAGATGCATTCGAGCTTTTCATCAGATGAAGGGCGAAGGAGACTGCCATTCTGTTGTTTATTGTTTCTGCCACCGGTAGAAGTATATTCCTGTATGGAAGTTCATTTCTCTTTATGCTGAATATAACGGCAGGTGTCGTGCTATTCTTTATGACATAATCCCCTATTGATCCGAAAGTGCTGCCGGACATTCCGCTCCTCCTGTGCGTTCCCAGGAGGACAAGATCATAATTCTTCTCCTTGAGTTCATCTACGATTCCAGTTTTTATGTTCCTTGCCGTCCTTACCCTGGGCACAACCTTGATATTGCGGTCTTTGCCATCCTCGTATGCGTTGGTTATTATTCTAACCTTGTCGCTCCATGTGAGTTCCTTCATCTCCTCCTTTATGGTCAGTGCAGTTATTTCACCGGAGTACTTTCCTGCCAGATAAAAAGCGATTTCTAAAGGCAAGCGGGATTGCTGGCCTTTGGCCATAGGGACCATTATTTTTTCGAATTTAACAACATATGACCTGGCATTGGAGAACATTATAAAATATAATACCTAATAGATATTTATATTATTGCAATTCTCTTTTTTGGGAGTTAATAAGTCACTTTAAAAATAATATATTTATGTTGCACAGTCATATATTATAATTCTAGAAGACAATAAAAGACAATGTCAATCTCTGTCACTTAAGCCAGAATTAAAATATAATCTTCACATGCTATGAAAGTGCACATTCCGTCTGTGGTAATTAGAAAGAAAGAGATTGTTGGCCGAAAGACTGCCTATGATCTCATGAAGGAGGGGATTGAAGAGATTATGGTCTGCGATCTGGATTCCATAATAGACGGAAAGACTAATTTCAAAATATACAATGAACTGTCCAAATTTTTTGAGTTTACAGTGTTTAATCTGATATTCAGGGTTGGAGACCTTGTTGATTCCCTTGTAGCGGGTGCATCAAAGGTCGTTGTCAGTCCGGAACTTACTGCTGATAAACTTGTATCATTCCTGGAGATTTCCCAGAATGTGGTCGACCCGAACTCTTCAAGATTCAGTTTGTTCCAGAAGTCGGGGGGGCAATATGTTATGGTCGCCGGGCGAATGCCCTACCAGAATTTTAGTGGTGTGTACAACATTGGCCCAAGTATGGGGGGTGACAATATAATAAATGTTGATAATTTTCCAGCAGAACTGAACCATTTTATCACATGACCCAAGGATTAGGGCAATAATATACCTGTATCTTGAAAATGAAAAAGAATAATATATATTATTGGTGTTTGACGTGTTAATTGTCTGAACCAGACCTTTCAAATCCGAAGAGCAATGGCATAAACCCTTTCGTTACGGGCCTTTCCATTGTAAATCTCTTCTATTCTCTTCTGATGACTCTGTTTGGCTATACACTCTATCTGCTTCTAGAGAGGGAGGGTGTATCACTTTACTGGGGAGCTCTGGGAGTTTCCCTTGGCCAGCTGGCACTACTGGCAATACTGATTCCACAGGGGCGGGCAATTGATAGAGGGCATAGCTATTCAATTATGGTTGTCGGATCCATAGTATATTCAGTTTCCATTGGTGTGCTCTCCTTATCCGGGGCACTATTCCGTGATGGCCTCATATTTGCAATACCAGTGGCGATTTTGATAGCCATTGCCAGCCAGAACGCTTTCAGATCATCAATGAACTCTTTTATAGGGAAGGCTGTAAGGAGCTCGCTTATGGGTTCCAATTATGCTAGGATACTCACAATGGAGATGGTTGGGGGGGCCCTGGCAATGGTCGTGGCATATTTCATAGGTGAAACTTCATCCATTAGATATGCGTACATCATATTTCCCACACTTCTGATAATATCCGTATCACTTGTTTTCACTGTTCTGTACAGAGACAGCCGAACAGGCATGGCACTCCAGGTTTCCAGCATTGCCTCCCAGTCTCTGAGACAGGGATTGCGAAACCTCAGTTCAAGAAGGAGGTTCCTTATTCCTATCTATGCTGGAAAAATTTTTATGGCTATAGGGTTCTATGGTTTTTCATACTATTTTATTCTGACAGGAGTAAGTCTGGGCCTGGGCCCTGAGGTCCCCATATTGCTGCTGGCGGCTGTCTTTGCTGCCTCTATACCATTCGGAAAGCTCGCGGAATCTGTACTTCAAAAATTCCCCAACAATGGAAAGGCATATGTAATAATGATAAGCATCATAGACGTCTTCTCGTATCTGTTGATATTCATTTCAACAATTTCAGGAAATAGAATTCTATATTTTGCATCAGTGGCCGTAATGATCCCGGGCCCTCTTCCAACATCCGGGGCCCTGGGATATGAAGTGAGAATGGTTGGAAAGGAGAACAGGGGGATATATGCATCTTTCCAGAGGATACTTGTTGCAATTGCTTTCATTGTGGTGAGCTTTCCGATGGTTGAACTTTACTACATGGATATTTATCTGCTTTGGCTTTTCATATTAGCCACATCATTATTGGGCCTGCTATCCGGTATAATGTTGCCTGGAGAGAAAAAGAACAGCGCAATTGGATCTCAGGAAGGAAGTACTTTAAATTAATAATCCAGAGCAGTATTCTGCAACATGGATATAGGGAGAAATTCTATTCTCATTCCCATTGATATTCAGAAAGGCTTCATGGAAGGCAAGTACAGTAACAGGAACAACCCTGATCTCGAAAGCAATGTATCGAAACTTATGCAGTACTGGCGTCGATCTGGTGGGAGCATAATTCATGTAAGGCATGACTCCATGAGTGAGTCATCGCCACTTAAGGCAGGAAAGCCCGGGTTCCAGTTCTTCAGGGAAGCGCAGCCCCTTGGCAATGAGGCCATTATAACAAAACACGTACACAGTGCTTTCTTAGGCACAGAACTTCTTGAAATGCTCAAGTCGTTTGAAAGGCCAGAACTTTATTTCATGGGTATAGCTACAGACCACTGTGTAAGCACCTCAGTTCGAATGGCATCAGATTATGGATTCAACACATCGCTCATATATGACGCCTGCGCTGCATTTGACAGGAAATCTGCAGACGGATCAACTATAGGCTCTCAACTTGTGCACGATTCTGCAATAGCATCTCTCAAGGGGGAGTTCTGCAAGGTCCTTTACACTAAAGATATTATCTATTAAGTTATATATTAGTGTAGAAATTTATATGTCAGAAATCATCTTTAACAGTTCTTGAGATGATTAACGAATAATCATACTGGTAAACGCTGTTTATCATCCATACTCACCAACTATTTAAGGTGTGAATGAATTATAAATTATGATCAATGTTGGATTCTTCTATTCTGTGATTCCTGGAAAGGAGGATGAGTTTGAGACAACTTTTAAGGAGGTTGTAAAGTATCTAAAAACAGGTCACTCAGGTATAAAGGATGCAAAACTTTACAGGGATGTTGATCAACCGGGGGAATTCATGATTTTCACAGAGTGGGATAGTATTGAATCTTTCAAGGACTTCACATCCAGCAAGCCTTTCAAAGATACTACTGAGGCAGGGAAGCAAATTCTCAAATCCCATCCCAGACATATAGTTCTGAGAGCAGAGAGCATCTGATTCTCAATGATTTAATAAATGAGAATTGCATAGATTAAGTGCCGGAAATCTGGAGAAATTTTAAAGAGAACCAGATACGGCTTCAGACCACTGGATTATAAGGCTGGGATAAAGATACCGGATGTGCTTGTCGCATTAGGGAATCATTGTAGGCCAGAAATGTGGCTTTGAAGTCTCACCGTATTACCAGGGGACTGCCTTAATTGTTTCATTTTGATCTCGATACATCTCCGGATCTAAACTGAATAATTGCAAGCCTGGACAGGTTTGAAATTTGAATACCGACTATAGCAATATTCCTTTAAAAATATTATAAAGGGCCTCATGGGCTTACGTTTGCTCGGAAGAAAGAAAAGTGCATATTTGGATGCACCTCTTCCTGTGTTTTATTAATGATCTGCAAGTGAACAAATTAAACTGAAATTTACAGAAATTATTGTATTAAAAAATGAGAAATGCTGAATTTAACTGTTCAAACAGATTCCGCAAGCTTCCCATTCTGTTTTGAATATATCCTGAAAAACAGAATTGTCATCAACAGAAGTATAACTCCACCGACAATGGTTGAATAGAATATTTGGATCTGCATTGCAGAGTTATTGAGTATATCATTTACATTCAGTGTTTTTCCAAGGAGATACGGGTAATCTGTCATTGCAAGGAAAAATACTGCCACAGCAAGAAGCCCCTGGAACAGAATCTTATTGTGCAGGTATTTTCTTGCACCTTTCATGAAATTCAGCACAGGTATTGCCAGTGTTATTATAATCGGTATCGCTACAAAGGATAGTGTTGTAAGGTCTCCCATCTCATAGAATGATGCTCCAGCAATGACCATCCCGACAATGACGGTAACAAAAGTCATTATTGGATCGACGAAAAGATTGTAGAATACTGAGGCAATCCCGAAAAGAATAATTGCTGAACCGATTACAAAACCGTCGTTGGGAAGGAATGATACAAACTTAGAAGCATTAAAGCTCTGAAGGTTGTAATTTATCCCGGCGCCGCTTATCATTGATGCATATATCATCAGAACCACGGCACCAAGCACAAAAGTTACAACAGCATATATCTTATAGAGCGATTTTCTGTTCGCAAACCTGTTCTTCCAGACATACTCTGCGCTGATTATCGCAGCATTTCTCAGAACGAATATGATAAGGAAGAACAGTATGTAACTGATGAAAGTGTATGCAATAAGAGGAAGTATTGATGGCACAAGAGCTTCCAGATTCACTACATAGAAGACAAAAAACGTTCCAGTTATTTCCCATATTGGTATAATGAATGGAATGACCTTTTTTTCACTCTCCTTGTACCTAAATAATATTGCGGACGCTGCCATTAGTTCCATAGAAAGCATGGCAAAAAACATGGAGAATATCCCCACATTTATGAAAACCTCAGGATGGAGAGACATCTTCCTTCTTCACCCCCGCTGAAAGTTCATCGCCAATTTTACTGTGCTGAAGAAGTCTATGAGCAAAGTAAAAGGTAAATGGAACCACTATAAGATAGAATAATATTATACCTATTCCCAGAGGAATTACACTGGGTGAAGTATTTGCGGCCGATGAAACTGTCATAACATTGTAAATGATCCATGGCTGTCTTCCAACTTCGTCAGTGACCCATCCAGAGTCATATACAACCTGAATCAGGACTCCTGCAACAATCATTCCTAAAAGGCTGAGCTTGTTCAGGTAATTCCTCTTAATGATCATTCTGTAGAGAAGGTAAAGGCCGAATAGGCCCACAAGTGAACCCCCGCCAACCATTGTATCAAAGGTGAGATGGATGAAGAGGGGTGGCCAGTCTGACTTTGGAAATTGTGATAGGCCTGGTACTACCTGTTTGGAGTTGAAGCTTAGGAATGCAAGTATGCTCTGTAGATGGGGTATTGAAATGAAGTAAGCTGGTGCACCATTAACCATTATACCTCCAAGCCTTTCTGCTGCATTAACTGCAGGATGGAGGTTTAGCTCAATTGCAGCATATTTTAAAGGCTGAAGTGATATAAGGGTTCTGGCAGCTGAATCTCCACTTATGCCGGCCAGAACTATCCCTATGAATCCTGAAACTATAGTGATCTTCATGGCTTTAGAGTAAAGAATCCTTGCCTGCGTATCATGATTTCTAATATAGCTGTAAGCAAGATATGCCAGGAAAAGGAAAGCCCCAGCAGCAAATGTAGCAGTTGTGACGTGAGCAACCTCCACAAATCCAGACGGCGACATGAAAGCGGCAACCGGGTTTACTCCTGTAATGTTTCCTGTCTTCAGGTAATTCGATATATTGAATCCGGAAGGAGTATTCATAAACGCATTAATGAGCGTAATAAATACCGCCGACATCACAGTTCCAATCGCAACCAGTACCGAGAGAAGCCAGTGGTGGTATCTGTTTTTGAAGTATTCCCAGTAATAGACATAAAGAACAAGCGCTATGGCTTCCAGAAAGAAAGCAAATACTTCATAATAGAATGGGAGAATGTCAACTTTGCCAATCAGAACCATGAAAGATGGCCATAGGGCAAAAAGTTCTACTGCCAGCACAGTACCGCTGGCTGTACCAACAGCAAAGAAGACCACAAGTGCCTTGGAAAATCTTCTGGCGATAGCCTCGTAATACCGATCCTTTCTTCTGATCCCAAGGAACTCTGCTGTCGAAATAAGTATGGCCAGTGAAATGCTCAGAGTGACGATAAGAATATGGGCTCCAAGAGTGTATCCCATCAAAAATCTGTCGAAGTCAACTATCGAAACCATAATTGCTTATTTCAATCAAATATTTACGCACTCCGGGCTAAAATTCATCCCTATTAACACTTTCTTAAGGAAAGTACTGAAGTAGATACCTTTGATCAACAGCCTAGATTGGGTACAACTTTCTGCTATTGACAGAGACATTAAGAAATTTTATTTAAATAGTTTATTCAGCGGAGATTTCTATTGTTGATGCGTTAAATCTATCTTTCGCCAAACTCGCTCATTATAGCTGCCATTATCAGAACCAGATATCTGTCACAGTCACCGTTAAATTCCAATTTCCATCTGTCGCGCATGGAAACTATTGGAGCGTGTAGCATTGCTACCTGGGCACCATTGCTGTCATGAACCTCTATGGACTTTCTGAACCCACGATACTCTGAAATCAGAATTGGGTTAGAACCTGTATCAGTGACCTCAACCTTCTCTTTTGCTAGGTTCATCAAATAGTGCGCTGCCTTAAATTTCTCTTCTGTTTCATCCCCGTTCATTATTGAAAAATCATTCTTTTTATGCAAAAAGTTGAGTGACTTCACTGAATAAATATAATTTCCTGCCAGATCCCATATTTTGAAATTTAGAAAGCCTTCAACCATTTGGGCTATTCTGTTTAACAATCCCCCTTCAGCCTTCTGAGAATTGCCCCGAGAAGGATCATAGTCAATTCTGAGCACCTCATTATCATTCTCATCCTTGACAACCTTGGTCCGGTACTTTTCAAAGTCTATCGGTACCCCCTCGATAAATGGCTTTATTATTTTTTTATCCATCATGTATAGAATCTTACTTTCCTGTATGCTTGATTGACCAGTCATTAAAATAACAAAAGACCAATATATTTAAATTTTTCTAAAATAATTTTATTTTTTTTTTTAACTAGGTCATGGAAAGAAATGAAGCCTTACTGTATAATTCAGTGCTTATTATTTCAATATTTGGAGGGATAATGGCCTGCAATAATTTTAATTGCAATGCAAGGGCATTTTTTGATATTTCCATGCAGTCTACTTGTGATTTATACATATTTGTATAGAGAAATTGAAATAAAAAATGAGGCAGACTAATATATGAAGATAGATTTATATATATTTGAGATGTTAAGAGGATGACATTTGTCAGACAGAGGTCATCATGAAAGTCGAGTCTTTGGAGCTGGATAATTTCAAGTCTTTTGGCAAGAAGGTTCAGATACTGTTTAGAAAGGGATTTACAGTGATTAGTGGGCCCAATGGAAGTGGGAAATCTAACATTGGGGACTCATTCCTGTTTGTAATGGGCGAAAGATCCAACAAGACTGTAAGGGCTGACAGGCTGTCAGATCTAATTCACAAAAGTTCCAAGGGGGAAAGGCAGAAAAATTATTGCAGCGTCTCAATAAGAATAGATACAGAAGATAAAAGCGCTGATGAAAAGGACAGAAAGGTGGAGATTCGAAGAGAAGTTGTGTCTGAAAGTGATGGCTATAAATCCAACTATTTCATAAACGGCCGTAAGGTCAGGTATTCTGAGGTTTCCGCTATGCTGGATTCATTCCGAATATTCCTTGATTCGTACAGTTTTGTTTTGCAGGGCGACATAAATAATATAGTGAAAATGAGCGGGGGCGAGAGGAGGAAATTGCTTGAGTCAATCGCAGGTATAGAAAGTTTTGATTTGCAGATTGACAAGGCAAAATACGACATTGATACTCTTAACTCAAACCTGGGGAAGCTCGAGGTCTTGGAAGAAGAGCTGAAGGGCAGAAAGATAGCACTTGAGGCAGAGAGGGAGATAGCCCAGAAATATATGGATCTGACACACAGGCTGAAAAACCTGAAGTTCACTGAACTATCAATACAGCAGGATTTCCTGAGGAGGGAAATAACATCACAGACAGATCAGATTTCATCATTTGAAAATGAGATACAGGAACTGAATGTAGAAGTCTCAGAATTGCTTGCGAAGATTAATGATCTGAGAAACAGGATTGATGCCGAGAAGGAGAATCTTGAAAGAACTGGAAATTCTGAGTTGAAGGAAATAAGGCAGAAAATTCAGGACCTTAAAATCAGTTTAGCCTCCAACAGGATGAAGAGTTCCGATCTTAAGGACAACGTTGCTTCTATAAGATCAGAGGTTGAATCAAATACAAAATATCAAGCGGATTCCTCCCGGAGGATACAATGGCTTGATTCTAACATAAGGGAAAGCGAAGCCATCCTCAAAGACACCGCTAAAAATCTGGCTGAGAAGAATGAAATTCTTAAAAAACTCAGGGAGTCAACTGCAGAAAATTCCAAAGTTCTCATGAATCTTCAGGAGTCTATTCGCAGGCACGACGAAGAACTATCAGTAATGAATTCAGAACTTGAGTCCCTGCAGGAAAAGCAGAAGGAGATGGCGGTGGAAAAGAGCCGCCTCAACACAGAGATAGCTTCTCTTGAAAATCGTATAGGAGAGGTTGAATTCCAGATCAAGGATTACCGGTGGGCAATAAGGGAGTTAAATGAAACAGAAACAACAAGTTATGAGAGTTTTCAGGAACTTAACCGAAGATACTACTCCCTGAAGTCAGATCTTTCCGCAAAGAGGCAGAGAAAAGACGAAATTGTCAGGGAGCTATCAAGGCTCAATCATGAATATTCTCAGGTTCAGATTTCACTTGGTTCCCGTGGATTCACAGTTAACAGGGCACTGGCTACAATTCTAGGTGCAAGAAACAGCGGATCGATACAAGGAATCATTGGACCTCTTAAAGAGTTAATCTCCTATGACCCGAAATTCAGGCAGGCAGTGGAAGCTGCAGCGGGATCCAGACTTAACTCTGTTGTTGTCAGGGATGATGGTGTGGCTGAAGAATGCCTTAACCTTCTTAAGTCAAGCAGAGTGGGAAAGCTTACATTTCTACCGATGAACAAGATGCTACCGGGAAGGCCGAGAGGAAAGGCGATAACTGTTCGCTCCTCTGAGGGTTCTCTGGGGTATATTTTTGAAAACCTGAAATATCTGGATGAATATTCAAACGTAATCTGGTACGCATTTCAGGATACTGTGATAGTTGATACTGTTAGGACGGCCCGCAGATATATGGGTGGCATTCGCCTGGTCACACTCGACGGAGACATTTTCGAGGCTAGCGGAGCAATATCTGGAGGATTCACGGAAAGGGCTAAAAACAGTGAGGACCTGGAAAACAGATCAAAATCTCTCTCGGAGACAATACAGGCCCTAAATGCTGAGCTTTCGGCTCTGGAGGTTGACATTTCTGATATTTCCGCATCATTTGAATCAGTATCTTCTGATTTGCAGTCAAGATCACAGGACCAGGGCTCACAAAAAACAAAAGTGAACATGCTAACCCAGAACCTCGAGAAGGCCACAGAGCAGCTTGAAGAACTTAGGCCAAAGGAGGAAGCTAAGAAGAGAGAGATAACAGAGCTTGATGGAAAGATCAATTCTATTTCAGGGAGCATCGAAGACCTGAAGAAAAAGATACTTTCTGAGAATGAGGCAAAGGAAAAGGACTTTATTGAGTTCAGAAGAATATCTCCATCCTATGCTTCACAGGATGAAGATCTGAACTCGGAGATCGAGTCTCTCTCATCAAAGAAAAATGATTATACACTGGAAATTTCCAAGCTTCGGTCAGAGATGGAGTTCATACAGAAGAATATCCAGAATGTCGAAGCGAAAAATAGAACGCTGGAGGACGACCTGGAGTCAAAACGCTCACAAATATCCTCACTTGAGACAGAGGAGGCAGCACTGTCCTCTGAGCTGGAAAAACTGCTTGCACTTGAAACCCAGATCGATGAACGCACCAGAGAGATCGTTGAAAGGATAAGAGGAATGGAGAGTGAAGAAACTTCAATTAATGATAGCATAGAATCAACAAGAGCAATGATTTCTACGAAGAAGGAGATGAAAATAACTCTTCAGGGTAAGAGAGAAAATTCCCAGAACAAGTTGAGGGAAATTGAAGGTGAGATTAAGTCATCAGATGGCACCAGAATGGAATCAGTCAAAACAGTATCTGAAGCAAGGTCATTGATCACAGAGACTATGAACGCCATCGAATCAATTGGCCCTGTTAACCAGAAGGCAATAGAAGAATTCGATAACGTTTCCAGGGATCTTGATTCAATCAGGGGGGAGATTGAACAGTTATCCTCAGAAAAGAAAGAGCTTGTGGATCTTACAGAAAGGCTTACCGAACAGAAGAAATCTGCATTCATGGATATGTTTAACGGAATCAACAATTCAATGAGGACAATATATGAACAGCTCTCAGGCGGAGGAGACGCTTTTCTTGAACTGAGCAATCCTGAAAATCCTCTGGAGGCTGAGGTCACGATAAGGGCCCGGCCGAAGGGTTCGAATTTTACAAAACTTGAGGCGCTGAGTGGAGGGGAGAAGAGCCTTACCGCACTTTCATTTATACTTGCGGTTCAGAGAATAAACCCTTCTCCATTCTATTATCTGGATGAAGTGGATATGTTTCTGGACGGTGCAAATGCCGAGAGGGTTGGAAAGCTTTTCAAGGCAAACTCGGGTACATCTCAGATATTCTCTGTCTCATTGAGAAAATCCATGCTGAAATATGCAGACAATGTAGTTGCTGTGGTTAATGTAGATGGCGAAAACTCCAACGTCTATGAGAAGAGCTTCCAAGAGGGCATAGATCAGGAGAGGGGTGATGAAGATGAACAGGGAAGAGATACTGCATAGCCTCATCGTACAGGGGAATATGCTGGAAAGTGACACAGGGAGTTATATCACAATACTTGAATCTTCAAAGACAGAGATGCATTTCAACGATCCGCTTGAGGAGTTGATAGCTGGTGTTTTCAATATGTGTCTCAATGGAACCCTTGACCCCTGGTCAGTGGATATAGGTGCATTCAGCAGGGTATTTTCAACAATTATTGATAGAAACTTCAGGGATTTCTATGTTGCAGGATACCTTATTCAGAGTGCGTGGAGGATACTTTCACTCAAGTCCGATGAAGCTGTCCTAAGAAGATTCCGGAGTGACGCAGAAGAATCGGCGGAAGAAATTGAATTTGAAGAAGTGGGCAGCATCAAGCATCAGGAAGATCCACTGGAGTTGAAGGAACCAGTAATTCATAGCGAAAGAAGAAAGGTTTTCCTTGTCGAGCTCTTGGACGTGATGAAGGATGCTTATGAGTATTCCGGGAAAAAACGGCATGAACGAAGGTTTGAAGTTGAACACCCCACTGGAGACATAGATTCCATTTTCGAGAAGCTTCATCCGGAAGAGCCTGAAAAAGAGGCCAGGGATATTCTGGAAGTCATAAAAAGCATTAATGCAGAGTCATTAAATATTGACAGGATCCCAGCGCATCCAGGAGTTACCGCTCAATCATTGCTTGTTTACTGTATGTTTCTTGCCCGCGACAGGGAGATTGATGTAGAGCAGGAATATCCCTTCGGCCCAATAAAAGTGAAGGTAAACAATGAGTTGAAGAGATGACATCCATGATTGAACATTCTGATAATGCAACCAGGATAATACCTGCATCTGAGATATCACAGTATGAGTTCTGCAATGTGGCCTGGGAGATGGAAAGGGCAGGAGTTCCACATTCTTCCAAATCTTCTGTTAGAATAAGAAAGGGCATAACAAGTCATCAGAAAAAAGAAAGGCAGTTCCGGTATGCCCGGGCAATTTCCATAAGTATGGTCATTCTAATGGCTATCCTCATAATAACAACAGTTCTGATGTTAGCGGGATTGGTTTGAGCGGGCAATTTTTGCCAGTATTTCTTCTACTTTCAATTATTATTCTGTACCTTATTTATTACTTTTTGAGAAAGTCAAGCCCTGAACCTGGGTCCAGAAGGATTTACAGCGATCTGTCCTCTGGAGGCAGGATCATTGTTAGCAAAAGGTACAGAATTTCAGGCAAGCCTGATATGATAATGCGCAAAGGCCGAAACCTCATACCATTTGAATACAAGAGCACTGATGCTGAGAGGCCAAGAAGTGGCCATCTGCTTCAGATGGCAGCATACTTCCTGATACTTGAGGAAAATTTCCCGGAATCGAGAATCGATCATGGAATTCTGGAATACAGAAGAAAGAAATTCAGGATAGAAAATTCCAGAGAGCTCAGGGAAAAACTTCTTAAAACCGTCAATGAAATGAGGGGCAGTGATATGAGCGGGAAAAGAAATCACAATAATCCAGGCAAATGCTTCAGGTGCTCATTTAAGGATTCATGTTTGCAAAATTTAATTACAGCAAAACGATAGAGCGGGGAAATGTTCCCTGTCAATATTCTGTCCAGAAACATGGCTGAGGTTGTAACTGTAGAAGAAGCAGAGAAACTTGATCCAGATTCATCTACCGCCTACATTGGTTTTGAGCCATCCGGACTTCCGCACATTGCCACAGGTATACTCTGGGCCATGAAGGTCAAGGAACTGGCGGAGGCAGGTGTCAGAGTTACAGTTTTACTGGCTGATCTGCATTCACAGATAAACGACAAACTGGGGGGAGACCTTAAGAAGATACGCGAAAGCGGAAAAATGATAGAGCGCTGCATGAAGGCTTACGGCCTTCCGTCAAATGTTGAATTCAAATGGGCTACAGACGTGGTTAATGACAGAGAATACTGGACAACACTCATAAAGGTTGCAAAGAGTTCCACTCTTTCCAGGCTTAAGCGTTCGCTTCCTATAATGGGCAGGACAGAAGAGGATGCGGAAGGAGACTTCAGCAAATTTATATACCCACTTATGCAGGTGACGGACATAATTTACAGCGGCTTTGACATAGCGCTCGGAGGCATGGATCAGAGGCATGCCCACATGCTGCAGAGAGACATTGCTGAAAGAATGGGTGTAAAGAAGGTAGTATCTGTTCATGGGAATCTTCTGGAAAGCCTAAAAGGCACAGGAAGGATGGATCCATTCAAGAAAATGTCTAAGAGTGATGCCGATTCAGCTATTTTCATGACTGACAGTGAATCAGATGTAAATCGAAAAATATCCTCCGCTTTCTGCCCTGTAAAAGAGGTCTCCGGAAATCCTGTTGTTGACATACTCAAATACATAATTCTTCCCTACTCCGAAGATGGAATAGAAATAACCCGGCCTCCTTCAAAAGGAGGGGCAATCAGATTCAAAGATTTCGCTGAATTCAGTGGAGTGTATGAAAGGGGTGAGATTCATCCCCTTGACCTTAAGAAGGCAGTAGCAGCAGCATTAAATAGTTTGATGGAAAAAGGCAGGGCAGCATTGGCAGCGGATGAAAATGCACTCTGAGAATATCCCCAATGATATAGGATCTATTTCAGTTTTTCCAACACTATTTTGCCATCCTCAAGGTAGTATCCAAGTATCTCGGATGGCTGGATTCTCAATTCGTCTATGACTTTCTTCGGAAGTGTAATTCTAAGGGATTTGCTCTTCTTTGAAACATGTGATACGTCAACGAGAGTTCTCATGAATAATATGCTAACATAATTTCAATATATAAGGTTGACACTTGCTAGCAATAGTGATATCAGAAAAACCTGTCCAGGCTTTTCTGTGCACCTTTGGAATATAGTTTGGAAAGGGTATCAACGTATGGAGAAACACGTTCCTGTGAGAAATTATGCCTTTCACACAGTATCTTCATGATTGATTCCCTGTTCGGTGGCATATGCTGGAGTTCGCCCCACTCCTCATGCGGTGGGTTCAGGAAAATGTCTTCCACATCTTCAAGGCTTTCTATACTGGCACCCTTCATGTCAAGAATTTGCCGTAGAGTGTTGCCCTTGCGTATCAGATTTAGTCCGGTTTTTGCTCCAACTCTCTGCACACCCCTGTTGAAGTCAGTGCCAGTGAGCATTCCAATCCAGATGAGCTGGCGCCTGTCAATTGAAAGGTTTGAAAGGTTTTCCTCCAGATCAATGTATTCTGGCCTGACGTTGACATAGAAGTTTCTCCCCGGAACCTTTCTTCTTCCTGAGAATGTCATATTCCGGAAAACTCTTTTGGCCCCGAAAAGCAAGCAGTCATAATCCTGCGATATAACTCCGTCGACTGCTCCCTGAGCATTCATGTAGGATGCCTGTGCCTCTCCTTCTGATTTTGCCTGAACCACTGGAATGCCCATAGCCTCCAGCAGTTCCCTACACTCATCTATCATTGGCCGTGTAAGGAAATTAATTCTACCAGACAGGGAACGTATGCGTTCCTCATCTCCAGCCTCCTCTGCCTTCTTCAGCTCCATAATATTTTTCTCCCTCATCATCCTCCTTTCATCAAGTGTGTTCCCCTTAAGGCTTAAGGGCTTGCCATCAAGTACGTAAACCAGCCTGAGGCCAGCAGAGATGAGGCTAACAGATCTGTAGAACAGGCCGGACAGATGAGATGTAACGTTTCCGGCATTATCCATAAGGGGCATTCCATCTGGCTGCCTGATGCTGCTAAGGAACTGGTATATTATGTTGTATGAGTCTACGGCCATGGTCATTCCGGAATGATCCTCTATTCTGGTCTCATGTTTAATGAGGATGTCAGAAATATCTACCCCCATCAGGGCACCTCACAGGAAATTCCATATTCCATCAATCTGAATACAGCACTCTTCCCTTCCGCAATAGAGCGATGCTTTACAACACTTATCTTCCTGCCTCCCCCCGCAGTTTTCTCAACCCGGAATATTGCCTTCATAAGATGATCCATGAGGAACCCGCCAAAAGGATGAAGGTTCCCCGAGTCTGGATCCTGATATATCTGGTTCGTAAGCAGCAATGGAATTGAGTTTCTGACGGCTATGCCGGTGAGAATGTTCAGCTGGCGCTGAAAAGCTGAACTCCTGCTCTGGTAGTCTTGAAAATTCTCAAGCCTGAAGAATTCTGTGAAAGAGTCAATGACAACTACACCCACACCCCCAGGCTTTTCCGTAAGCTTGGAGGCCTTAATGATTGAAACTTCCTGATCGTCGAGAGATGATACCCTGTATAGAAGAAGGTTATCCATATTATCCGTTCTGCCAGAATTTAGCTGAAGAAATCGTTCCGTGGAAAACCCCTCTGAATCCAGGAATATTACCTTCTTACCAGAACTGATGGCGGAGATGGTGAACAGCATAGCAAGATTGCTCTTTCCTGCACCGCCCTCCCCGAATATTTCTGTAATAACTCCTGACTCAATCCCTCCACCCATAACCGTATCTATGCATGCCACGCCAGAGCTCAATTTAGGCTGAAGGCTAGTGGGATCAAGTTTTTCCATGATCCCTTATTGGATGAGGATATTTATTTTTCCTTCGAGTAGAATGTCATTGGGAATTCCATTCAAGAATTGTATCTGCCACGGGTTTCAGATCTCCCGGGGGAAGTACTGATGTGGCCACTTTACCACTGCTTTTTCTTCCCTCAGCTATAAATATTGAGCTGGCTGAAAGGGAAAACATCCTTGCGTCTTCCGGAGAATCACCTACACTGACAGTTGAATCTGGCTTTATTCCGGTATTTTTCTGTATATCACGCAGGACAACATCCTTTGACTTTGGGTCCACCATTATAATGCCGTTTTCCGTCAGTCTCCCATCTTCAGATGGGACGATGTCATTGGCCATTACCATTCCAATCCCTGATTCAGTACCTATCCTTCTCGCCAGTGGCTTCAAGCCTCCCGATATTATGGCGCATGTGATCCCCGCATCTTTCAAAGCCCGCACAGATGATTTCAGGTTTTTAACTGCAGTTATTCCTGAAAGTATTTTGTCCAGATCCTTAGTGGTCATATCAGGCCTGACCTCGAGCCATCTTCTCACATCTCTTGCAAGGAATTCCCTGTATGATATCTCAGATTTCCTGTATAATTCTAGATTATCTGAATTGTCAACGCCCAGATATCTATGGACAAATTCCCAGCTGGATCTCTCCAATGTGAGAACTCCGTCCATATCAAATGCAACGAGCATAACACGCATTTCTATTTCCTCAGTAAGGTGTTGAAGCCGTGGCCAATCTTCCCTCTTTTCCACAAATCAGGCATTTTCCTTTGTTCTCATTCTCCTTCTGCATACCAAGAACTGTTTTTCCAGTTTCACCTTCAATCCTGTCTGAACATTCCTTTGAACCGCACCAGAAGAATCTGAACATTTTCTCCCCTCTCTTTATTTTTTCCAGGGAACCCCCATCCTCTATGCTTCGTTCAAAATGCTCGTACGCCTTACGCCTCAGTTCATCTTTCAATAATGAAAGCGCCCTGGAAACCTCTGACGGGAGATCGGTAATATTGCATTTTATTCTGTCCCCTCCAGTTCTCAGTCTCATTGTGATTTTATTATCCATTACCTCTCTGGCGCCAATCTCTATTCTCAGGGGCACCCCTTTCATTTCCCATTCATTGAATTTGAAACCTGGTGTGTAGTTGTCTCTGTTGTCTATGTGGACTCTGAATCCTTCAGCGGAGAGTATATTGCTGACCTTCATACAGTATGAGTTGGCGTCTGCCTTTTCTGAAGGAATTGGAATTATGACGATCTGAACAGGGGCAATGGATGGCGGAAATATCAGTCCAGTATCATCTCCATGAATGCCGATGACCGCTGCCAGAAGACGCTCGCTCAGTCCGAATGTTGTCTGTGAAACATAGGAATGTGTCCCATCCTCCTTAAGGTATTCAATGCCATAATTTCTGGAAAAGTTTTCTCCATACTGATGTATAGTCCCTATCTGCAGGCTTCTTCCGCCGGGCATTGCCGTGTCGAATGCAAGCGTGTACTTTGCTCCCGGGAACTTGTCCCAGTCTGGCCTCTGGTCAACTACGAATGGAAGGCAGAGTTCATCACTAATTCGATCCCATATCTGCCTGTATTCTACCATCTGTAACTCTGCAGATTCATAATCTGTATGGGCAGTGTGTGCTTCGAAGAAATGAATTTCCCTTATTCTAATGAACGTCCTTGTATGTTTTGTCTCGTATCTGTATACGCTGACTATCTGATATATCTTCAGAGGAAGATCCGTATGGGCCCTTATCCAGAGCTGAAACATGCCGTACATGGCCGCCTCACTGGTTGGCCTGAGGGCCATGTCCACGTCCAAAGGTTCTCTGCCGCCACGGGTTACCCAGAATACCTCATTTTCAAAGCCCTTCACATGTTCAAATTCGATGCTCAGCTGGTCTCTCGTAATAAGTACCGGGAACTGCACCTCCTGAAAATTTGAGCTGTCCACATTATCCCTTATAATCCGGTCTATGCCTTTCATAACCTTAAGGCCATAGGGGAGCCATACATTCATTCCCTTTATGGGGTACCGCTTATCGCTTAGCCCGCTGAGATCTATGATTTCATTGTACCAGGAGCTGAAGTCAATCTTCTTGTTCTCCATTAACTGCCATAACTCCGTTTTTTTAATTAATCTTTCACATAGCCCGATTAACAATTTTAACCAATTGAAAAAGGTATCAGAAAAACCCAGTCAGGTATGTTAAAAAATCTCTGGATACAGTTATGAAATATCGGGTAAGCCCTTATTATGAAATTTAAATCACGAAGCAATTATAAACCAATCCTCATTATGTACACTATGAATCTGTTAGAATCTACAGATGACAGTGAATTCATCATTGAGCTAGCAAAGAGGATAATTCCAGTTCAGGCAATATCTCCGGAATCAGGGGGTGAAGGTGAAGGCAAGAGGGCTGAGGTCCTGATGGAAATTCTCAGGGATATGGGCATCAGGAATGTAAACAGATACGAAGTACGGGATTCGCACAATGTAACAAGGCCCAGCATTGTGGTAAAAGAGGGAAACCAGGACAGGACATTCTGGATCGTTGCCCATATTGATACAGTTCCGGTCGGAAACCGGGCTCTCTGGACATTTGATCCATTCCATCCCACCGTTAAAGGGGATCGCATATACGGTCGGGGCACATCCGATAATGGACAGGCTGTATTTCTTTCACTGCTTCTTCTCAAAAAGCTGAGAAAAACTGACCTGAAATACAATCTCGGCATCGTTTTCGTTGCCGATGAAGAAGTCGGGAGCAAATATGGGATAGATTTCCTTCTTGACAAAGGGCTCTTCACCAAGAATGATCTGGTTCTTGTTCCCGATGCTGGCACCAGTGATGGTACAGATATCGAGGTCGCAGAGAAGAGCATTTTATGGATAAAGTTCAAAGTATCAGGCAAGCAGTATCATGCCAGCCAGCCATTCATGGCCATAAATGCAAACAGGGAGTCAATGAAGTTTTTCCTGATGCTGGATCAGGCCCTTCACGAGAGATTTGCCGAAGAGAATGCAATTTTTACCCCTCCGTATTCAACCTTCGAACCAACCAAAAGGGAGAAGAATGTGGACAACGTCAATACTATTCCAGGTACGGAAATACAGTATTACGACTGCAGAATTCTTCCTAAGTATGATCTAGACATTGTGACAGATTTCATTGATGAAAAGATAAGAGAGTTCCACAAAACATCAAAGGCAAGAATCAGTTACGAATTCTTCCAGCGGGAACAGGCCCCCCTGCCCACACATGAGAGTTCAGACATCGTCAGGATACTTAAGAATGCAATCCGAGAAGTAAAAGGCAAGGAGGCAAAGGTTATTGGAATAGGTGGGGGAACATGCGCAGCCTTCTTCCGAAGAAGAGGCATAGAGGCTGCTGTATGGTGCACAACAGAACCTGAGGTCGCCCATCAGGCCGATGAGTATGTCCTTATACCACACATAATTGGAGACGCAAAGATCATAGAGAAAATAATATACGGGTAGACTCAGGGGTTCTCGTCGGAGAATGCCAGGTCCCTGATTCTGCTTACACCATCTATCTCATCTATTATCTGGGATACAGTCTCTGGGACATCCGACTTCCAGTCCTGGCCATGAAGCATCTTTTCCCTTATCCTGGTTCCTGACCAGGAATCCCTATTAATCATGTTCATGGAATTCACTGAATACCCTTTCTCATAGAACAGTCTCTTAACAAGCGGGTTATTTGTGAAGACCTGATTGAACCTTGGGGTAAGTGATTCTACATGTGCAACCCATAGTGGATTGGAATTAACATCCTCAATTGGCACAAGGTAGAACTGATAGATTCCCTCAGATTCAAGGGTGCTTGAGATCATTATGTGCCTTTCCCCTGCTGTGAATGGGTCTTTCAGGGTGTGGGAATATTGGGCACTGCCGATCCCGATGATTATGGATTCCGTCTCTTTCAAAATTTCTCTGATTATTGCGAGATGACCTTTATGGAAAGGTTGAAATCTTCCAACTATAAAAGCCCTGTTGTTATTCAACACTGACCCTCTCTTCAGGTTCTATTCTGATTTTAAGGGATTCACCATCAACATCCCACTCCTTTCCACCCTCTGCGTCTCCCCTTTTTATGGAGAGTGCAAGCGATTCAGCCGATATCCAAGAAAGTTTTGGCTCTATCTTTTCCCAGGTGGAGTTGTCGCAGTTTACCTCTACCTTTATGTTATCGTCGTACTGCAGGTCTATCTCTTTCCTCATTACCTGTATCCTTCTTAATATCTCTCTGGAGAAACCTTCTATTTCGAGGTCCCTGTCCATATCCAGGCTCATGAATACTGTGATTCCAAGGGCGCCGTCAGTCGACATGGAATAGTTTCCTTCAACTTCTTCTGAGACCTCAAAGAATTCTGATGGCACAGTTTCGCCATTGATCACAATTGGTTTCCCATTGATGATATGAGATATCTCATCATCCGAGGCTGATTTTATGTAGTCTGCCACTTCTGAAGTCTTTCTTTTAAGGACCGGTGCAGCCTTATTGAGAATAAGCCTGGCTGAAAGGTGTACCGGCCTTTTCTCCTTTCCTATTATTTTCACAGTTCTTGCGTTAAGTTCGTCCCCTATACTTTCTATGGAGGTCTTCGGAAGATCGGAGGGCCCCGATATCAGTATTTCCTTGACAGGCTGCCTCCCCTTGATGTTATTCTCCTGCCTCATTTTTCTGACGTTTTCAAGAATTGCATACGTGTACTCTGCAGACTTTTCTATTTCCGGGTCGATCATTGACTTGTCAGGTTCAGGAAGCAGTTCAAGATGAACACTTCTTTTTACCGGATTGAGTTTTGTGAATATGTAATCAGAGAAAAACGGGGCCATGGGGGCAAGCATGAAGCAAACAGTGTTAAGGGCAAAGAATAGCGAATTATATGCCTGAACCTTGCTCTCTCCCTGTGTGATATCCCAGAACCTTTTTCTTGACAGGCGAAGATAGAAATTGGAAAGATTATCAACTAATTCCTGAGTAATTCTTAAAGCAGAATGCATCTCATAATTGTCCATTTTTTCCCTGTATTCCGAAAGTGAGGAGTTCACCTTGGAAACTATCCAGCGATCAAGGAAATTTGAAGGTCTGAGTTCAGAAGTTCCTGGGACATAGCCGTCCAGATTGGCATTTGATTCAAAGAAAGAATAGACATTGATAAGAGTCAACAATACTTTCCTGTTCAACTCATTTATAAGTTTTTTATTTATGGATTTTGAGCGCCACGGGATTCCAGTGAGGAAGAACATCCTTATTGGATCAGGCCCAAACTCGGAAATGAAGTCCAATGCATAAACTGAGTTTCCTTTGCTTTTGCTCATTTTCCTTCCATTCTCGTCTAATATATGATCAATGGAAAGAACACTGTCATAGGTGTTTTTCCCGAAGAGAAGGCTTCCTATTACATGGAGAGTATAGAACCATCCCCGTGTCTGGTCTATGGCTTCAGTTATGAAGCTTATGGGAAGATCCCTCTCTTGCTGGAAACCTTTATTGACAGGGTAATTCATTGCTGCATAAGATGCACTCCCTGAATCAAACCAGGTATCTATAACATAAGGTTCGCGCACCATCTCTTTGCCGCACTCTGGGCACGGAAACACTGTTTTGTCAATAAATGGCCTGTGAAGATCCTCTGGAACGTATGCACCTAGTTCCTGAAGTTCTTTTCTCGAACCTATTATCTTCATATGGTTATTCTCGCAGATCCAGACTGGAAGAGGTGTCCCCCAGAACCTGTTCCTGCTTAGGGCCCAGTCCTTAGCCTCTGCTACGAAATTTCCAAATCTCCCGTCTCTCAGATGCTCCGGCATCCAGTTTATTTTCTGGTTGTTCTCTATGAGGAGATTCCTTTTCAGTGAAACCTTTATGAACCATGCCTTCAAAGGGTAATAAAGGAGAGGGCTCCCGCATCTGTAACAGAAAGGGTATGTGTGGAAGAATTTCTCAGACTTAAAAACAAGCCCTTTCTCCTTAAGTATTTTTAAAATTGGAACATCGGCATCCTTGAAGAACAGGCCATTAAATGGTAGCCTTGGGTCCTCAAACTTTCCAGACTGATTTATTGGATTCACAGGATCAACGTTCATCTGTTTTCCCATTTCAAAGTCATCAGCGCCAAAGGCAGGAGATGTGTGGACGATACCAGTTCCCTCATCAAGAGTGACATGTTCCCCAGTTACCACGACAAGGCAGTTATCTGGCAATGTAAGGAACTCCATTAACTGATCATATTTTTTCCCCCTCAGGTCAGCTCCATTAATCTTCTTGAGCACCTCATAATCTTTCCCGAACAGATTCTCTATCCTGGAGGATGCTATGTAGAATTCCTCTTCTCCATGCCGGATCAGAGAATACTCTGCACTTGGGTTTACAGTAAGGAACTGATTCGATGGAAGAGTCCATGGTGTTGTTGTCCATGCAAGGAAGTATCTGTTTGAAGTGCCCCTTTCTCTGAATTTAACAAAAACAGAAGGATCCTTGGCATCATCATAACCCTGCGACAGCTCATGGGTGCTCAGGGAAGTTTCACACCTGGGACAATAAGGGACTATCTTGTAATCCTTGATAAGCAACCCTCTGTCAAATAGCTGCTTAAGGGCCCACCACTCACTTTCCATATATTCATTTCTTAGTGTAATGTAATCATGTTCATGGTTTATCCAGAATCCTAGTTTCTTATCTGTTTCCATCCATTCATCTATGTAGGAAAATATGCTTTTTCTGCAGTATTCATTAAACCTGTCAATGCCAAAATCTTCTATTTCCTTTTTTGTCTTGAATCCAAAATGTTTCTCCGCCTCAATCTCAACTGGCAGTCCGTGGCAATCCCAACCACCAGATCTTCTCTCTATTTTGTGGCCAGTCATATATTTGTAACGAAGTACAGTATCCTTGAATGTCCTTGTCATGGCATGACCAACATGTGGTCTTCCATTAGCTGTAGGTGGACCTTCCAGGAAAGTGAATTTCTTATTTCCCAGACTTGAGTTCAGAGATTCCTGAATAATTCCGGCTGTGTTCCAATAGTTTAGAATCTCTCTGGCAACATCAACCGGTCCTTTTCTGGTATCTACAGACTCAAAATTTCTGCTGGGCATCAATCGTGGATAATGAAAGGATTAATTTATATTATGGTTAGAAGAGGGGTGCCGTCACATCGGTTCCCTTTATCTTAATTCTAGCTTCAATTTCAGGGAATCTGTTGAACTTCTTAACATATTTCCTGAGGAGCTTGTTCTCCTTTCTCTCCAGCCAGGTTAGGTAATAACCGTATAGATCCCTGTTGTATTTTCGTAGCTCTCTGATTCCCAATCTTTCAGATTCCAGGACTCTTATTCTGTCCAGAAGTTTCATTTCCTCTGCCGATAGCATTTTTCCTCAATCTTATTAAATATAATCTAATAGATATTCATTCCTGTGCTTTTAAAAAATGAGCAAATGGCTGGAAATAGGGGCTCTGGATAAAAACATTGATGCTTAGCAAACAAAAGTAATAAAATTCAAAGTTCCTCAAATCAAATTTTCTTGCAATCATGGAAGCCTTCATTCTTGCATGGGAGAAATTTTTCCTTTTTATATTGTATGGATAACTCTTAAATATTATTTTGATAATTATTGCTCATGTTAAAGAAAAATCTCTCCAGGTTAAAGGAGGAATTTTCTGAAGAAAGAGAACGAATAAAAAAGATAATTGAGGATAATCTCTTTGAGAAAGCGGAAAAAGAGAAAAAGCATATACAGCAAAATATGTAATTTTTAAAGATTGCGGTTCTAAACTCTGAATGTAAGAGGATTTTTGGAAAAGTGTTCCCAACCTTTTCCTGATACCTTTATCCACTGCTGTCCATCATAAAGAAGGTTATCGCCTTCCCACGTTTCACCTATGAAGGAGACATCAATGCCTTCACTTTTTGCTGACTCAGAAAGTTGTTCATAGTTATCGCTGTCCACTGTGAATAGCAATTCATAATCACCTCCAAAATTTGTGGCAATTTCCAGAGGTGATAACCCGCTGATAAGTGAGGCCTTATCCGCATGCCTGTCAATATTTATTTCGTCATGGACAATTTTGAAGCCTATACCGTAATCTTCCTTCATCTGTGACATGCATGAGTAAAGCCCGTCAGACATGTCCATCATAAATCTGGCTCCAGCCTTACTCAGTATGGATGCCTCATGAACACGGGCTTGGATTCCCAGTAGCATCCTTATCCCTTCCTCTTTTGAATATCCGCTTTTATGAAATATATAGCCGGATGCGGCCCTACCCAGTGTGTTGGTATGGCCAACTATCTGTCTTGGCTTAATATGTGATCGGAACCTTGTCAGCTCTTTTTTCTGTTTTCCCAGGATAGTGCCGCCTATGACAAATCCATGTCCTTCCTTTGTATCTCCACCGAAAATATCCGCATCGTTCTTCTTCAGCTCTTCAGTTATTCCCCGATGTACCGCCTCAAGGAATGAATCCTCAGTATTCCCACCTACAACATAGGATACAGTCATCCCTTCAGGGATAGCAGCCATTGCTGCTATATCGCTCAAGTTAACATTGGCTGCAAAACGACCTATTAGCTCTGGGTACTGCATTGTTGGAATATGGGATTCCTTAGAAATAATGTCGGATGAAATTAAAATGTACTCTTCCCCGTTTTCCATTGCATAACAGTCATCAGGTTTCCATGGCCTATTTTGATTCAGGATCTGCCTTATTACTTTCCTTTCACCCAGTTCATTGAGCCTCACATTCTGTTATCCATACCGCTCTTAAAAACTTTGTAAACTCAATCAGGGAACAGATTCTGAGTGTCAGAATGCGTATGGCTGTTTTAAACATTAATGGCTTTGCTTGTTATCTTATAATTCTAGCATCAAGAATCTTTATTATTCAATTGAAAATTCTGTCGATAATAGACAATATTTGGGTGTGTTCAAAGATGTTAGAAAACGGCGAAGGAAAGGATGATATCTATCGTATATTCAAGTCACTTATCGAACCCAGGGAGTATAAAGGGAAGCCAATTCCTCTTAACAGATTCAGCATAGGCTCACTTTCTTTTGATGTGGAAAAGGAGATTCAGAGAAAACTGGGCCTTGTAGAGGAAACCACAAAGGATCGGCTTAACATGTTCCGTGGCACTGCACTTCATAACTACATTCAGGAAATGGTCAAAACATATGGATTTGAGGCTGAGCAGAGGTTGTATTTGACAATTCCGTTTCAGTGGGAATATATGGGGTTCTCTGATATCACACTCGTAGGCGTTATTGATCTGCTTCACCGAGGTAGAAAGGAAATGGTTGAGCTTAAAAGTTCAACCTCCTCAGACAAAATCGAGGATTACCATAAAATGCAGCTTGCTTCGTATATGAAGATGTACAGCGAAAAATACGGCGAGAAATTCCATGGAACAGTTGTAAAGTTTGGCGGCTCAGATGTCACTGCAGAAGAAGTTGGCTGGGATCAGGTAGAAGGATACTGGTCTGAAATTATAAAGAGAAGTATTTACTGTGCAAAGAAGCTGGACAGAATAATGTCAGAAAAGGACACGCCAGAAGAAGGAGGAAAAAACGGCCTCTATTCATTTTAATTTAAGAAAGTCCCAGATGATATTCTCTTTATCATTCTCACAATATCCGGTTGAAACAGATTTCTGTCTTCCAGGTCCAGGAATTTTTGGTATCCTGAAAGGTCCTTTGAGGAGAGATAACTTTTAAGCTTTGAGAAATCCTGCTCAAGCGAACATGAATAAATCAGGTTGAGAAGGTCCGGGTCAGGTTTCTCATTATGCACTCCCCTTTCTTTATTACCTCCTGTGGGATATGATACTACCTGTGCCCCTTCAGACGAGGCCTGAAGAAGAATGGTTGCAAGCCCGTAAAGTGAAGGGAGCCGGTACATGCCAGTTTTCCATAGATGTTCAACCATTGTGTTTTTCTGAATATTCATAGGATTGACAGAGATGTCTGTCCCGAGGTCCTTAACTTTTCTTATCGAGTCTATCATATCCTCTATGGCCCTCTTCTCAGATAGGAACGGTGGTTTGAATAGCAGATAGGTTCTGAGTTCCATATTAAGGCCCATAATTATTCTGGCTGCCTTAACATATTTTTCAAAATTGCTTCCTTTATTTATTGAATTTTTTATAATTTCGTCATTTGCACTTTCAAGGCCAATTGCTATCCTTACTCTGGGCCCATATTTTCGCAGGCCTGAGATATTTTTTTCTGTGATGTACTCAGTTCGCGATTCTATTAGCAAAGAGGATACCCTATCAGATATTCTGGAAAGAAAATAGTCTCTTGCTTCCAGTGGGAATTCTTTTGGGTCCAGAAAACTTCCAGAAGTGAATACCTTTAGTATATGGGTTTCACCAAGCGCATCCAGTACACTGTCAACCTGATTCTTAAGGTCTTTAATGGTAACATTACCGGCAACATCGTTGAAATATCCGCACATTGAGCAGGACGAAAAATTATACCATGAACATCCACCAGTTCTGAATATTACTACCATCGTCTTGTCGGGTTTTCCCTCAAGACGGTCCATCTCTTTCCACATAGATACGGGGGTGGATGGATCCCTGGCGGCGACTTTTTCAGGCATAAGAGATCTAATTCGATCGGAGTATTCTCTGTTTATTGACAAATACAATCCTTCAAACGTATTCCATTTTACTATAAGAAATTGTGACTTTCGCAAATTATGGGTGTAAAAGTGTCTTCAAATTGATAACAATCTTTATGAGAGAAAATCACTCACCCTATTACATGCTCTCTTCGAGACTTGCCAGTATATCAGAGTCAAAAACAGTTTCATCAAGCAATAAAGCTGCGAAAATGAAGGCTCAGGGTATAAAAGTTTTTAACTTCGGGATAGGTGAACCTGATTTTACGACCCCTGAACACATAATTAAAGCTGGGTTTGAAGCAGCCCTTAAGGGTAAGACACATTATACACCTTCCGCTGGCATACCGGAGCTCAGAGAATCTATAGCAGAAAAAATGAAGAAGGTAAACTCCGTTGATTGCGGCCCTGAAAATGTTCTCGTTACACCGACAAAATTCTCCATTAATCTTGCGTTTCTTTCCATTTTAAACAGTGAAGACCAGGTTCTCATCCCCGAGCCATACTTTCTCTCTTATCCTGAAATTGTAAAATTAACTGGGGGCAGGCCAATTCCTGTCAGGACAGACAATGAGTATGACTTTGACTTTGATCTGCTTAGAAGAAAGGTCTCCGGAAAAACCAGGGCAATAATCCTTAGCAACCCATGCAACCCAACCGGAAAGGTTTATTCAAAGAAACAGATGAAAAAGCTTGAGGATTTTGTGCTTGAAAATAACCTCTATCTGATAAGCGATGAGATTTACGAAGACCTGATATTTGATGGGTCTATGTACTCGCCAGCTTCCAATCCAGAAATGTCCGATAAGGTTGTTACTATAGGTGGATTTTCAAAAAGTTATGCAATGACAGGATGGAGAATTGGTTACATGGTGGGGCCTGAGCCTCTTATCCGGGCTTCAAACAAGCTTCAGCAGCAAACAATTACATGTGTCTCATCTATAGCACAGTATGCAGCTTTGGCAGCAATAGGAGACAGGGATACGCCTGAAAAGTTCAGACAAATCTTTCTTGGCCGGAGGAACCTTGTTGAGTCTTTAATTTCCAGATCCGAATCGCTGACAATGAGAAAGGTTGAAGGTGCTTTCTATGCTTTTGTAAAATACAACAGAGATATTCCTAGCGAGGAATACTGCAACCGCCTCCTGGATGAAAAAAAGGTTCTTGTCACTCCTGGCTCTGCCTTTGGCGACCAGGGAGAAGGGCATTTCAGGCTTTCCTTTGCTACAGATGATGAAACAATAAAAAGCGGGATTGAACTGATAGATCAGTTCAACAGGGAATTATGATTCAATTTTTCTGGTTTTTTACATTAAGGTAGGATTCCTGGAAAGTGTTGTTTA
>DAHWLW010000031.1:0-5511 GCA_027343465.1 Thermoplasmatales archaeon | reverse complement strand
GCTCCATACACATTCTTCCATACCTTGATTACGACCTTATCAGGGATCATCCAAAGATCTTCGTGGGATACAGCGACATTACAGCGCTGCACATGGCCTTCAACAAACTTTCAGGTCTCATAACATTCCATGGGCCAATGCCTGCATCGGATCCGGATGAGTACAGCAAGGCCACATTCAAAAACTACACTGAAGTTCTCTCAGGAAAGTCAGATGATCTCTCCCAGTTCATAGACAACGTTGTAAAATACATTCACAAGGGAAAGGTTGACGGAAGGTCTGTTGGCACGAACATATCTGTTTATTCCTCACTGATAGGGACAAATTATCTGCCCTCATCTGACGGAAGGATACTGTTTGCTGAAGACACCGGGATAACATCTGGAGACCTTGACAGGTATTTCTCCGTCATGCAGCTTTCCGGTATTCTTGACAGATTTGTTGCATTTGCACTTGGCGATTTCAAGCAGATTGTTGACATCGAGGAACCAATGCCATACATTGAGGATATAGTGCAACTTTATCTCACAGAGTTGCAGAAGCCTTCCATTTACGGACTTCCCTTTGGCCATGTTGCAGACAGCCAGATGCTGATTCCCATGAACGCCATGATGACACTATCCACGGATTATCCTTATGTGGAATTGAAAGAGGGCATAGTTGATTGATATTCTTAACATTCATTATAAACATCTATCTAGGTTCGATACGATCCAATATTATCTTCTATGACAGGGTTTGATATTGAAGTCTCAAATAACTGGTTTGTTTTTATTTTCACTCCATTGGTACTTATTGTAACTTATAATCACACAGTTCGTAACATTTTATTTTGCTGAATTTGGATAAAGTCAATGCATTTCAAGTACCCGTCTTTTAACTAAAAATCACAAAAATTTAAAGTTCCATGGTGTTCAAACGGGTTATAATAAGATTTATTAGTCTAATGTCATCAATATATTATGGAAAATAGCAACCGTAGTGGTGGGAAACTTAGAAAAAATTCCATAGGCTTCTGGGGCGTAGTATTCTATGCAGTTTCTGTAATATTTCCGGCCGGCGCTTTCGCAGTTACAGGCGTAACCGCAATGACCTATGGTGGGGAAACCGCCCCGCTTGCATTTCTGATAGGCGGTATTACTCTCTTTTTAGCGATAATTGCCATATATTTTTTCAGTCAATATATAGATAATGCCGGAGGTTATTACAAGTATGTTGAGGCTGGAACTCAAAATAAGTATCTTTCCAAAAGTGTAGGATTTTGGAATGCATTCTGGGTTATAGGAGACATGATTGCCGCCAGCATAGTGGTAGGATGGTTTACTTGGGTAGGGCTTTCAACCCTTCTTAACATAACAGTTCCTCTCTACGGTGTCGTGTTGCTTTCTCTGATTGTCCCTGTGCTTTATCTTCTAGTTGGATATTTTGGAATTAAGGTCGCCTCGGGAACAGCAATTACCATAGGTGTGCTTCAGCTCGTTATTTTTACAGGTCTTGCAATCGCTTTTGTTACAAAGGCACATTATAATAGCATCGCCTATTTCAACGTTGGAAACTCACTGGATGGCCTGCATGGATTCTTTCTGGCCATGGTAGTAGGTGCATTTCTTGCCTATGGTGGTTATGGCTCTGTTGTATCGCTGGGTGAAGAGGCAAAATTATCAAAGCAAACTCTTAAGAAGTCAATAATTACCGCTCTTCTTATTATGGTGGCTTTTGACACATTTGTTGTTTATAGTATAGTCGCGGCATCTGGTCCAAATCTTTCGGTTGTCGATGGACAGTTTGCTCCTGGTTTGTATATCGCGCAACAGTTCTACGGATTAGATATTGCATTATTTGCATTCATTTTTGTTGTACTAGCGCAGATCTTTTCTCCTGTTATATTTGGCAATAGCGGAGCGAGAACAGTATTCTCACTGGCAAGGGATGGTCTACTTCCCCAGAGTTTCGCAAAGGTTCATAAAAAATATGGAAGTCCATATGTAGCTACAATATGGATATTTATTATCGTGGTAATTGGAGTATTTCTCACTCTCATTCCCATGGTGAAATATTACGGCGAGTCTAATGGCCTGTTCTATAGCTTTGCTATGTGGGGAACAGCGATCACCATATTCACATTGCTTTACCATATTGCGACAAATAGCTCACTTGCTTTCTTCATCAGAAGATCACAAATGAAGATAAGGGCTCTTGCGTACGTTGTTGGTCCGGCTGTTGCTTCCATAATAATGGCAGTAGCGATCTACTATTCTCTACTGGGTCTGACCCTTCCTCTCTCGCTGGTTTACGTCCTCATACCAATTTGGATCATCATTTCTGTAATACTCATATATATCAAAAGAAAGTCAACCACTGTGGAGACTGTTGCCGAACTCACCGGTGGTAAATAATGGTAAAACCTGATTTCAAACCATTTTCTTTTCTTGTCCAGGGAGCAGACCGTTTTAGTGTGATATCAAATGGGAATAAGATGCTTGATTTTTCAGGTTCTGCCATGACAACAGGATATAATTTCATAAAACCGGAGTGGCTTGAACCTGTTATTAGCCGACTTGTGTTTGAAAATCCTTACACTCTCAATCTAACGAAGAAACTTGCTCAGATGTCCGGATTTCAGAATGTCGCATTCAGTACCAGTGGAACAGAGTCCTGTGATACTGCACTTACAAGATTCGGGAAACCCATTTTTGCTCTGGAAGGTGCGTATCATGGACTAACATATCTTACGAGAATGGCTTCTAACGGAACAGGATATGACCCAGATAACAACATTGTGCATCTAAAATGCCCCACTTCTTCAATTTCCATTGAAGACGCCATTGATTACAACAATAAGCTTCTGAAAACAATTCCATTGGGAAAATTGGGAGGTTCCTTGATACTGGAGCTCATACAATCAGATGGTGGTGTAAATGTTCTACCTGAAGATTTTGTAAAATACCTTTTCAACCTGGCAGCAAAAATTGGACTTCGAACTATCGTTGATGAAGTTTATACTGGTTATGGGAGGTCAGGGGAAATTTTCCTGTTTAAAAAATACAGAGTGGAACCAGACATGGTGTGTATTGGCAAGGGCATGGCCGCAGGTCTTCCTCTTGGTGCAGTCCTATACAATGGAACATGGGAACTCCCCTATAATCAGGTAGTCAGCATGCAGGCGGCAAATATGATGATATCTCGTGTTGCACTAGAAGTTATTAACGCACTGGATGAAGAGCGTCTAGAATTTGTGAGACGAAAAGGAACAAATATAATTAAGAAGCTTTCTGAAATAAGAAGCAAGAGAGCTCTGGCAGCACACGGACGAGGTTTCATGATTGGTGTCGACCTTGTTGATGAAAATGGAAAGCCAGATGGAAAATACGCCCTTAAAGTAAGAGAAAAACTTGCTCACGAAGGTGTGATTTGCTCACTGACCGGAGAGCACAACAACGTCCTTAAGATCACGCCTCCTGTTTTAATTGACGAAGAAACACTTAATGAAGGTATAAATAAAATAATTAGTGTTCTTGGAAATAATTAACTGAATACAGTGAGATTATGCAGAATGAAAAAAAAGAAGAAATAAAATTCAAACGAAGAACCGAGATTGATGGCATCGAGATTGAATCAGCCATAGTAAGGAAAGTACGTATACCTTTGAACATGACTTTTTCCATTTCACTTGGAAATCAGGATTATTATGAAGGTATATTCGTGGAATTTAGAACGGAAGGAATTTCCGGTTACGGTGAAGGCGAAACTGTCGCACAGATTACCGGCGAGGATCCGGAAGTACTGTTTCACACTGCTCTTGGCATTGTTTCGTTAATGGACGGCAAAAAATTCGATGGAATGGAGGATGCTTCATCATTCATAAATTCATACTGTTATGGAAATACCGCTTCGAAAAGTGCTGTGGAAATTTCATTGTATGATCTCCTATCCAAAGCAGCTAATATTCATTTAACAAAGCTTCTTGGGGGAAACATGAATCCTCGTAGAACCAGTCTAACCATTCCTATAAATTCTATAAAGGAAAATCTTGAACTTCTTGCGCGTTACCAGCGATACGGGGCAAAAATTATAAAGGTGAAGGTGGGTAAGGACCTAGAAACCGACCTGGAAAGGGTAAAGGAAATAGCGAACAATCTCAACAGTGGGGTGTCTTTTTTCGTTGATGCTAATCAGGGTTATAATCTTGGACGTGCTCTTAAGATGGCCGATACACTTCAGAAATACGAAGCACTTTTCTTTGAGCAACCTATGCCGCGAAATGATTTGTATGGATTGAAAGATCTTCGCAATAAATCGGGACTTCCAATTATGCTTGACGAGAGTATTTCAAGCGCAACAGATGTTGTCAATGCCGTAATGACCGGCGCAGCAGACATGGTAAATATTAAGCTATCCAAAAGCGGTGGAATAAGAAATGCCATTAAGGCTCTTACCGTTGCACAGGCTGCCGGTTTGGAAGCTATGGTGGGTTGCATGCTTGAATCAAAACTAGGAATTGCTGCATCTCTTGCTGTGGCTAACACTCTCTCAAATGTGAAATACACGGACCTCGATGGCTTTACATACCTGCAAGAGCAACCTTTTGAAGGTGGAGTAGAAATGAAAGACGGAATAGATTCCTTAGTGAAAGGCACTGGTCTAGCAGCCAGTCCTTCTGGTAAAGTACTCTGATATATTGTTAAGGTGGAGTGATTTCATCCCTAATCATGGATTTTACTGCATCAAAATTGACTACATGGCCTGCTGAACCAGAGGCCATGCTTCTGTTAATGGAAACAGCATAGTGGCACTGGACCTTGTGGCCGATGGAAACCTCTGAAAGCACAGGCCTGGTCTCACGACACAATTCTGTTGCAAGAGGGCATCTCGGCGCGAATTTACAGGCCGGAAGTGCATCATCCACAGTTTGGGTGAAAATATTCTCGCCAAGACTTTCGCTGATGCTTCCCTGAACACCCATACTGGACAGTATTAATGCAATTGTGTATGGATGTGTTGCTTCTCGGATTATCTGCTCTGTGGTGCCGGATTCAATGATTTCCCCACGGTACATAACATAAATTCTATCACTGATGTATCTCGCTGATGCGATATCATGTGTAATATAGAACAGTGTCACCCCGGCTTCATTTCTTAATTTCCTGAGCAGATTCAGTATTCCCGCCCTCAGGGAGACATCCAGCATTGATATGGGTTCGTCAGCAACAAGAATCCGTGGACTCATGGTCAGGGCCCTGGCTATTGAAACACGCTGCCGCTGTCCTCCACTGAGCTGATGAGGATATTTATCAATGTAATCACTAATGGGAGTGAGTTCTGCTTCCATCATTGCCTTCCTTACAATCCCATGGATTTCGGTCTCAGTCTGGGCAAGCTTGTTTATTCGCACAGGCTCCGAGATTATCTGATAAATTGAGAAACGTGGATTGAGGCTTTGAAACGGATCCTGGAATATTGTCTGTATCCCTTTCCTGAGATTCTTGACAAGTTTTCTGTCTTCAAAACTCA
>DAHWLW010000026.1:0-2970 GCA_027343465.1 Thermoplasmatales archaeon | reverse complement strand
TTGTGAAAAGTGCCGTTGGATCGGATGACGGCCTATAATCTCTAATATATCTTCTCACGTCTTCCAGAATCTCATCGGGCAGTCCTATGATCCTCTCTGCCTCGCCCTTCTCCGATCTTATCCTGATGCCATTGTCCATGATGTCATTCACATTGATCTGCACCAGTTCTCCGACCCTGATTCCGCCAAAGAATGCAAGGTAGGCAATGATGGAATTCCTGAGGTTGATCTCCTTTCTCCTGCTCAGCTTTGAGGCGACGATTAGATTCAGAAACCGAGATGAAATTGGAACCATCCCTTGACGATCTGAATAACAGGGGATCCAAGGGTGTTGAGCTTGTGATATGCGACGGGCATAAGGGCATACAGGAATTAATTTCTAGGTCATTTTCAGGTGCAGCATGGGCAGTTCTGCATGTGCATTTGCTGTGCAATCTGATGAAATTGATTGCAAAAAAGATAACTATATTTAATTAATTATTAAATTTGTTTGATATTGTACAAATGTTAAAGGAAGTACATCAATGCTGAGAGGATTCCATAAGTGCATGTACGAGATCATGGAAATGTTACGGAAGAGTTATCCTTAAGTTTACACAGCTTTCGGAACCCTATGTTTATTCAAACGTGGATTCACTAACTCTGCAATTTATCAAGATATTCTGTTGTATGATGAACAAATTTCATATAACATGATTTTCTGTTTTATTTATAGATTTTCTATGCTATATTAGTGTATTCTTTCATATCCAAACGAGCTCTTAGTGGTTTATGAAAGTAATGGTAGCATTCGACGGCAGTAACGCGTCAAAAGTTGCTCTTGAATTCACGGTCCTTTTTAAAAACTCGGTAGAGGCTCTATACGTTGTATATGTGATTCCACATAATGGTAAGAATCCCCCAAAATTTGACCAGTACACCCTTCCTGAAGATGACCGAACAATAGAGAGAATGGAAATGAAAGGCAATGAGATACTTTACGATGCAAGAAGGATCACCGAGTCACTGCATATGAGCGCTGAATTTGAACTGATTGACGATCCTGACAGGAATGTTGGAGAAAATCTGATGTTGACCGCTTTGAAGCATGGTGTTGATCTTATATTGATGGGTGAGCGCAAACTAGGGACCATCGGAAAGGTATTCCTAGATTCTGTGAGCAGTGAATTACTGAAAGAATCGCGAATACCTGTGTTGGTTATTCCACCAAAATTCACAAAACAAAATCTAACGGAAATAGGGCATGATAATTGATGTTGAATTACATCGAGATCATAATAAGATTCTTCTCCATCATGTTGGCTGGAATCTTTTCTGGCTTCCTTGGATCTCTGACAGGTTTAGGCGGTGGGACGATACTTGTACCTGTCTTAACACTATTCTATGGAATACCGATAATATTCGCCACTGGGGCTAGCTTGATTTCAACCATAGCTACGTCCGATGGTTCCGCAAGTGCGTACACAAAAGAGAAGATAGCAAACGTGAACCTTAGTATAAGTCCGGAAATGGCGACAACAGGTGGAGCGATAGCAGGCTCATTTGTTGCTATTTACATGTATGCGCACTCACTCTCATGGATAGTATATGTAATATTCGGCACAGTACTATTATTTTCACTGTACCCTGCGGTGAAGAAACTCCATAGCGAGATTCCCAAGAAGACAAAACCTGATTGGAGTACAAAATTTTTCAAATTGAGTGGAAGTTATTTTGATGAGCGCTTGAAACAAACCATAAACTACGAAGGCTCCAGATGGTACCTTGGGGAAATTATAATGTTCTTTGCAGGCTTCTTCTCTGGTTTGCTCGGGATAGGAAGTGGAGCCCTGAAAGTACTGGGAATGGACTGGGCACTTAACTTGCCCATGAAGGTCACGACAACCACAAGCAATTTCATGATAGGCATCACTGCAGCAACAAGCAGCACGATCTACTGGTACGCAGGATTTATACAACCACTGATCGCTGCTGCCACAGCAATAGGAGTCCTGATAGGAGCATATTACGGATCTAAGGTCTTAGTAAGGATTTCAAACGAAAATATTCGTCTGATATTTTTCTCCGTCCTTATCTTCTTGGGGCTGGATATGATTTTCAGTGGGTTGGATAAGATAAACTTGGTACTTGTAGATACCGTTTTTCAGTTCTCATTTGCAGCAGTTGTTGCAATCATAACAATACTTATCTTGTTCTTCCATGAAAAAATCACACTGACAGGAGGGAAAATAAGTGAAAAACTTTGATGACACAATGGTGGTCAGCCATTTTCTCAGAGGGGGGTCGATACTCAGTGTGATGTTTATAATATCAGGCATTATAATTCTCTTTGTAAAAAGGGAAGGCGACGGATTCACACTGCAACAGATCGCAAGTTACTCTTACTCTTTGACCCATGGAATAGATTCCAAAAATTTTCCCACAAGTGACATAATACAAGGTGTGTTTAGCCTGGATGGGATTTATTTCGTAGCACTTGGTCTTTGGCTATTGATCTTTACATCAATAAGTGTAGTCGTTGTTAGACTCGTGTGGTTTGCCGCAAACAAAGACAAGAAATTTGTGATAATTACCCTTGTTGTCCTCTTCAATCTCTTCTTCGCAATGCTCATTGTCCCATCATTGCTTTAAACCTTAGCTTTAGCTTTTTTTACGTAATATGTCAAGATCTATCTTCAGATCCGAAACCAGGTCCTTCGCATTCTTTCGGTACCTCACTTATGATCTCCCCGTTCTCCATCCTGTACATCATTTGTACTGTTTCTCACAGTTCTGGACAATTCACGAAAAGAATTATGATACGGTTCCAGCCGTTTCACCTCCCTTTCGTTCTTTCATATTTCTTTCCCTCCTTAATATTCTTGCCTTCTCAATCTTTGATTCCCTTATCCTGAGAAGTTCCTCAGGATTTCCCCTGTAATACTGTATGGGTGTTAGATAGTTCAGCGATGAATGTCTCCTGTTATTGTT
>DAHWLW010000014.1:0-3126 GCA_027343465.1 Thermoplasmatales archaeon | reverse complement strand
GGTGAAATACGACTGCGATTCCTCAATATCCTCTTTTCTCATCAGTGCTTAATAGCAGGTATTTCATAAATCTTCTCAAAAACATGCAGGTATTCTGTATCATCCCGTGGAGTTAAACTTAGGTATTATCCAGCGTACACCAAGTTTAATGACAGCCAGGTCTCCATATTTGTCCGTTTAAACACTGGTTTACCATAAAGGCGACCTTTCAAAGATTGATTTTCTGAAGGAATTCCCATCCATGTTATAGGAGATGAATTTGATATTGCAGGGAAATTCATAAGACCCAATCCACATGTTCCAATATTACAGAAAGACAGAGAAAGAAAGCCTGTCTTGACAGATCTTGTAAGGATGCTGGAAATCAATGATAACCAATCCAGGAGGATCTGAAAGCATGGGTTCAATCGAACAGAATCTAAGACCATTTTGATGCTATATATCTCCTGAGAAGAACATTTGGATATGTTTGCAATGGTTCTCTGTTTCACCTTTCCATTCTCCCAGTATAAATCCTTTATTATTGCTAGACAATACTTCATGGATTCGTGAACAAGTAAATGTAGTGTCAACACTACGATTTCTTACGTCCAATACATGAGATTATGACGGTATTCTATGGAAAGATGCGTGCAACTTCCGTTGGAATTTTCGATGAAGACACTATAAGAAAAATAGAGATTAAATGTAATTATTATGTTTAAGCTCCCAAGAGGTTGAGAACTTGCATAGTATAATTAACCTGTTCCGAAATGGTTGAGGGAATTTGCCCATGTCCTCCCGAATTTATATAATTCAACACCTGTTGGCAAGTAAGATTGGATAGGATAGAAGGAGAAAAAGATGACCCCAACTCAAGATAAGCATTCCCGATCAAGATATATGGAAAACTTACGCTTTGATCGTATTCAGAGAACAATTTGCTGTCAGTGCTGTTGAGAGTCTGAAGAGGTTCCCAATTCCGGTTATATATTTCAAATCCTGAAAATTCAACCTTTGAAGAGGTTAGAGAGGCGTTTGAAAATTCCAGACCAGGTGTGTTGGGGTATTTGTCCGTAGCATTGGAATATATAAACCGAGTTCCCGACCATTTACCGAAGTGCTGTAGGGACTCGTAAAGAACCCAACTTTCAGCAGCGCAGTATGGGCATGCTATTGATCCAATGAATAATACAGCCACTTTGTTCTGGTGTTCGGTTGGCGTTGCAACTTTAAGGAAACTTCCAATTGAGGATGGAAAATTATTTATTGGTAGCACAGGTTGATCCCTAAAATGGTGGCCAGTTTCGTGCCATATGAATAAAACTGTAAGTATCAATGCAAATGAAACGATTATTGCCGCGATTTTTCCTGATGCTCTCTTCCTAGTTCTTTGTAGCCCTTTTCTTTTATTTGATTTTGTAGAATGGTTTTTAGTCCTCTTTGTTTGGGTTTTAGGTTTTCTTTGTTTTTTGCTTGTCATTGAGCTTCCCTGTTTTTTCTTCCTTTTTAATTTTATATTTTCAGTCGACTACTTTCACTCTCTCACTCGTATACAAATGCTAGACAGGGATGTGAACTTCCAGTCAAGTCACTATAATCCCAGTAAGTATTAGGCCAAGCAGGGAAAGAGTAAACATAGGAAGTTCCGTAATTCGTGACCAAGCCAAAATATTCACTTTGACCCACCTCCATCATAGAACCAGTTCCCACTGCGACATCTCCACTGACGGACACACTAACTGAAAACGAGGATACCGTCTGGTGGCTAACAAACATAGTCGGTCCTGATTGCACACTGCCACTGTTTTGTACCTCGCCACTATAACCTTGGTAGTTGTTATTGAATGTAACCGAACTGTAAGTAACTCCTGTGTTTTGGAGTGTTGCCGAGAAATGAGAAATTTCGTTGTAGTCTGCAGTTGAGCCACTCGGTAGTAACTGATAAGTAGTATAGTCTCCTGTCGTGCCACTTATCTGTGAGATATATGGATGAGTACAGGGCTGGTTTGAATAATCAGTAGTGTAAACTTCTATTGTTTTAGCGGGATAAATTGTCCATTGATCAAGTTGGAATAGACCTTCCGCCCCCCCGTTGGAGGCAGATATCTGTGTTGCTAACTGTGACGAACTAGATGTAGTGTAAGTGATTGGTCCCGCTGTTATGCTGAAACTCGTATACAGAGACCACGAAGACTGACCTGTAGCTTGACCACCATATGGTGAGTTAAGTAATATGACTGGTGTCCACAAGTCTTGACTTGCTATAGCCGATCCTATTGAACACCGTTTTTCCCACTCCGGAAGATCTAACATTGGTCCCGGCGTTAAAGAAGTACGGGGTCCATACGAACTAGTGTCTGTGTTGCTCGAAGTGACTATAGCGCTTGCCATTGGCAATAGGACTGCCATGGCGATCATAAAAATACCTATAAATACTACTAATAGTTCTGAAACTATTTTACGTTCCATGTTTAAAAAAAGATGCCAATATATATAAATATTTCGATATCGTTAGAATTATATGTTCTTAAACTGGGAATAGACTACATACCCCTACATAGGTCCAAAACTTATTTTTGCCCAATCATACCACTGCTCTTGCATAGATATGATGTTATTTTTAGATCTTGCTTAAAGATTGAAAAAATGCAAAATTCCTGATAATATCACCACGATTCAAGTACCCAAGATTGTTTTTAGAATCGGTAAACCATTATGTTATCTTGAATTTATAGTGTTACAAGGTGGGAAAATGTAAGTCGAAAATAGACTATTTACACAAAATCGTTCAAACATACTTTACTCTAAAGTGTCTATAAATAGAGCATCTCTACCCAAAACCACGTTAATTTATTCTATTAATCCTTAACCACCTTTAAAATTCTTGCTGGACACCTCAGTCAAATCTCGAAAACCTAATGACGGAAAGAAGGAACGGGATCACTATCCAAGCAATACCAATAGAGATTATTGTTAGCAGGTCTATTCCGACCTGTGCTGGGATAAAATTGCCAAGAAATATTTTCTGTGAGGTGTTGCCATATCCCATGTAACTCACTATATTCACAAACCCTGATGGGGAGAGATAATCCAATATGACATTCGTCACAGCATAATTTCTGCTCCCGAAAGTTAACCCGGACG
>DAHWLW010000006.1:0-2990 GCA_027343465.1 Thermoplasmatales archaeon | reverse complement strand
GGGAGGAGCTGCCCTGATAAAACCTCTCTTCCCCTTTATTTCGTATATTATACGCTTATCAGTAAGATAAAGGGTACCATCCTGGATTTCAGCTTCTCCTTCCCTGAGGACGCATTCCTCTTTCATCAGTTCGTGTTCATCGACTTCATATATAGGCATTGATAGTTTGTATATTGAGGTAGAATTATTAACCTTTTTGAGTCAATGATTCTTCCGTCACCATAAGAGGGGCAATCGGAATCTGGATGGGAGAGTTCTTTTCAGCAGACCCTGATCATTCAAAATAATCAATACTGATAAATTGAGAAACTAGGTGCTTCTCATTTGAATTATGCCTAGATAGTATACCTATAAGAGGTTAGTACTTCAATCCTTCACTGTAATCCAAAATTTTGGATCATAACGCTTTAAGGCTTCTGGAATCGGGACCTTTGAGAGAGTATTGAAGAACGCAAACCTTCGTGTAATAATTCAAAGCAATTTGATAAGGAAATTATCTCGATTTCTCACTCTTTTCTGAATTCGTTATAAATCCCCTCCTCACCCCATAACCTATCATCAAATATGATCGATTTTCCAACCATTGAGTGCTATTTGTGCAGATAAAAAATTAACACAATAATAGCTAAAATGTAAAGATACTCGCCCGAAAATCTTAGGATGGGCATGTAGTCAAAACCACCTGATCAAATTCAAGTTGACGGATCATAAGATTCAAAAAATTTTTGAAAATAAAAGATCGTATTATTAGCAAGGCAATGTCTTTTAGCACCCTGTCCCTAACCAGCTGTACGAGTGGAAATAGAACTGTTTCATTCTTGTCTGGCATTGCTGCCGCTTTCGTTTGGTCAACATACTATCTATTCATTTATTATGCTTACGAACTGAACAAGTTATTAATATTCTCCATTCCTGCGTTGTCAGGTTCAGCACTGTTGATGATTCTCAATTTCAAATCAACGAAGTCATTGGATTACTTAAGGGATAAAAATCTCATTTTTACAGGTCTGTTATATTTTGCGAGTCAATTCTTCATAATACTGTCTTCTCAAAGAAATGGCTCGGTTATTACGGCCCTAGGTGTTTTACTTGGAGACGCTGTTCTAACGCCAATAGTTACAATAGTTCTTAGAATTAATGCCGCCAAAATAAAGTATCACATTTTTGCCCTATCAATGTCTCTTGTTCTGCCTTCTGCGATCTTACTAACGCTTTATGGAAAATCAGTGAAAGTTTCGGGTATAATCGGGCTTCTCTTCCTCTTAGGAGTTATTGGTTTGCTTCCAGTCTTCTTTATACTGCTTAATTCTTCGGTAGCAAGAATAGGTAGCTCCCAGGCAATTTCTGGAACTTTTTTCTGGCCAGGTTTACTGGTACTCGGAGTGGGTATTTCCTATCTTCATGGGTTTGCTCTATACCGGACAGGCATTTCTACACTTTTTCTTGTTTTTGCAGGATTCACTTCAATGAGCCTTGCATACATTCTTTATTTTAGATCCGTTATAAAGGTAGGATTTGCCATAACTGGGCTTCTACAGTCGCTGATTCCAATTTTCACCGCAATATTGGTTTTTTTCTTTGAAAGAACTCAAATTTCCCCAGTTGACATAATATTAATTTCCATAACTATCGCAGGTACAATTCTTGCGATGGTTTCATTTTCTCAGGATGAAACAAACCAGTCACATTTTACCAACTCTTAGCTATTTATACACCAGATTTTATTAGGTAACGAGCAGATGCCTCCAAAAGTATTAAGTATCTTTATTATGTAGACACTGTAATGACAGAACAACCGTTTACGCCCGATAAGAAGCCCCGCAATAGACTGACAGCGATCATAGCAATCGTTGTTGCAATTGTAGTTATTGCGGCGGTAGTAGTGATTGTTGTGGAAGAAAAGAGGCCAACTACCACAACGAATAATAAAGTCGAGTTCTATACATACTGGGCAACCACCGGAAAAATAGCACTTCAGAAGCTCGCCCCCGAATTCCATAACGCGACGGGATTAACGTTATCACCATTTGTGAGTCCCGGAGCAGGTGGTGTCAATGCCAAATATGCTATCCTCTCGTTGATAGAAGCTGGCGATCCTCCCTCAACATTCCAAACACACTATGGCACGGAAATGTTAAGCTATGTAGAGGCAGCACCCAATGGAACCAATGCATTCGTTAACATGGGTCCCGTAGCTCAGAAAATGAACCTTACCAATAATTCTTTTCCAGAAGTCATTGAAGCAGGGTCTTTTAACGGTGTTACCCTCTCTCTTCCAGTAGATTTACATCAGGGTGCACAGCTATATTTCAACCCTTCCGTTCTTTCAAAATACGGCCAGAAGGTGCCTACAACATTACCTCAACTCGTTAACGTTACCAAGAATCTCACGGCCGACAAACAGGTCGCGTGGATTATACCCGGAGCAGATGGGGGATTTGACCAATTGGTTCTTTGGGGCGATATTTTGCTTTCAGTTGCTGGAAGCCAGTTGTATGATCAATTCACATATGGGATCATGTCTCCACAATTATACAAAGATATAAACATAACTAACAACTATTTTTCAGTGTTTGAAAATGCAAGTTACTCGGGAGAACAGAGTATGACATGGACCCAAGGTATACCACTGGTGAACAGTGGAGCAGTAGCATTTCAAGACCAGGGAAACTGGGAGACTAACTATGCTTACGATTACATGAATGTCACAAATTATCCGTACATAGCTCCGTACAATAGCTGGACTAACATAACGTTGATGTCAAACAACTTTCCAGGCACAAGCAAGTACTTTGAAATGATTTCTGATTCCGTGGCAGTACCTACGGGCCCAACTCAAACAAATGGACTGACATTCGCAAAGTACTTTGCTTCATACACCGGACAGAAGATATTCACACAGTGGAAGGCGGTCACATTCTATGACAACATTACAACCAATTACTATAACACCCCTGCTCAGTGGTACAGTTACCATCAGGCTAAGAGCA
>DAHWLW010000140.1:0-2905 GCA_027343465.1 Thermoplasmatales archaeon | reverse complement strand
ATCTCTTTTCGACCCATCATCTCCTACCACGTAGTTAAGGTAGTACCTAAAAGAAATTTCTGTCGTAGAATCCAATATGAGGACAGCAACTCTGTTCTTATGCTGCGGCTTTTCTTTTATTATTATTCCATCCACAATCTTCATAGAATCCAGTATGGCTTGCTTCCATGGTACCATATTCTTATTTGTTTTTTTCTTTGTACTGTTTGTTTGTGTTCTTGATCCAATTTCAGGATAAGTCTTCGCAAAATCATGCAGGTCCTTTGTAGTCTTCTGATCTTCGTTTTTCACAGACTTTATTATTAGTTGATTGCTCAGGCTCTTATCTGAGGCTATTTTGGATGAAAATTTGAGATAGTGGTATGCCAGTTTCTTTATGTCTGGCAGAATCTTCTTTATGATCGGATTGTCAAAGTTCAACCCAGATTTTGTACTGTTCCATGGCATAAGAGACCCTGGACCATTGATGAAAAGCTCGCACCTGAATCGTGCAAATCTAGCGTGAGGGTAATGGAATTCTGAGTCATTGAAGCCCAGCTCTGGGGTTTTTCCGGCCCTTATGGCAAGTCTGTCGTTACAGTAGATGTAGAAACCGTATTCACCAGTTTGGGCAAAAGATTCCATCAGGCCTATCTTCACCGTGACCTCTATTTGCGCTCCTCCTGAGTCAATTTTAAATCTTACATTTTCGGGTGAATAATCTCCGTATGGGTCTTCGAACTTAGCCCAAGATTCAAACTTATAGAACGTCACCGGAGTATCATTTATGAAAATTTCACCTTTTCCTGTGAGAGTGTATGCATATGTTTCAGCAATATTTTTTCTCAAATCTCGCTCCAGCTTTTCGGACATAGTGAAGTTCATTTCGGAAAATGTAATTCTTGTAAATCCCTCATCAAGATTGGTTCCAGAAATGTAGGACATCTCCCAGTTTTCATCATCAAAATAGCTATTGACATCCAATTCCGTCTTGAAGCCTGTTTCTTGTTGTGCCCTACTTTCCAGCACAAATCTTTTAGCCATGAAGAACAACGCCCTTTTTATGCCAACACCAAATTCTCCTATGGTTTCCTGTGAGGTTTTACTTCCGTTGTCTCCTAGGGTAAAGAGTTCAGAAATGTTATTTTCTTTGACACCCCCTGCATTATCTGTGTACATTAAGCTATTATTCGGTCTGTCGGCGTATATGTGAATCATCAGTTTAGTTCCAGTTTGAGCTTTTCGCCATGCATCGATGGAATTATCGATTATCTCGAACAATGCCATTCTAAAATCCAGATCCGTGGCCATGGATCTAAGGAGCTTCTTTTTAGGAGTTATGTCAATTCTTTTGATAGTGGATAATGCATCCTCCATAGCTGATATTAATTACATAATATTTAAGTTCTATTCTAAGAGTTATAATCATTACTTTATATTTAAATATCATCCGATTTGATGCGGAAATGTGATTCCGAAGGTTGGTTCTTTTAAAAAAAAGAAAGAGTAAGTTGAGGCTCTCTTGAATACATTCAGTTTACCGATATTTCCCTGTAGCGCTTTCGTTGATTTCTTCAGGTGTTGAGTCAACACGCGCCCATGTTTAGAAGGAGATTTAGTATGCGATAATCTCTTGAAATATCATTTTTTTAATTTATATCAGCAATATCCACTAATGCCACATTTGCTACAAGTATCACATGTGTTAAAGAGGGGTCTTTCACTGGGAATAACGCTGCCCAAAGGAATCCGTGAAAAGCTTGGGCTCAATGAAGGAGACATCTTGGGGTTTTACGAGGAAGACGGGAAAATCATACTAAAGAAGGTTGATTGAACCAAGCAGATCAAGCATCAGTTTTCAGGACATGATTTCAATGTCCCTGATGAATTCAAAGTCAATCAGGAGGCATGGATGATCCCTGGTTCTCACCATGACGACTGTGCCAGAGTAAGAGAGGAATATGGCCTTAAAAGGTTCCTTTAGCTCCAGCGGAATATCCGGACCATGTCCAGGGCAGGGAAGACCTATTGCGGTGAATGGATCCCCGAAGTCCATGCTGAAGGGATATATGGCAATATTCTGCCCTTCCCTGAGCTTCTCTATCTTCAGGATAACCTCCCTTTCCACACGGCAGTTGTCGCTTTGGTTTATTAAATGCTTTCCACCGTGCAGGTTGCACGCAGGTTACCTTTATATTGTGAATGCCATCGCGGAATGATTATTTTAAAGTTGAACCCTGGCCTCCGGCAGCTATTTCTTTCACTGAATAATATTACATACTTGATTTCTGGAACATGCAGCATATCATAATGACATAATATCAGTATGAAAAACCTGGCACTGGCGGCTCAAGCCAGGAGGAGCCGATAATCCTTAAGTATAGTCATTCATAATCATGACAGAATGGATGACAGGCTGGAGAGAATCGTAAGAAAGCTTACCCCCGGACAGAGGATAGCTGTGCATCCATTGAGCACAAGATATGGAGATATCCTCACAGCCTATGGCGAAAGGTGCGAAACCTTTGATCTCTCTCCTGTTTCGCTGGACGAACCGTTCCAGGCCGAATTCCTGAATTTCGATGGCGCAACGATCACAATAAGGACAGACAAATACCCTTGCCTTAAGATAAACATAAGCGACCTGGAGAACATTGTCCCGTTGGGCACAGCCTAATCAGATGGCTAGACCCAGTTCCACACGTCCTTGGAGTATGGCCTTGCCGCCACCAGCGTAAAGCCGGAATCGGGATACTTTCCGGCTGCTTTGTACAGGATTGAGAGATGCATGTCCCTCATTGCGCGTGGAAGGAACGTGAATGATCTGTATACTCCGTCAACCGGCCTGGCCAGTATTGCCGCCTTTGGTATCCTTGCCTCAACCGAAAGCCTCTGGACCTCCCTCAGGAAGGGTGAATCCATGTAA
>DAHWLW010000139.1:0-5032 GCA_027343465.1 Thermoplasmatales archaeon | reverse complement strand
TTTCAGTGGACTCATGTACTTCAGCTCCGGTGCCTCAACAAGTGAGTATTCCTTCGGAAATTTCACAGTATACAATCCATCTACAGGTGAAGTCATTTCAAGTTTTCCGGGGCTTAACTCATCATCCTCCATTTACATGGTATATGACAGTTCCAGCCAGAAAATATTTGCTGCAGGTCTCTCAAGTGATACAATGACTGTTATATCTCCGCTTGCTTATTACAATGTGACCGTGAAGGAAAACGGACTGCCTTCGGGCACTGCCTGGACTCTCAAGCTCAGTGACGGACGCACATTTACTACATCAGGCAATTCCGTAACTTTTAGGGCAGCCGACAACGTTACATACACATATACAGCGCAGAGCTCAAATACCTCATATGGAAGTTATACTGGAACATTCAATACCAATGCTCATTCATTAAACATTGAAGCGAATTTCACAGTTCTTAAGTTTACAGTCAGAATAACGGAAACCGGACTGCCATCCGGAACGAGATGGTACGTGGATGTAAATGGTATCCAGTACAACTCCTCTTCTCCTGTCATTACCTTGGAGATTCCAAATGGATCTTACCAATACAGCGTAAAATCAATATCTGGATACTCTATAATGAATCAGACTGGCGACATATCCGTAAGTGGTGGATCATCAATACACGTAACGTTCAAACCTAATACATCACTGCCACAAATCGTGGATGCTGTCATTATAGGAGTTGTAGTAGTGCTAACAGCCATAGGCTTGGCATTGGGGATTATGCGTATAAGAAGAGGGGGAGGTAAGTAGGCTGATCCTTTCTTTTTTGAACAATTGATACAAACAGTATAATATGAATTGTTATGCCTAAAATTAAAGGTCATATTTTTAGAAAATTTAACCAAAAAGGCTCCTTTTTTATCAGTGTCCATTTAGTTCTCCGTCGAATCCCAATACATAGTTAAAAAAAATAGAGTGTCTCATCTTTTATGAGATATCAAACATATGTCGAACACTTCGTGAGATGTCATGAAAAAAGTTCTTTTGACCACGCTTTCATGCGCTGTCAGGGGAGAGTCGGAAGGCAGCAGACAGGCCGTCTGACCCGTGAGGCCGTACCATGAGATTTGCTGCCCTTCGTCTCCCCACACCATGATGGAACAAGGGTGAATAGAAGGCTGTCGCCTGTCAGGGAAACTCTCACAAACCACTGGGAGGTGGTCAAAATCTACATAGGTTTGGATGTACATAAACGTGCTGTATATGTAACAGAGATGGAAGATAATGGTAATGTGAAGGAACAGTATGAGATTTCAAACGATGAATCTGCATGGGCAGAGTTCAGGGAGAGATATCTCTCCATGGGGCCAGAGGTTTCACTGGAATTATCCATATCCAGGAAGCATGTTTCCCGGAAGCTGAGGGACATGGGGTTCTCTGTGCATCTTGCAGATCCTTCAAGACTACCTCTAATATTTAACACAGCCAGGGTGAATGATAGGGAGGATTCATACAAGCTTGCAAAGCTTCTTAGACTGGGAGAGTTGCCTGAAGTGCATCTCCCCTCCAGGTACTCTGATGACCTCAGATCCCTTATAAGGTACAGAAGATCATTAGGGGAGATCACAACAGTACGGAAGAACAGGGTTCATGCTATCCTGACTTCAGCATGAATAAGCATTGATGCAATTGACATATTTGGAAAGAGGGGGAATGAAATGCATTCGTGGATCAGTGGATAACATTTCAACTGCCCAGAGATTTCCCTGTGATCAGGATCAGATAACATACATGATGAGGAAAGAATCCATGGTGGAGGATGAGATATCCAGATCTGTCATGAATGACAGGAACCTGAATCTCCTCATGACAATTCCCGGTCTCGGTATATATTCATCATCAGCGATCATGGCAGAGATCGACGACATATCCAGATTCAGCAAAAAGGAGAAGCTTGCATCATATGCACTTGTGACATGGCAGAACCAGTCTGGATCAACTTATATAAGAGGGCATATAACAAAACATGGTCCGTCAATGTTAAGATTCATTCTTGTAAATGCCGCACACAGTGTTATAAAATATTCAGATCGAATTAGGAGAAAATATCTCAGCCTTCTAAGGAGACTGGGAAAGAGCAGAGCAATTGTTGCAATAGCCAGAACACTCATAGAGATCATATATACAATGCTGTCAAGAGGCACAGAATTCATTGACAGGATAGATGCACTTACGGAGAGGAAGATGGTTTCAATGAGATCAAGGGCTGTAAGACCATCAAAGGCCCGCGCAATGGAAAACCTCATGAATGATCTTATGGACGCCAGAAAAGAGAGGCAAAAAAGAGATGGCACTGAAGGAAATATAAATAAAGTGGATGCAATCACATGAGTGTCATAGAACTTTTTTCATAGAAGACACCCTAGTTAAAAAATATATTACCAGTTAAGATATTGTTCGAATGCCTTTTTTTGCCTGCTTGCTTTGCGAATGTATGTAAGTAATCTATATTTAACAGAATTAATGGATATCAGATGAAAATGCCATCCTGTCGCGAGATTTGAAAATTACCTGGAAATACTGAAACCCACGGCGGTTCAATATAATGACTCCCTCAGGGGTTTTAGCAGGCTAATTTAAATATAAATACTAATCAGTATTGGCCATTTATAGTGAAGATGAAACTACAGAATTAGGAATTATTAGGCTGCAGGAGCAATCTTTTAGCATCAAAAAAATTTAAATATAGAATCATTTATGACGTTAAGTGAAAAGCTCATTAATAGCTATTGTAGTAGTCTTAGTTGTAATTGTTGGAGGAGTTGGATATATTGCGGCAACGCATACAAGCCTGTTTTCATCCAAAACTACTATTACGGCCCTTCCTGAGACTTCCCCTGGTACAAGGATAGTTTCATCCAGTGAAGTAAACCAATCGATGTCAGGGCACTGGGTTGAATTAATGAACATAACAATAGGAGTATCTAATTTAAGTTTACTGATGAATGTTATGGACGGCATCACACATGGTACTCCCATTTCAACAAACGCCTCTTATTTGCATATAAACTATGCACAGGCTGCGGCATTTGTGTCAACGAACCATAGTGCAATGGCTTTTGCTTACGCTTCATTGAGTTCATCCCAGTTTGCCAATCTTACAAACAAATCGGTATACAGCAATTTAACCAAGGATAATTTAACCAATCTTACAGTTGGGGTAACCGACGGTTCGTTTTATATATTCGGATATGCCAAAGCAGATTCAAACTATACAGCAGCATTCTACGATTTCTATTCTAATTACATAATTGTTGGTTTTTATCATGGGGGAAAGAATAGAACCCTTAGCGACTTTACAAACTTGGTGACTTATGAAATCTCCATACTAAATTCATACAAACTCAATTTCTCCACCGTAGAACATCTTGCTTCAACTACTTCCGTACAGACAGATTTTACAACCTCATATAAGAGCCTCTTTAACATAAGCGCATTCCTCTTAAATCCAAATGCGGGGAGTAAAGCACTTGGCAATTATTCATCATTGCTCAAAGGAAGCCCCTATTACAGTATTTTAAATATGACTGACAATGGGACTCTTATTTCTGGTGTGGGCCTCGAAGCTTTCCATTCAGAAAGTTCTAACAGCACACTTGCACTGGGATACATTGAAGGGACACATTCATCATTTGTCTCGCAGATTTACAGGAATTTGACAACTTCCCTTAACAATTCACTTAAAGATTCAAACAACGGCCTTTCTGTGGTGAATATGAGCTATGATGGAATGACGTTCTTTGTTTTCAACACAACTTACTCAAACGGTCAGGGTCAGACGTCCTTAAATCTAACTTTCTCAATTGGTGTTAAGGGAGATTATCTAGTTGCCTCTGCTGTTATTGGCCCTTCAGCAATGAATACATCCATAACAAAACTAATGCAGAATGAATCAAGTCTGCTCTAAAGGTACCAAATAAAGATCTCCCCAAAATCTATTTAATTAACTCTTATTATTTATAAGTGAATTTGCTTTTAACTGCTAATTGAATTCAAGACCTCTTTATTTTACTGTTTATGTTGCAAGATTCGTCTATGGATTGAACTGGTTCTCCACGTCAACCACACTTCCATATATTTCTCTGTCTCTTCATCTTACGCCCATAGAGACAGGATTCATTGGCACAGCTTTTTATCTTGGCTTGATCCCGTTCCAGATAGTTGGTGGGACTGTGGCATCTCTGATCGGTCCAAGGAAAACCGCCATAGCTGGATTGCTAATTATGGGAGTATCTTCAATAGTCAGTGCCTATTCAGTCTCATTTGCTGAGATCTCACTTTTCAGGTTTCTTACTGGAGCAGGAGCAGCTATGTTCTCTTCTCCCGCTCTGGCATTGATTGAGAACCTGCAGATAAATAAAGGGAGAACCTTTATGACTGGAGCTTACAATGCCGCCTTTGGCGTTGGCTCCGGGACCGGAATACTAAGTGGAACCCTCTTTGCCTATCCCGTAGGTTGGATGCATCTTCTCATTATTGACGGTGTACTCGGAGTGCTTCTAGGTTTAGCCATTCTTATGCTTTCCCTGAAAATCCCCATTATATATCCTATTTCCGCCCCTATCAGGGAAAAAACAGTGAATTTTTTCTCAGAAAGGATCTATTTTCTGTCAATTTCGGCAGCAATTTCAACTATTGCTGAGGCAGTTATTGGCCAGGAATTTGTCTATTACAGTTCTATTCAATATGGTCTGAAGACAGTTTATGCGGCAATCATAGTTGCAAGTTTTATGCTCACAGGGCTTGCAGGTGGAACCCTTATGATAAGAAATATACACAGATCGTTGCACCAGATAAGGTATTATTCAATCCTAATCCTCGTTGAAATATTTCTGTTTTTTCTTATGCCATTTGCATTTTCATTTGTATCAGCACTGGTTCTCATCTCAATCATGGGCGTTCTAACATCTGCCTGCCTTTCCATTACATATTCACTTGTTATTGAATCAGTTAAAGGCAGCGATCCTTCACTTTATCTTGGATTGAACAATT
>DAHWLW010000138.1:0-5393 GCA_027343465.1 Thermoplasmatales archaeon | reverse complement strand
TATAACGAAGAGCAACCCCACGTAACCGATCAGAGCACTTACAACGTTTTGAATGAGAACTATGGGAGACCTTGATCTGAACAACAGAACCCGATACTAATCCATTATAATAAATAAATTGCGGGAATTATTAGTGGGCAGGTTCCTCAGCTACATGTGCAGAAGCATTGGATGTTTTGCAGGCATTGAACCTTTCAATTGCCTTCTTTTCAACCATTGTGAGCTTCTCAAGAAGCATATCCTTCTCTTCATCGGAAAGTATGTCAAGTGTTTCATCCACATACTTCTTATGAACCTCTTTTACTGTATTATACAGTTTCGTCCCTTCTTGAGTGGATTCTATGGTAACTACCCTTCTGTCGTTTGAGCTGCGTACCCTTCTGACAAGGTTCTTGGCCTCCAGCCTGTCCACCAGGCTGGTAACCCAGCCCTGTGTTATAACGTTCAGATCCGCTATCCTTATCATTGGCAAACTGCCGTAGGTATTCAGGGTCTTCAGGACCTTGAATTCCATTATGCTGACACCGGAATCTGATAGCCGGTTCTCACCGATCTTGCTCCAGTATGTATGTATTGAGTTTATTGCTTTCCATATTTTAAGACTCCTCGTTTCCGTTTCGTTCATTTTTTCACCTCACTTGTGTTTCTGACAATTGGCTTAGCTTTATCCGGGTATCCTTTGCTTACAGAATCTTCTGAAATGTTGATGCCCTCAGATGATTTGTCCGTTTCCTTTCCAACATAGTCAGCGTCTGCATGGGCATATTTCTTCCCACGAAGTGCTGAGACGATGGCTGCAACAAATGAAATAACTATTCCAACGTAGAAAGCCACATGCAGGGAATCAATAAATGCAGGTGCTAGGGCATTGGGGAACCAGCTGTGACCTGTGATGATTGTGTATACACCCGCTGACTTTAATCCTGAAATAAGGGAGGTTGATGTTATCAGGGAAGTCATTGGGTTAAGCCCAAGGAATGCCGAAAAGAGAGCCACAGTTGGGGGAGTGGAGTGAAATATTGTATTCAGAGACGAGCTGAGAGAAGATGGCAAAGACAGTTTTGAAACCGCAGACGAAAGAGAACCTGGAAGATCAGCATGGAGATTCAGAAGCACAATTGTGAAAAACATTCCCAGGCTGGCTGTCATTCCTGCGTTCATCAATGTGGATCGCATGCCTGATGCAGATCCTCTTGCATCAGAGGGGACCGAATTCATTATAGCCGCAGTATTGGGAGATGCGAACATTCCATTTCCTATCCCCATGAAAAACAAGGCAAGAGCGAATTCCGGATAAGAGAAATTGAAAGGCATAATTGCCAGTACAATAAACATGGAACCCACGATTACCATCCCTGCAGTTGCAAGTGTTCTGGCACCATGTCTGTCAGATATTATTCCGGAAATTGGTCCCATTACAAGGAATCCCATGGTCATCGGGACCATGAATATGCCTGCCCAGAGTGGCGTCACGCTATAAGCATACCCATGCAGCGGCAGATATATGCCCTGTAAAAGGATGATCAGCATAAGCATAACACCACCTCTGCCTATTGCACTTAGAAGTGAGGCAAAATTACCGGCAGCAAATGCACGTATCTTGAATAGTTCCATTCGAAACATGGGCTGCTTTACCTTTGTCTCAACCCATGGGAATAATCCAATAAGGACAAGCCCGATCACAAGTGCTGCTATGACAAGTGGATCGCCCCATCCCATTGTAGATCCATCGTAAGGAAGCAGGCCATAGGTAACACCTATCAGAAGGATTGTGAGCCCACCAGCAAAAGTGATATTTCCAACATAATCTATCTTCTGGCCTTTAAGCTTGATTGACGTATCCTTAAGTTTGAAAATGGACCAGACAGTTCCAAGGAGACCTATAGGAACACTGACGAGAAACACAAGCCTCCAGTCTATAACTGATAAAATTCCTCCCAATATCAAGCCTACAAAAGAGCCAGCCAGTGCAGCAACCGCATTTATTCCCAATGCCTTCCCCCGCTCATTCAGTGGGAATGCATCAGTGAGAATGGCAGCGCTGTTGGAGAACAGAAATGCAGCACCAACTCCCTGGACAAGCCTGAAAGCAACAAGAAACTGAGCAGCTCGTGCCCCTGTACCCGGAGTCAGGAAAAGCATTACGGAACCAAATGTAAATATCGCAAATCCAAGATTAAATAGCTTAACTCTTCCGTAAATATCAGAAAGTCGTCCAAATGTTACCAGAAGTGTTGCAGTAACAATGTTAAAGCCCATCAGTATCCAAAGCAGGTATATGATGTTCCCAGCTTGAAATGGGCTAAGGCTGATGCCCTTAAAAATCGCTGGAAGTGATATCAGTGTAATAGTACCATTGACGGTAGCCATCAGAGTGCCGATGGTAGTATTGGAAAGTGCCACCCATTTGTATTCTACCATAGGGGCGTTTATGGCATGATGATATTAATACTTTAGCAGTAAACGATATAACGCTTTATCATATATGACTTTATAATTTCATGTTGATAATAGAAAGAGGCTACTCCCTGACCCGTCTTTCTAGAACACGGTTTAACCCTTCACCGACAAAATTATCCTTTTCCTTGGCCTTAATAAGGTCCTCAATTTCCTTATCCTTGACTGCTGCCTCCAGGCTGTTCCGTATGACTTTTGAAAAATCAATTTCATAGTCCTGAACTCTTTCCCATAGATCAGCATCTATCTTAGCTGAGATTTTTACCTTCTGTGGCATATGAACCCAACAAGGATTCCCTATCACTACCATTAGATAAACTTTCCATATTTCATAACAGCAGGAAAAATTCCCTTATTCCCTTTTAAAATGAATGAACTGCAAGCCAAGTTTTCTGGCCATCTCACCTTCTATGTCGTCCCTGTCTCCGGCGACAACTGAGGAATCCAGATCTATCTCATGTTCCAGGACAGCCCTTCTGATCAGACCATCCTTAGGCTTTCTACAGTCACAGTTATCCTCTGGGATGTGTGGACAGTAATATAGATAGTCAAATTGTGCACCTAATCCTTTTAGCCTTCTGTTGAGTTCTTCATTGAAAGATTCCAGATCCTGAAGTGAGAAATAGTGCCGTCCTAACCCGGACTGATTTGTAATCACAATTATCAGAAAGCCCAGTTTCCTGTAATCTCTTATCAGGGATACAGCGTCCATGTAAATGTCTATCTGAGAAGTATCATGACAGTAAGGGCAATCCCTATTGATTGTTCCGTCTCTGTCAATAAACAATGCCGGCTTCTTTGTAATCATAATTCTCCAATAGCCCTAAGTTTTCTTTCCACAGAGTTATCAAGGTCAAGCCTGTGATCTATACGGAGAATTGTTTCAACTCTTGTGTATCCCAAATCAGTGAGATATTTCTCTCCCTTTCGAACTGCATCCAGCAGTTTCTCCATGTCCGGTGATTCAATTACCGTAGCCATGCTGTTAGGATAAACTTTGAGTCCGGTTTCCCTGATTTTCCCAATAACTCCCTTTATTGCCTCTGATACGGATATCCCCTTTCCTATGGGGTAAAAGGTAACGTCTGCAACAATCATAAATCAATATTAAAGGGCAGTTAAAAAATTATCACCTTTTTCCTTGGCGTATTTTCCATCTGTGTTTCCTTCTGCTCATGGCAACTGCAATGGAAGCGATCAGGATGATGCCACTTACTGCAACGTATTTTTCATTTTCCAAGACTCCTGTGAATCTTGCAAGAGTTCCTTCCATTTTTTCTGTGGCTACCTTTATGGACTGATTGCCTGTCAGATTCACTACTGCACTCTTGTTTGTTGTGTAATAGCCTTCAGGTTCTGTTATTTCATAATAATAGATACCTGAGGGCAGTGTAACATTAATTGTGCTTCCTTTAGTCTGAAAAATTGAACCACCTATGAAGACTTTCCATGTTCTATTATCACTTCCAGTGTTAATGAACTCAATCTTGTAAAGAATCTTGCTAAAATTCAGGCCAATGGATATAGATGAATTTGTTACATGAATATTGCCCGGAGCATGGGAAGTATATCCTGAAGGGCTTATGACAAACATGGAATAATTTCCGGGGTATAGAGAAACATTTCCCTGTTTTCCATAAAACATATGCACAGTCCCTTGTATCCCGATACCCCAGATTGGATAGTCACCTAGGCCGGTTTCGTTGAAATAGATATTGTACTTTTCTGGTTTATAATTCTGGATCAATTTTACAGACAGGATATTGGAAGAATTCTCCGATAAGAGGGGAATGTGAGCCTGCATGGAAATGTTTGAATTTTGTGATATATTTGTGACTTTGAATGAGAACTGGTTCTCGCCTGGTAGCAAAGTAACATTTTCTGTCATAACTTTTGAATGGCCATCCATTAATACAATACTCCCTGCTACCGAATGGGAAGAATTCAGAGATAAGGTGGCATTCAAAAAAGAGGTACCACCGACCACAAAGTGAATTCCTGCTTTTGAAATTGTGACACTACCGTTCAGGGATGCTAAACATTTAATCGGCGTGCTGTTGATTGCAATAAATCCTATAGAAGCCATTCCTTCCCTTTCTATTGAACAGGTATAAACACTTCCTGGAATCAACCCTGCAATATTCAGTCTGATTAATGAAGAATTGTTTGAATTCGGAGTAATGTTGGAACCAAAGGTCTCATTGAATCCGTCGGTTTTATTTTCAATGTTCACCATTATGCCCACTGATGAATTTGTTTCTAAATATCCGGAAACATTCACCCTGAAAGTACTGATTCCAGAAACGTGAAGGTCTGCAGAAGAGAGTTTTAAGATCTGCAAGGGCTCATTGATACTTTGGACTGCAATTGATAGATTTGAACACATATTTGGAAATGGATCAATGGAGACCATACCTCTCAAGTTACCCTTGTCTGCACTGTAACTGAAATCTGTGAAATTGTAATCATTTCCGTCGAAATCATAAAAATATGGCACAGGCACTACATTAATCTGATAATTATGATCCCAGGCTTTCAAAATTTGAGAAAGAACACCCTCTGCCTGATAGTACTGCAAAACAGCTTGAGTGCCATTTAACGGATCAACAGTGAAATTGTCAACTGGATATGAATAGCCAGAATCGGTAGCCTCCAATTCTACCTCCCTTGCGGCAATAAATGTTGAATTAAATACTGAGACAGGTGAGCTGGGTCCCTCCAATCCTTCGATTGCTGTATCAACAAAGGCTGCAGTGGAATTCATAAGTTCCAGGTATGATTTTCCATAAGACTGTGCCCCATCAATCAATTTAAAGGAATTCTCATTAAAGTCTGTAGAAGAATTCCTGAAGTAATAAGTGGAATTCTCTGAAATAACTGAAAAATAGTTCTGACCTAACAACCTTACCCAACTATTGGAGTAAAGTGTTATGGAG
>DAHWLW010000135.1:0-4953 GCA_027343465.1 Thermoplasmatales archaeon | reverse complement strand
TCCCTGTAGTGATCCTTTATGATACCATGAGTGACCCCCATTTTTTCATATTCTGAAAAGAGATCCTTATACGATATATCCTTCCCCTGGTAAATACCAGAGTCCCCGACCTTTACAGAAGCCAATTCGAATTCATTGAATATCTTTTTGAAGTTGTTTGTTGTGAATGCATGTGCAAGTATCCCAAACTCTCTTGAGTATTCAGTTAGGCCGCTTAATATGCGGAGAGAGGCAGGTCGATCGACCACAAAAATTGGAGTAAAGTTCACTTGAACCACAGGACCTAAAACAACTTAAATATTGTTATAAAGTCTTAACCCCTAGTTTTCATTGGCATTCAAAATTCTAGCATTTGCGTCGAATGCTGAGGTTGGGATAGGTACTCCCTTTAATCCCGTAGCATCGTGACTTATAACCAACCAGTTACCTCTCCGAAAAGTGAATGTTGGTGTCAATTGATCTTCGCTAATTCCAAAGGCTTCTGCAACCCTGCGTCTATCATCTACCCTTGGGAGCTTGCTCACAAAATAAGTGTGCAGATTTGACATAACTTCCGTATCAAGCATGGATGAACGTTGTGTAGAGATTCCTAGGCCAAGACCAAATTTTCTTCCTCTTCTTGCCAAGGTCACGCATAACTCTCTAACCATAAGGGTATCTTCGTCGGATCCTGTTTGGGGGATGAATAAGTCAGCCTCATCAAAAATGAAAGTTATGAATGGATTGCGTGTCGTCATGTGTCGCCTCCTCTCATAAATCGCATTTCCAAGCAACGCTGAAAAATGTTTAATGTCAGAGTCCCTACGGCCCGTTATTATCACTGTCTGGCGAATTTCTCTATTACTAAGTCTACTTATCAAATCATTAATCTGTATAATAGCATTGTGAGGTATTTCAGCAAGTCTCCTTGATTCAGCTCTAAGTGTGTTTGTTGATCTTGTAAGTATGCCCTCAGCAGTCCCTCTCGTGCTCGAGGTTGCGATGTTATTTATGGGACCTCTGTCAAGCCTATTTTGAGCAAAATCTATAGCATCATTAATCGTTGCTTGATTCACAGGTTCGTCGACGTATCTATTTGTCCACGTTTCCAGAATCTGCCTCATAGCATCTTTTACCTGAACTCCAGTTCTTTCATCTGTTTGCTCTTTAACGACCTTCCTGATAAGTGTGGCTACATCCTCGAAAGGCAATACAATCTTAGTTCTATGAAACACGTTTGTTAATCCCCTCGTTATTCTGTTTCTGAATGTTTCATCATTGTTGTAACGTTCTTGCAGCGGCGGAGGGAGGCGAAGCTGTTCCCTCATAATTCTCAATATTTCAGGGCTTGGATCATGGGTTTCGTCTCCAAGGGCCTGGGTTACGAGACCATGAAGAGAATCAGACCCAATGTGAACGTAAGAAACTTCTTCTGGTGTCTCCAAAAACTTATCTATGAATAACCCGAGGTATTCATCGTTAGGGTCCATGATTATAAAATTTGACAAAGGCTCCTCGTTTTCAAAACACAGGGAGGAAACCAGAGAAGAAACTAGATTTGATTTACCCACTCCAGTAAAACCAAAAATCCCGAAATGTGTGGTAAGGAGGCTTTCTTGGTCAAGTTTTACGTTGAGTTCCGTGAACTTTTTGTGTTGTAGAGGAGAATCCGGTTGACCTCCCATCCCTTGGTTGATGATTGCATTCACCATTTCCACGCTAAGTGGACGAACCTCTGCCCCAATCATTGGTAGGTTTCTTTCTTCCTCTAACCCAGGTAATTCATCACCATACCTTGGATTGTACGAAAATTGATATCCTGTCGGCACTGCTTGGATTGTTATTGTGGTGGTTAAATGGAGCGGCCTTTCCTCCTGACTCTCCCAATCCTCCTTTATGGCTCTCATAGACTCGAATATGTGTCCAGGGTAGGCATTAGAACCTTGTGCCGCAAAGTGCACAGGATAGACTTGACTCAGAGCCAGTACGGAATATACTCGTTCTCCGTTCGAACTTGGAGTATAATTCTCAATTCCTACTAAGTCTCCAACCTGTAATCCATCCAAGCCAAGTCTCGTGTATTGACACATTAGTTCGAAAGTAAATCTGCCTTGGTCGTCTGGAATTACTTTAACAAGTGCAGACCTAGCCCCGTGTAACCTATCATCATCAAATGGGTTTTCTGTCATTTTTTTCCCTCTCTTACTTGTCTAACTGTTCTGTGAATTGGGTTAGATCTGTCTAACCACTCTGAAGAGCGTAACATAGGTTCAACCATCCTTAAAACGGATTTAGCGCCCCTATCTGCATGGTGAAGAGGATCTGGATAGCCAATAACTTCAGGAAATACATTTCTAGTTAAGACTGATAAAAGGTACATCAGTAATTCTTCTTCATGGTCAGTGTCTGAAGAATTCAATTGTACGAACGGTTCAAGGGTTCCAAGTTCCCTATCACCTTCTATAACTTTGATTCTATGAGGAGGCTGGGCCCCCGGGTGTATTAATCGATCAACGAAAATAACGTGAGACATAATCGGTTCTGCAGGAGGGTTTCTCACGAAATGAAACTGAGCCAGAGATTTCATGATTATATTGGGCTGAACCAATACATTACCTATCACTCCCTGCAATTTAGCCTCTTTTGTTCCGAACTCCTTTAGCATCCTTAAGGTCATAAACACAGCGTCAAATTCAGTTGAGCTCCACGGCCCCTCAATTTTCTCATCGATGAAGGGAATCCTTTCAAACGTCAATCTATCAGTTGCGGGTATACGCCTTGAGTCAAAGTTGAATTGACCTATATGGCGCATCACCCCCAAATAATGATTTGTGAAATATGTTGATGCGGAGTCCTTAGAAACTCCTATGAAAGTGATCATATTCTTCCAGGCATTTTCAAAAGTGAGTCTGAGGCCCACGGCGAGGAGGAAGGAAATCTCGTCTTGGGAAAGAAATCTATTTCTCTCTCTTCCTGATTCGTCTCGGAAGTTGTAAATCAAAATGGAAGGGTCTTTATCTTGAAATAACTTATTGCAAAAATATAAAAATAAACGCTCAATTTTCGCTGGCGAATTAAGATAATCTGTGTTTAACTCGAGAATGTCTCCCTCCTTCTTGACAAGCGCGTCTACGGGATTACCGTTCTCATACATTTTACCAAACTTGTCACACTCCCATATTAGCTTTATTTGGCTCTCTACTACGCTCATAGGCAACTTAGTGTCTCTAGAGAATTCTCTGAGGTCCAGACTCTTGGTTGGAGATCCGTAAAGTTTTGCAATTGCCCTTTCCCATAACCTATGAGATTTCCTAGATGGTACATCCATTGCATCGTTCCATGGCTTTGAATAACCAACCAACAGGTCTGGGTACCACACACTTTCTCCAACAATTTCAACACCAGAGAATCTGAGTTCCCTCACATTTGGAGTTGCATTGGCAAGAACTGAGGAGAGTGAGTGGTCCCAGAGAATTATGTGGGGCCTATCTGAACCAGATGCGCCGCGGTAGCACATGAAAATCTCAGCAAGAAGCATTAGAGATGTGTCAAGTCCTGAAACAGAGATCCTCTCTGAATCATCGACAAAGAACCTATTTTCAGGATCAATAACCGTCAAATCCTCTGGAGACAATGGTAAATATGCTACTAAACTGCTATCATCCTCCGGTTCAGACTCATGGTATGACAATAATGGAGGATTGCTCTGGAGTGCCAACTGCCCCTTTACTACATACGATCCTCCGTAAAAAATTGCTAAATCTGACGTATCAATTTTCTTACAAGCACCGTCAATAGCCCAAAATCTTAAGGTCGAACTCCTGTATCTCTGTTCTAATTCCCTATGCATTTCTTTCCTGAACGCCTGATTCCTGAACAGATCAGCATACTTTACAACGTGGTCTTTAAGGAATTGGTTATAAAATGCTTCCAATTCATGAGTGCTTTCTATAACCCGATGTTCTAACCTAGACCTCGTCTGTTCTAGAGCTCTGTCATAGAGACTGAAGACGTTTGAAATATTTGAGCGACTTACTATCTTAATTCCCCCCTATGCCAACGTTTTTATAATCGTTATTGCTCAAATTTGTTTCCCCCAATCATTCTTGCATACTTGACCAGCACCAGTGTCAGCGTCTACTCCCACTCCACCGTAACCTTCACTTTTTCTCTTCCACATCTTTGAAGTATTTGTTTATTTCAGCCATTATCTCTTTGGACAAAGCACTTGTTTCCTTTTGGCGGTCTCTAATATCTTCTAGGTCTTCGCTGAAATGAGTCTGAGTTCCAGCCATTAGTTTCATCATTTCGTTTAAGAAGTCTAAGTCTTTTTTCGATTTTTCTGTGGTTTCTTTCTCCTCTCGAATTATTCCTTTAACCAAAATATGGAGTAACAAAACTTCATACGAGATTACATTAATGGTACGTTCAACGACCTCGGCAAGCCTATTATTTAGTTCTTCTAAAGAAACTGCAGGTTTAGAAATAATTCTTCCGAAAAGTTCCACTGTCTTTTCAAAACTTTCTTGGAGAATACGGTCAAAATCAACAATTTTTTGTTTGTCTTCTACGGTCAGCCCTTCGTATACTCGATCATCCTCATTGTCGTTATTCGATCATTTCACCCCTTCACAATCTCCACAATACCCTTCAGCTTCCTTGCAACCAGACCCTCGTGTTCATAAAAACGGTTCATCTTAACACTGCCAGATAGTTGTACGTCCAAACGCTTTATAAATATTGTCACTAATGCATGCCAGCAATTGTCAGTGTACTTGCCAGGATGATGGCTGGGAAGTATAAGTAAGCTCTTTTCTCTCATTTTTCAAGGCATCCGCAAATCATATGGAAGATGCAACTTTCACTGAATCCATGAGAGAACAGAAGACGCTTGAGACAATGACGGAGTTTGAGAAAACTCTGAGAAAGGACGGATACAGGGCAGGTTGGAATGACCGTGCCGATCATGACAGG
>DAHWLW010000122.1:0-2749 GCA_027343465.1 Thermoplasmatales archaeon | reverse complement strand
TCTCCTGATACTTTCAAGGATAAAAATATACAATACAGGGAAAACTGAGATGGTAAGTGAAATACCTAAGAAGGCAAAGGAGCTTATATCAAAATTAGGGATAGACCTGGACATATTACGTAAAAAATGAAGAGTTAAGGGTTAATAGTACTGGCGTCACTTGGTCCATTTGCTGATGCCTTTAATGAATTTGGAGTTAGTGTGTCTCTAGTAACCGTAGGTGTGTTGTTCCATCTTTCTCCTGTGTTCGTTGCTGTATTGGTAGGATCCTATTGGGCAGGGGTGGCGCTAGGTGGAATATTAGGGGGAATTGTGTCAGATCAAATAGGCAGAAGGACCTTATTCGTTTATGATACACTAGGTATGGCTGTTTTTGCACTATTATCTGCGCTTTCGTTCAATGGAATAATATTCTTTATTACTAGATTTATGTTGGGGGTATTCATTGGACTTGACTACGCTGCGGCTGTGCCCCTTGTATCAGAATATGCTCCTGCTAAAGAAAGGGGAAAAATTTTATCTACAGAAAAGTTGTTCTTTAAAATTGGTGGGCTTGTAACGATTGCACTTAGCCTTGTACTTACTCTTACGGTTCCAGTAGATATTGCTTGGAGAATAGATTTTGTTGCGGCTGCAATTGTACCGATAATTTTATTTTTCTTGAGAAGAGACATTCCAGAAAGTATCAGATGGGCTGCAGATACAGGAAACTTAGACAAGGTCGAAAACATTAACATGAGACTAAAAAAATATGGACTCGAGGTTGACGAGAATAAATTGCCATCCGGAAAGAAGAGATCCATCGGCGAAGATTTAAAAGAGTTCTTCAGCAAGAAGAATTCTAAGGCTGTTATATACATATTTTGGATCTCATCAGGTTATGCACTAACAGTCAACATAGCTTCGGTGTATGGGACTGCCATATTCACGCAATTAGGGGCAAGTGGAACCAGAGCGCTTGAGAACACTTTAATTACCGCATTCTTTGGGCTATTTGGAGTCATATTAATGCTTTTCATAGTGGACAAAGTTGGACGAAGAATTACAGGAACACTGGGATTTTTGCTCACAGCAGTTCCATCTTTGTTATTCGTAGTGACATATATAACAGGTACAATTACGCTTAACATAGCGGTAATAGCGATTGGTTTGATATTCTTTATCAATGTAGGCTTCGTTGGTACTCTTATGTACATTCCATCCGTGGAAATAACCGACACTCACCTTAGAGGACTTTCCGTTGGCTGGGATAAACTGTTTGCTTTTGGTTTGGCTCTACCAGCGTTGACACTTTATGCATATTTGGGACTTAAGTATGCATTTGTATTCGTTATAGTAACTTCCATTGTATTTGGAATAGGAACATATTTCCTCACCATAGACTCGACGGGGAAGACACTTGAAGAGGCTGCTAATGATGCAGAGAGCAGCTTGGGGAGATGAAAAAATATGAAAGGTATAGCAATAGAGGGAAATAAACATATTATTCTGAAGGATTTTCCAATTCCGGATGTACAGCCTAACCAGGTCTTAATAAGAACTGGGGCTGCCAGCATTTGTGGCAGCGATCTCCATTTCTACCGAAGCGATAAAGATAAACTGGGAAAGCGCGTTTCATATATTGCTGGCCATGAAGGTTCAGGTGTTGTTGATAAGGTTGGTGAATACGTCCAAAATGTGAAGAAAGGAGACCGTGTTGCCGTCTTCCATAGATATGGATGCGGGTACTGCGAGAGTTGCAGAAAGGGTTGGCCACAATACTGCAAATCCGGGAAGGCAAATACCATTGTCATGGGGCAGGCTCTAAACCCCATCACCTCGAGCGGAACCTTTTCCGAATATATTCTTGTTCCATCCGAAGTATGTTTTAAAATACCAGACTCAATCAATTTTGAATCCGGTTCAATAATTGGTTGCAATGGCATTACTGCATTCAGTATAATTCAGAAAGTAGGGATAAAATCTGGTGACATTGTTGCGGTTTTCGGGCTTGGTCCTCTTGGGATGACTGCTGGATTGATTCTCGAGAAGGTGGGAGCGACCGCTATTGCAGTAGATCTCTCCTCTGAAAGGCGGAAACTCGGTAAAAATTTAGGTTTCCATTATGTTGTATCGTCTCTCGAAGAGTTGAAAGATTCATTAAAGTCCATTGCAGATGGGGGAAAAGAAATTGATGTCGCTCTCGATTTCACTGGAAATAACGTGGCCATAAATAATGCAGTGAGCATTGTCAAACCCCTTGGTCATGTTGGTCTTGTTGGCATCGGTCCAGGTCTCGAAACGGCTACTATAAGTCCCAAAAAGTTCCTTGAGAGGGGTGTTACTATTACTGGAATAGATGTGGGCAACATGCTTAACATGTTCGACCTTATAGATTTTACCGTGAAGTATAACATAGACTTCAGCAGGATTGTAACCAATAAATTCAAACTCTCTGAGGCTGAGGCCGCATTCGAAATAGCGGAAAAAGGTTCCTATGGAAAGGTTGTCCTCGTTCCTTAATTTTTATCTTCAAGGAGTCAGATTAGTGAACACATCTAAATTAGTTTCAGTTTTATATGCGTTAATTTCTAATGAAATTATTGTTTTAAACCTGAGTTTCGGATTGTAAATTTGTGAGATCTGATAAACATTATATTTAGTTGATACGGATTACTCATAAAATGTTAATATACTATCATATATTATTTATCCATGAGAATTCTGGTAAACATGGTTGAAGGACAGTGTACATTATTTTCTGTAAATT
>DAHWLW010000013.1:0-2905 GCA_027343465.1 Thermoplasmatales archaeon | reverse complement strand
CCCATCTGCACTATCTTTCCTCCATTCATGAGGCATGCCCTGTCAGCAAGTGTTGTTGCCTCTACCTGATCATGGGTTACATACACAGTTGTTGTGTTGAATTCCCTCTGTAACCTCTTCAATTCCACCCTCATCTGTCCCCTGAGTTTAGCATCCAGATTGCTTAAAGGTTCATCCATTAAAAACAGACTTGGTTCCCTTACCAGTGATCTTGCAAGTGCAACTCTCTGCTTCTGTCCTCCAGATATTTCTCCCGGCTTCCTGTCCATCAGTTCAGAAATTCCAAGTGTCTTTCCAATTTCTTCCACCTTTTGATCCATTTCGGATTTTGGCATCTTTAGGATTTTCAATGGAAAGAGTATATTCTCTTTGACCGTCATGAATGGATAGAGTGCATAATTCTGGAATACCATGGATATGTTTCTGAGCTTTGGTGGAAAGTTGGTGATTTCTCTCTCATCAAGAAATATATGACCGCTATCCACTGTTTCCAGACCGGCAATCATTCTCAAAGTGGTTGTCTTCCCGCATCCACTTGGACCAAGTATTACGAAGAATTCTCCCTCCTTAACCTCAAGATTTATTCCAAGTACACCTACATTTTTCTTGAACAGTCTCACAACGTCCTGCAAAACAAGTTTCTCCATACGTTATCATGTAGTGAATAGTATTTACCGTATATCAGTTTTTCTAAAAAAACTATTTTAAGTAGTAAAAATAATGTTTACAATTAAATATTAAAAATTACTTGTATGTGGACAGACTGAATCCGGATACGAGATATTTCTGGAATACGAAGAACAGTATGAATATAGGTATTCCCATTAGCACTGCAAATGCAGAATAGACACCATAATTTATGGTGATTTGCCCCTGTGAAACCAGATACATTCCTATTGCCATCGTATAGAGACCTTTCGATGTAATGAACTGCCCTGCCAGCGCATAATCTGTATAAGGACCCATGAATGCTATAAGCGCGGCGAATATAATCACTGGCTTAGACATGGGTACAAGTATTCTGAATAGTGCAGATCTTCTGCTTAATCCATCGATCTGGGCTGCCTCCTCGTAATCCTTCGGCAGGTTGTCCACATAATTCTTTATCAGATATGATGAATAGATCACTGCTCCTGCTGAATATGGTATTATAAGGCCAATGTATGAGTCAAGAAGGTGGAGTTGTGCAAACATGAAGTAATATGGTATTACCATCATGGTGAATGGAAACAGTGTAAGAATAAGGAGCATGTATAGCAATTGATGCTTCAAAGGTATGTTGAACCTCGCAAGAGCTAGTCCCGAGGTGATTGATAGTAGTACTCCAATGATCGTTGACACACCTGTTAATATGAGAGTATTCTTCATCCACAGGAGGAAAGGGTAATGGAACAGTATGCCCTCATAATTGGCAAGGCTGGAGTGGGCGGTTGGAAGGAGATCACTCAAACTTGCCTCTGCCAAGGAGCCTATGCTGTTCAGAGATGTAATAAAGACGTAGTAAATGGGAAAGACTGCAAAAATTGCGAATATAGTCAGCACTATGTGAGAAATTATCCTTTTTACGATCTTCATCCTCCTGTAGTAATTGTTCATCCTGTATACATTTTCCATGCTATTTTCGGCAACTGTCTTATTTTTATTTGAAAATTTATTTTCCATTTTTTCACCTCAATCCAGAATGGTCATCATCTTTGTGTAGTGGTTTGCAACAACAACGAAGACCAGCAGTATAATTAACGATACAACGGCATAGGCAGCACCAAGCGAATAGTTAGAATAGGAGAATGCCTGTAGATATGAATAGGTGATCAGAATCTCAGTGGATATGCCAGGACCTCCGCCAGTCAGGAGAAAAGGTACATAGAAGTTGTTCCATGTGAATATGAATCCGAAAATTGTAATGAATGCAATCTGCCTTCTCAGTAAGGGTAAAGTTACACTTGTCAGCGTTCTCAGGGATCCGTATCCGTTAACTTCAGCAGCCTCGTATAATTCCTGTGGTATGCTTTGAACTCCCGCTGTATAAACGAACGTGTAATAGGGGAATGAAAGCCAAAGGTTCACTAAGATCAGTGATAGCATTGCATATTTTGGAGATGTCAGCCAATCAAGAGACCTGAAACCCATTAAATTTAGAAACTCATTTGCAACCCCACCTGTGTATGCCAGCATGTTTGACCAGACAAGTATGGTAATAAAGGCTGGAAAAGCCCATGGAAATAGGAACAATGTTCTGTAAATAGTCTTTCCTCTCAACTTCTTCTGATTCATGATAAGCGCAAGGGCAAAGCCAGCTGGAACTATGATAACCGTACTTCCAATACTCCAAACCAAAGTATTGCCTATGACTGTCCACAGATCAGAACTTGTGAATATATAAATAAAATTCGCAAGCCCTACGAAGCCGTAATTGAAGAAATGCAGGGAATTAAAATCTGTCAAAGAGTAATATACACCCTCATAAATCGGATAAAAATCCAGGAACACAAGAACAATTATGACTGGTAGAACGTAAACTACAGCTCTGTACTCAACCTTCTTTTTTTTCACCTTATAACCTTCTGCTTCGACCATAAATATTCACTTCGAAATTTTAAAAATTAAGGGTTTAGATTATTTTTTCTTTCTTTTTATGTATACAACACTGGCCGCAGCTGCTATTATTATTACAGCAGCCACTACTCCCAATATGTCATACAGACTAATGCTTACGGATGTCGGTTTTGCTGAAACCTCATTGATTTCATTGATCACCGCTCTTTGGAAATCGTTCATTGTCTGCGAAACATTGTTTGTTCCGTTATCATAAAGGTTTCCAACATATGTGTGGAAGTTTGGCCAGTAATAACCCATGTTCACAAAGCCTGGCTGTGGCATTGTGTGGTTTTCCTGTGCGAGCCAC
>DAHWLW010000095.1:0-18007 GCA_027343465.1 Thermoplasmatales archaeon | reverse complement strand
ATAACTCAGGCATTAATATGCATACATGGCAGATAACATACTCGTCATAATATCCAGTGGAGAGGAGGCAGCAGGAAAGGCAATGACCGGAATGAGGTTCGCACACAATGCTGCAAAGAACAAGTGGCTCAATGATGTCAGGATCATACTGTTTGGGCCTTCTGAGAAACTTGCCACCACAAATCAGGAATTTGCTTCCATGTTAAAGGATGCCATAAGGGACGGCATAATTCCAAACGCCTGCTCTGGTGTCGCAACAAAGGAAAACATTACAGAAAAACTCGTATCTCTGGGCCTTTCCGTAGATCCTATCGGCCCGATTGTTTCTTCCTATATAAAGAAGGGTTATGAGGTCATAACCTTCTAAGTTCGGAAAATGCCGGATCAGTGTCCGGTAATTCCCATCTTTTTTCCTGCCGCTTCAAAGGCATCAACTGTTTTTTCTATATCGCTTTCAGAGTGGACTGCGGATGGCATGAGCCTGATCCTGGCAGTGCCTCTGGGAACTGTTGGGAATACAATCGGTGAGGCGAATATGTCACTTTCCCTGTAGAGTTCTTCGCTTAGAAGAAGCGTCTTCTTCTCGTCCCCTACAATCACTGGGGTTATGGGGGTCTTTGAGTTCCCAAGGTTGAAACCAGCACTAACTAGACCCTTTTTCAATCTTTCAGCGTTGTTCCACAATTTTCTGAGAAGGGAGTCGTCCCTCTCCATAATTTCAATTGATTTCAGAACTGCAGCCGTATCCGCAGGGTTAAGGGCACTGCTGAACAGAAATGGCCTTGCCTTCCTTTTCAGCAGTTCCATAAGATCTGCGCTCCCAGCTACAAAGCCTCCCATAGAGCCAACCGCCTTTGAGAATGTGCCCATTTCAACATCTACTCTGCTGGAAATATGGAAATGGTCACAGATGCCTCTGCCGTGGTCTCCAAGCACACCTTCGCCATGTGCATCATCAACATAAGTCATGGAATCATGCTTCTCCGCAATCTCCACAATCTCATTCAGTGGCGCAATATCACCGTCCATGCTGAACACACCATCAGTTATTATCAGGCTTCTCCTGCCACTCTTCCTCTTCTCCTCCATGACTCTTTCAAGATCCTTCATATCCATGTGCCTGAATACAGCTCTTGATGCGGAGCTGAGCCTTACACCGTCGATGATGCTTGCATGGTTCAGTTCCTCACTGAAGACTATATCCTCCTTTCCTACCAGCGAGGGTATGGTTCCGGAATTCGCAAGAAGCCCTCCCTGATAGACAAGCGATGATTCCATATGCTTGAATCTGGCAACCTTCTCTTCAAGCCTGGCATGGAGATCATTTGTTCCTGCAATAGATCTTACTGCACCGGCTCCAACTCCAAATTCATCGATGGCCTCCTTTGCTGCCTTTTTCACCTCCGGATGGTTTGCCAGGCCAAGATAATTATTGCTGCACATGTTGAGCTTCATCTTTCCCTCTATCCTGATCCATGGGCCCTGAGAACTCTCAATGACCTTTATTGGAACAAATCTTCCGCCTTCCTTCAGTTCTTTAATTTCATCTTTTACCCATCCAAGAGATGTCATGTTATCAAATGTTAATGCAATAAGGGGCATATCTATTTTGGCGGTTGGCCACCCTAACCATGGATACAGAATAATCCTGTAAATGAAACACCGGATGTAGCCTGAATTCCTTAAATAACTGCTTCATATTCACCATTTCTCAGTGGCCTTATGGAAAGAATTGTCATAGCTTTTGGAGGGAATGCACTTCTAAGGAAAGGTGATGACCAGACTTTTGAAACTCAGGCAGAAAGGGCTGAACAGGCATTCCAGAAACTTGCAGAGGTGATTGAGAACAATGAGGTCGTAATATCTCATGGAAATGGTCCACAGGTGGGCTCAATACTTCTCCAGAACGAATCAGCGGTGAGGACGGTGAAACCTATGCCGCTCCATGCATGCGGGGCCATGTCTCAAGGCCTCATAGGGGAGATGCTCGCAAACGGATGGGATAGAGTAAGGTTCAAGCTCGCAATATCTAAGGAACCCTCAGTCCTTATGACAAGGTCTGTTGTCGATCAGAACGATCCCGCATTCAGTAATCCAACAAAGCCCATCGGGCCCTATTACTCAGAGATCGAATCTGCCCGGCTTCAGAAAATGAAGGGATGGAAGATGCGGGAAGAACCTGGTAAAGGCTTCAGAAGGCTTGTGCCATCCCCAATTCCTGTTGACATCGTGGAAAGGAACCAGATAATTTCACTGATCAGGGAGGGATTTCTTCCTGTCGCCTCCGGTGGGGGAGGAATACCAGTCATAAAGACACCTTCAGGGTACTCAGGTGTGGACGCAGTAATCGACAAGGATCTTGCATCTTCTCTGCTTGCAAGAATAGTGGAGGCATCAACTTTCATAATCCTGACAGATGTGGAGGGAGCCAAGAGGAACTTCGGCAAGGAAAATGAGGAATTGATTGGGCATGTAAATGCTGAAAGGCTGCAGAGAGATCTGGACAATGGTCAGTTCGCAAGTGGAAGCATGGGTCCAAAGGTAAGGGCAGCACTGGAATTTGTAAAAAAAGGCGGCAAAAAAGCTGTGATCGGTTCCCTGGATAAGGCCAGTGAAGTGGCCATGGGTAAATCTGGAACTATAATTGAAGCCGGTTCACTGTGATTCCGGCGGTTTACTGAAGGTATGATCCTCCTGAACTATCCTTCCGGATTTCCTGAACTCATCCAGAATATGTGAAAGGAATGAGGAGTCTATGTTCAGGTTAAACTGATCCTTCAGTTCATTCTCAATCTGGGTGAAAGTCATTCTGCCCTTCAGTATTCTGGAAATAAGGTTGTCAAGGTCCTCGTAAACATTCCATGGGAATATGAACCAGGCCCAGTTCTTCTCATCAATTATTTCGGAGAAGAAATCCGGTATGAATGAAGACCTGGTTATATGAAGCATGGTAACTGTTCTGATCTCTGCAGGCTTCTGCTCTTTTATGAAATCATAAGCAAGTTTCATGCTCTGGCCTGTATCGGTTATATCGTCGACTATCAGGACTTTTTTTCCCTCTATGTTAAGGTTTCCAGGATCCTTAAGAATAGCTTTCCCGCTTGCTGTAGCAGTTATTCCCCAGTGTTCTGTCTTGACAGAGATCAGATCCTTTATCCAGAGCATATCGGCCAGAACTCTAGCCGGAACGAGTCCACCTCTTGCAAGGGCTATTATCATATCAGGTCTGTAACTGTTTGAAACCTTTTCCCTGATGTTTCCGCACCATGTGTCTATCTGTTCCCATGAAACCAGTCTGGCCCTAAAATCCATGTAATATTACCTGCACCTTATCGCAGATTTCAATATAAAAAAATAGGGTTCTTCCAGCAGATTTGTAATTATTTTTGTAAACAATTTTATAGTGCGATTGCCATACTTGATCATGTCTACTATTGATTATGTATTCATATTCATAGGAATAGTCATACTCTTGATATTGCTGAGTGGATTGCACATTCTGAAGGAATGGGAAAGAGGAGCTGTTTTCACTCTAGGAAGGTTCACCCAGATGAAGGGGCCGGGTATTGTATATGTATATCCATTCATTTCAAAGCTGAATCCAATAATCTCAACAAGAATACAGGCTGTATCATTCAAGACAGAAAGCACATTCACAAAGGATAATGTTCCAATAAATGTGGATGCTGTGATGTATTTCCAGGTAATTGACCCTCAGAAATCTGTATTGAATGTTGAAAATTTCGGAGTTGCAACCAACTATTCTGCTCAGACTACATTGAGAGAGGTCCTGGGCAAATCATCCTTCGATGAAATTCTATCAGAGAGGGAAAAGATTGGAGAGGCCGCAAGGGAGATCATTGATGAGAAGACAGAGCACTGGGGTATAAAGGTCTCATCTGTTGAAATAAGGGATGTAATAGTTCCAAATGCACTTCAGGAGGCAATGTCGAGGCAGGCCTCAGCAGAGAGGGAGAGAAGATCCAGGGTAACTCTGGCTCTGGCAGAGGTTGAAGCGGCGCAGAAGATGGTTGAGGCTGCGGATCAGTATACAACCAATCCAACTGCATTCCAGCTGAGATGGCTTAACATACTATACGAAATTGGCCTGGAAGGCAAGGGGACACTTATGATGGTCCCAGTTCAGACACCTACAGCAGGCTCAGTTGAACCGATGACTGTTATGGGTCTGGATGAGGTTGCCAAAAACATTAAGGAGATGACCAGGGCTTCGCAACAGAAGCAGCAAAGCTGAAGATCTCCTCAGGAGATAAATCTTCAACCCTTTTTTCATGGAACTCCTCAGGGGAGTCCTTATAAATTGACCCGATTTTTTTCCTTCTGTGTGAGAACAATTCTTTGATAACATCCTCAACAGCCTTCAATTCTGATTCTTTGTGCTGATTCAGCGGAGTTAAGGTAATGATTGCGGAATCGACTTCAGGTATGGGGGAAAAGCAGTTCCTGGGTACTTTCCGTTCAATCCTTGCCCTGTATCTGAGCTGTGTACTTACTGAAAGCCTTGAGTAGTCTCCTGTTCCTTTGGCTGCAACCATCCTTCTTGCAAATTCAGCCTGTACCATAAGAATACATTTGCTGAAAGTGAATCTATTCAGTGAAAACAGTATAGGAGATGAGATGCTGTATGGTATGTTTCCAAAAATTGCGTCAACTGACATTCCTCCGATCTTCAGAAAATCTCCTTTGATCAGATTCAGCTTTCCACTGGAAATATCCTCACTAAATTTTTCCTCAAGGTACTGTACAAAACGATGATCCGACTCTACAGCAGTGACCCTGGCCCCAGATTGAAGAAGAAAACCTGTCAGTGATCCCTCTCCCGGACCAATTTCAAGAATTGATGTATAATCATTTATATCAAAAAGTGTGGCCTCAAACATGGCCATGTTCCTGTCCTTCAGGAACACCTGCCCGTATTTTCTGTATTTCCCAGACTCAAGCGGCCTCATCTTGCAACGAACAGTTTGTATTTCTCGTTCCTTTCCTGGAGCTCCTCAACAATCCTGTTCGCTATCATCTTCTGTGGGTGATGGACTGTCTTTATTCTTTCTGAAACTTCATCCAGTGTTGTGAATGGTTTCTTCTTTCTCTCCTCAATGACAGACCACATACTCTTGTTCCCAAAACCGGGAAGCAATTCCAGCGAATGCATCCTGGTGTTTATGGACTCTGCCTTATTGAAAAACTCCACAAAAAAAGGTTCTCTTTTTCTGACTATGGTTTCAAGTATGAATGGAAGCTCATTCATTGCGGCATTTGTCAGTTCTGAGTATGGTATTCTCCTCTTTACAGATAGCACTTTGTCTCTCTTCTGCTGATCCTTGCCTATGTAAACTCTGTCGCCTATTGCAATGACAGCGTTAGGTTTTGGGATGAGTTCAAGCAGCTTGAATTCCATTTCGCCTACGGCTAATGCAAGGGACGTTTTATGGTAACTTTTATCATTTGCCCTCCCCTGCGGCAAATAATCCAGAATATAGGCGAATTCTTCCAATTCCTGACCTCATTCAGTCTTCAGAGAAAAGGGCGATGAGATTATTTAATTCTTCCTCACTCAGAAGGACACTATAGGAGGCAAGAATACTCGTAACTTCCTCCTTGTTCTTCGGGGCTATGTCCACGAGCTTTGTTGCAACCTTCTCACTTAACTTGAATCTCTTGACAAGTTCAGACTTTATCTTCTTTGCATCGGAGCCTTTCATCTTCATAAGGTGCTCTACGTATGAAAGGTTCTCACCTTCTGTTTCTGTATATTCACTCCTCTTTGAGAGCAAATCGTAGGCTTCAGGAATTGAGATGTACCTTGTTTTCATCAGACACCATCAATCTTCTTAAGGTGAACTGGTCCAGCGAGTATCATCTTTTCCTTTCCGCCTACTTTAACCTTAACCATATAACATGATCCCTGGGCCCGTACAACTCTACCTGTGAGTCCCTGAAACCCATGGTGAGGCATTCCTGAATGAACTGATGGCTCTATGGATATGGCAGCCAGATCTCCCTCGCTGAATCTCTTTAAGAACTCGTTAACCTTGGGCATTCCTTTTTCCGATGCCCTTTTAGTCATTTTCATCCTGGAGCCCGCTCTAGGGCCATGCGACATCTTAACCATTTATTCACCGTCTCTGTGTATCCAGATCACATCAAGATCCAGCACCTTCAGCTCTTCACCGTAAAGGCTGGATAAGCTAGGCTGTGTTCTGCCACCATCTCCGTGTATCAGTTCCTTGATATATGTACCTGCTTCTGCTTTAATTGCAAGCACAGCTTCGTTCCCCAACACACTTTCAATTTGGTAGCTCAGTACCTGTCTTTTCCTGACGAGATCCGACCTGCTACCAGTCACTCTTAATGGTGTCCTCTGATAAATATCTTTTCCAGTTAAATTTAAGGCAGAATTGCTCAGTCTTTCGCTGTCAATAGGTTCTGGTGATATAATTTTTGCCCGGTATGATTTGTTATATGCAGAGCTCTTTATGCGAATAACATCCTTTTTGTCTACAAACCTGAAGTCCGATACCGAAATCGAATCTGAACTGTTGTTTATGGTGGACTGTAGAGAGTCAAGGTCAATTTTCCTCTTTTTCGGGTCAACTGATTCTATCACGAATTCTCTCCCGTTTCCAAGCATTCTGACATCAACATCCTCTCTGCCTGAACCATGGAGATGAAACTCTTCTCCCAGAGTGAGAAGATTAAGACACTTTCCTATCTGTGTCTCCACTGAATCGTCCTCACCGGTTCTGTGTATCCATCTGGTCTGTGGTATTCCCCTTTTGAGCTTCCTGTAAATTCCAAAGATGTACAGGGGTCTGACCTGGATTTTAAAGGAGGAATATCTGAAGTCAAAATTAATAATAATGTCTGGGGAGTCAAAAGAGACCTCCTTACCGGTCCTGTTCTGAAATGCTATTCCAAGCTTCCTGTTCAGTTCCTTCTTAAGCTTCTCAGGCTCTTTTTCCAGCATTTCCTTCAGTGAATTCTCAACATCCTCCTGTTCCGGGGTCAATGAACAGCCCACCAGAAATGTGTCGAATTCCCTTCCCCCGATCTGAGGAATAAGTGCCTCACACAGATCTTCAATCCTGTCAAGAATCCCATGGCACAGGGAGCAGTTTTCACTAATTCCACATAATATCTGATTGCTCAGGCCTCTTTCGGATAGAAGTGAGAATGAACTTTTTTCACGTTCCTCTGCACTGATAGATGGATCCTTTATTCCGGAAAGTCTGGCAAAACAATGTTTGCAAAGAATAAGCCTGTCTGTTTGCTGCATAAAAAAGAAAGGTGGTATTATCTCGGGATTATGACTTTTTCAATGCTTGGCCTTTCCTTGATGAAAACCCTTGACCCGCATTCGCATTCAATCTCTGCGGTTCCGAAGGATTTCTCAAGGGGTCTGGCACACCTTATGCACTTATACATCTGTACTTTCGGCCCCCTTAACAAGAGATGCAACAGATGTCTCCGGAAGATAAGCTCCACCTGCGAACTTGTATCCACAGTGTCTGCATCTCCAGATTCCAGTAGCAACTCTCTTTACCTTTTCCTGTTTGCATGAAGGACAGGCATATGTTGCAGATTTCTGCTTGTAAATCTCATTCCATGTCTTCCTGACAGTGACACCATATCTGGGGCCAAATCTGCCGGATGCACCTACCTTTACGGTTCTCTTGGACATCTATATCACTTGAAATATTTCTCCCTGATAGCTTTACCCAGATTGCTGGACATATTAATAGCCTTTCTAATTTCTTCAAAGGTAAATTCCCCAACATCACCTTTCTGCATTGCCCTTATATGACCGTCTTCTGTTGTACTTACTGTTATCCTGGCAGAGGAAAGCTGCTCCTCTTCCAGATCAGGATCAGCAACCAGTGTGTCACCTATTTTAACCATTGTAACCGCAACAGGGGTATTCCTTATTGGCAGCGGGAAATCCTTCCCACCTTCCCTGGAGCCTGGAACTATGGTGCTCTTCAGGGCAGCCAAGACCCCCAGTGTGCATGCATCAATCAGGTTTCCGTCAAAGTCAATGACGTCAATATCAACAAATACGATCCATACCTTCTTTGCAGGCTCGATGACAAGGCTTTCGATATCTATCATTTTGCTCTCCCTTATGCCTCTGTCAACAACTCTTGCAATTTCAATGGAGGTATCATTGGGTGGGCCTGCCTCAAAGGTTGGAAATGCCATGGGCAGAAGCTCTACATTTGTTGTAAGGACTCCCTGATTTGGTGTGTCCGGAAAAGGCTCACCTGCCTCAACCTTAATTCCAGCTACAACCTTAGTCTTTCCAAGGCATACCATGGCAGATCCTGGGGATCTGGGAACGTAGTTTGGAGTAATTGATATTTCCCTGTATTCATCAGGCTTTCTGCCATCTCCTCTTTTTCCCTCTTTCAGCCTTCTGAGAATAAAATCTCTCTTAATTTCAGAGAGTATTCCCGCTTCATCTCTTGGCATTATTCACCACTCCTTTCAAGCGCTATTGCCTTGTATTTTCCTGCAAGGGCATCTCTCTGAATCTTATGTATCTTTTTCGTTGCCTCCAGAATCATTGCTGTAGCCTTTTCGAATTCATCAACAGAAAGATCCCCATCCATCTGGAGAAGAACAACATTTCCGCTTTTAGGCAGAACAGCCATAGGGAGGTCAGCCTGCCCAAAATTATCCTCTTCCTTGGAGAGATCCAGTACCACCTGTCCATCAACTTTACCTGCAGTGCATCCCACAACCATGTCCTTCATGGGGATTCCAGCTGCAGCAAGTGCTACGGATGATGCTGTTAGGCCTGCTATCCTTGTACCTGCATCTGCCTGAAGGACCTCAATATAAACATCAATCTCGGCCCTTGGAAATTGATTGACCATTACGGCACTGGAAAGCGCTTCAGAAATAACCTTTGAAATCTCCATAGATCGCCTGTCAGGGCCTGGCCTCTTCCTTTCGTCCACTGAAAAAGCCGCCATGTTGTATCTGGCCTTTACAACAGCCTTGTCAATATCCTGTGTATGTTTGGGGAAAGCCTCTCTTGGGCCATAAACCGCAACAAGTATCTTATTGCCTCCCCATTCGATATATGCGGAGCCATCTGCTCTTGCCAGCACGTCTGTCTCTATTTTCATCGGCCTCAGTTCATCCGCTGAGCGTCCGTCCAGCCTGAGGCCATCTTCGTTTATGAGTTTAATATCACTCGCTGTTCCCAACTATTTCACCTTTTTTCTCTTCCAGATATTTCTGCATTCTGTCTGTGAGGCCTGTTGTGTGTGCCTCCTCTTCAACCATCCTGATGGCAGAAATTGCAACCATGACATTTTCCGGAGCCCCATCTATCCATATTAGGCCATTCTGGCCAACGACTATTCTGGTGAATGTGGCGTCCTTTATCATGTTCACCATGGATCCGCCCTTTCCTATTATACGAGGAATTTTAGGGGCGGCTATGCTGGTGATGTGTCCTCCCTCCATCTTCCTCAGGCCCACATCCTTAAGAGTAATCCAGCTTTCCCTGATTTCATTTACTGACATTATCTTGGCGTAGACATAATCACCAACACCAAGGAACCTCTTCAGGTCACCAGGATTTACTCTCCATGGGGTGTCATTGATGTGAAGAAGGGTGTTGTATGCTGAATTAATATCAATGACCCACATTGAGGGGCCCACATCTATTACTTTTCCTATTACTTTGTCTCCCCTTCTCGGCATATATATTCCTGAAAAAGGAACCACATCGAGAAACTGCTCTGATACCTGTACAGTACCGAAATAACAGGACGAGTATGTGCCATCACTGTTTCTGTATGTTCCATTCCTTGGTTTGGTCCCTTCAGCCTGAACTATGTCGCCGGGAAATACTATCTCTCTTGTTTTAACCATATGTTCACCGATTGCCTCCCGATGGGAAACCAGCATGGCATTTTTCCTCAATATGAGGAGAAAAGCCAGATCTATCCGTACCTCTCACCGGGAATTCCCTCACTGGATATTCACTTTATCTTCCGGGAATATTTATTATTGCTTCTACTACATGTCATTTTGTCTTATTATTGATTGCTCTAAGAGAAATACAGAACTAAAATTGTATTATGAGATCCATGAAATCACTGCTTCACTAACCGGATTTCAATGTCATCTTTGCCTTTTCTACCCAGGGAGCTCATAATTTCTCCTGTAAGCCCAGATGGGACCTCAAGCAGTCCTATCCAGGCTCCGTCCTTACTCCACTCTTCCCTAACAAGGTACCCCATGCGAACTATGTCTCCGTATACCTTTCCATAGGCATCTCCTGTAAGTTTTACAGCCAGCTTGGTTCTTTCAAACCTTATGGGAAGAATTGGCTTGATTGCCTTGAGAACAGGCTGGATCTGATCTCCTGCCGATTTAAAGGGGTCAATATGTATCTTTGCATCCTCCATGGCCTGGGCGATCCTTGCAGGAGGATGTGGCGCATTGGTTTGAGGATTTATGGATTCTCTAGCAATAATCTCTATAATCTGTTTCTTCTTTCTCTCAAGCATCTTATGGCGCTGTTCTGTGGTTAACTGTATCTGACCTTTGCGTACAATCTCTATGGCGATCTGAGATACATCTGTGGTTTTGAATACTTCCTTAAGGGATTCCTCTCCAGCTTTCTCCCCCTTCTTGGCATCTTTATAAATCTCATCAAGGGCTAAATCGGCACTTAGATCAATTTTTCCCTCCCTTATATGATCGGTTGCCTCCGGGTCTACGAGTATCTCGAAACGATGGCCATGTGATTCAAGCTTAGCCACAATGGCATCTTCAAGCTGAACCATAAAAGGTCATAATTATGGAGTATTTAAAATTATAAAAATGTTTGATCTGGAAGTCCGGGATTACGAAGCAAAACATTAATTTCTGTAAGATAAAAATAGGGTTATTTGGAAAGTTTCTCTACTTCTTCCTTGGAATAGAGCCTGAATTTGCTGCCTTCAACTATAGTGGCAACTTCGGGGCTCCTGAATTCACCGTTTTCCTCACTTGCTGACTTCAGGGAATTAATTGCCATCTTAACAGCTTCTGTTTCGCTGATGCCTTCGTTATATTCTTTCTCAAGGAATGCAGTAACCTGGTCCCTCAGGGCTCCAATTGCGACTGCCTTGTATTCGTTGATTGTTCCTGCGGGATCACAGTCAAAGAGTCTTGGGCCTATGCTGTCAACTCCTGCAAAGATCATTGAAACACCATAAGGTCTAACACCACCGTACTGTGTATACTGCTGCATCTGATCTGCAGACCTTTTCACAAGGTTTTCAATATTTACAAGTGAGCCGTAAGTAATCTTTTCCTGCTGTGCAGCTACACGGCTGTAATCAACAAGTACCCTGGCATCAGCTACAAGTCCAGATGTCACTGTTGCAACATAATCATCAATGAGCTGGATTTTTTCCATGGAGTTCTGTTCAACCAGCCGGCTCCTCACTTTCTTGTCTGAGATCAGTGCCACTCCGTTCTTGAATTTGATTCCGAGAGCGGTGGATCCCTTTTTAACAGCTTCTCTTGCATATTCTACCTGAAACAGTCTACCATCCGGGGAAAATACTGTGATTGCTCTATCATAAGCCATCTGGCCTTGTTGCATATATATTCACCTTGGGCTTCCATAGTCTAAACGTATTATAAACCTTTTCTCAAGCGGTGCTTCTATAATAGTTTAGAGGGTGGTATTATACTGGGTGGCCCTATATTTGGTGTTTTAAAAGCGAAACTGTATAGGGATGATTTCGTTCATAATTCAGGAGTTATGAAAAATTTTGGCGGGTTCATAATCATGGATAACCATCTCCATTTGAGGCATGAGGGTAGGCTCCTTGAGGCTGTAAGGAGATTCACAAGGCTTGGAGGCAACGCAGTCAATCTTGTAAATCTTCCAGATTATAGTGTTTCTTCTGCACACTATTACAGCGAAATATATGGCCGAACTTTAAAAATCGCCGATATGGTCAGGGCTGAATTTAAAATCCCAGTTCTGGTAACACTGGGACCTTATCCTCTTGATTACTTTCATTTTGAGAGGAATTCTATGGATGGCTTTGAATCAATGAGGGCAGGCCTTTATCTTGCTGAGAAATACATCGAAGAAAAAAAAGCGGATGCAATCGGCGAGATCGGAAGGCCCCATTTTGAATATTCACCAGACAGGTCAGATGGCTTCAATGCCATTCTTGCAGATGCATTCAGTATCTGCCGGGCAAAAGGAGTCCCAGCAATCCTGCATACTGAAGATCTGGCTGCAGAATCTTACAGCAGCCTGGAAAGAACTGCAATATCTGTGGGCCTTGACCCTGTTAAAGTTGTCAAGCATCATGCACTTCCCCCAGATGTATATTTTAAAAATTCTCTAACATTATCGGTTCTGGCCACACGACAGAACACCAGGGATATCAGCAGAAGCAGGCGAAGAATGTTTCTGGAAACTGACTATGTGGATGATCCAGATTCATGGAAGGTAATTCCTCCTGACTCCGTCCCAAAGAGGGCCATTTACATCAGGGAAAATATGGATAACTGGGATGAGTTATTTTCAAACATCTTCAGGGATACACCAATTTCTGTCTATGGAGAGGACCATTTTGCCGGGATTATATGAAAAGTGATGGGTCCTGAGCCAGAATTAAATATATTCACATGTTATCTAAAGGCATGAATCTCAGCCCAACTCAGATCGATAAGGTATCAGAGGAACTAAGATCATTCCTCAGGGCTGAGGCCAGGACAAAAAAGATCAGGAAGATGGAGCCCACCTTCTATAGAAACATCGTCTCTGCCCTTGAAACATTAATGCAGGAATCGGAGAAGCATCTCAAGGACAGAGATATCAGTTCATATATCCGGATAAAGGAAAGGATGGATGAAATTGAACGTGATTTCAAGGCCCTTTTTCAGCGCCGTTTTGAAAAAATTGCTTCTCTCTCCGTATATGATCTAGACTCAGAACTGATGTCATCTCTTACCCCGGAAGAGAAGGATTTCATAGTTGTGCTTCACAATCAGATTCAGGATCAGTATAAGGTCCTCCTGCAGAGAGAAAAGAAGGAAGAGCCAATACCTCCAATTAAGGAAAATGAGCAAGAGCAGAATACTCCGGAATTAAGAAATGAAGCCGAAGCGGAAGATAAGAATACACAAAAACCTTCTGAGGAGAAAGCACCTGTCGAGTATGTCCTTGTTTTGATAAAAGGGGATCAGCCACCAATAGCACAGCCGGACAGGGATTACTTTCTACATGATCAGGATCTTGTCTATCTGCCTTCATCATTTGCTGATTTGCTTATAAAAAGAGGGGCTGGAGAAAAAGTAATAATTTGAAGGAAAGACTTATTTCTTCCTTCTTGTGTAAACAATTGCGGTGCCGGCTACTATAACAACTACCACAGCACCTATTATTCCAAGGTCAAGATAGGTCATTCCCCCTGGAAGGTTGGATACCGGCCCTTCCGGTGTTGACGATATTGTCACATTATGTGTGCTGAAGTGTGGTATATGGACAATAACCAGATAACCTCCGTTTTCAGGTACAGCTGCGTAGTAGGCTTTTACGTTGCTGGTTATGTTCAGAGCACTGCCAGCTCCTGTCAACTGAGTTGCCAGTTTCCCGTCAAAATAAACGTATATCTTTCCAGTTGATGAAAGGAAGGAGCTGTTGACAAATATTGCAATGTTATTTCCGAGATGCTGTGTCGAACTCACTATCAGAGACACTTTTCCAGAGCCAGCTGATGTTACGTTTATGCTAAGTGAGTTGTTAAAGAAGGTACTGAAGTTTACCGCGCCCTTTCCCATGTCCTCAATGGAGAGTTCAGCTGCTATTTTTCCGTGTTCAATTGCGTATTCCAGAGGAGCAATCGCCGATGAAGAAATTTTCTGAAGCCCCGGAGGAGCCACAAATGTTATATGTGCCACAGAAGAGCTGTTCGCACGTACTTCAATGACATGTGTTGTGCTATTGTATGATGAATAGTTTGCCCCACCAACATAAAGGAAACCCCTTAATCCATGTCCATGAATAAGATAAGCGTTGGAGGATGCCTGCACATTCTCATTGAGATTCAGAGTTTCATTCATGAATATGCCGTTGTTTGAGCTTGCAGTTGATGCATTCAGGGTTGTCTCAGCTCCTGCGAAAAGATGCAGTTCAGTAACATTGAATCCTGCTGCCAGCGCAAACTTCATTGTTCCGTTGTTAAGAAGTGCACCGGTATTAAGTGTGGGGTTGTTGTGCATCACAAACACATAACTTGAATTGGCATAGAGGAAAAGGCTGCCCAGGATGCTGAAATTTCCGTCTCTGAAGACCGGGAGGTATCTGGAGGAGCCAAGTGTTCCGTTACCCGTTGCACTTATCTCATTGAAAATTCTGAGATTCCCAAGGGCATTTGCCGTAAAGTTACTAACAGTGCCGGTGGTGTTGTTGAAATTGAAGCCAACGTATGTTCCATTTACAAGCCCTGTTGTCTTGTTGTATGTAAATCTATGATCGTTTCTTTTCAGGACTCTGTGGAGGATTTCATTCAATCCCTGGTGATCTACGAATGCGGAAATCAGAACCCCGTTGTTGAATGAACCGAATTTAAGCATTGTGGGGGAAGGTGAAACAGCCAGTCTGGAGCCGGACACAGAAACACTCCCATCCGTAAGGAAGTAACCCTCAAACATGGAGTTATTTACTCTGTATACTGCCCATGTATTGTCCATGAATGAAAACATCCCAAAGGATTTGAGCTCAATATTTGAGGAAGATGAAATCTTTGAAACAGTTCCATTCATGTTGATCTGCATTCCTTCTTTTCCGGTTCCTGTGGTCATTACCGTAAGGAGATTGGAATTCCCGGCAGATTCCAGAGTTGCATTTGCCGTAGAGAAGATTCTGCTGCCAGAGACACCGGAAGTGCTAACTGCACCACTGATATTCTGGCCCTGTACTGACAACATGCTTGCAAACATATAGGAGTTTCCATCTCTGCTGTAAGTCAGATTCTGCAATGAATTATTTGCGGCTACAGAAAAGCTAAAATTCCCAAGAGTATGAACCGATGTGTCTGTATTGCTAGAAGACGAATCGGCAAGGCTCAGGGAGCTTCCTGCCACAAGAATAACCATTGCTAATGAAATTATTAGCTTTGTATTCATATCTACCCCATTTTGCATTTTCACTATTAAAATATTGTGGTACTATTTTCACAGTGTAATCTCTCGAAACATCGTATTTTATTGATTGTTGTGAATTTCCCTTTACTGCGTGAAAGATATAAATATATATTTTTGATAGGGCAGGCAGAGAAAAGCTTCCGGGCAACTGACGCCTTAAAAGGTGAGGAAAGTCCCCTCTCCGCAGGTGGAGTCCAACCGTCGCAAGCCGGTACTTTGAGAAAAGTGGTAAAGGGACGAGAAATAAACAGACCGGGTAAAAGGATGAACCAGTTTGGAGACATTCCCCGGATACTGATGGGAACCCTTCCTGGATGGAGAAAGTCTAAACGGATCCGTTGATGCCACCGGTAGGATCGGGTAAGACGAATAGTCGAATGTTGCCAGCCGAAAGGTCAACAGAAAGGGGCTTACGGGAAGCATTTCTCACAAATTTTAGTTCTTGCGAAAGATATCTTTATCCTTCAGAGATCTTTCATAACCATTTTGTATGAAGGTACGGCTATTCAGGTAAAGATTTACATACTCAGGGTTCATGCTTGATAAGCCTCCTGAAATATCAGGGCAATTAATGTGGGTGGCCAGGTCGGCTGCTATCCAGATATAAAGTATCTGTGAGCCGGGCCTTAAATTTGAATTGCCGGAAGTGTCCTCATGCCTCAAAAAATGTGCGAAGTCCCATCCTGTGGAAAGGAGAGTTTTAAAACAGTGCCGGGAGAACTTGCGAAAAAAGTCTTCTCTTCTGTTGACATAAAGAATAAAATGCATCTGTGTAAGGAACATTATAAGGAATACAAGAAAGGGACAAAAGAGGAAAGGGAGCTCAGAAGGATGGACTGGGACTGAGGAGGACCAATGCCATCTGGCAGTGGAATTTCTATTGTTTCAACAGTAAGAAATGAAGAAAACCACATAAGGAAATTCCTTGATTCTATATCAGGTCTTTCACAGCCTTACGAATTGATTATTGTTGATGCAGAGAGTAGTGACAGAACCGGGCAGATAATATCGTCATATGGAGAGATTCCTGACCTTAAATACGTAAGGAAAAAATGCTCCCGGGGAGAAGGAAGGAACATCGGAGCTTCATTTGCGAAATACGATTACATTTTATTTCTGGATGGTGATTGTGAGTTTTCAAAAGGACTGCTGGATTCCTACAGAAATATATTGTCAGGTGACTATGATATAGTTGCAGGGTCGACAGAGCTGTCAGGCAGCCAAAAATTCTCAAAACTCAAGCGAGTTCCTCTATACCTTAAGGGTTTTGAAGTTACTTCACCCTCATCGAATCTTTGCTATGCCAGGAGTCTTTTCAACAGCCTCGGCGGGTTCAATCCAGAATATGTAACCGCAGAGGATATTGACCTGAACATCAGGGCAATGAGATCAGGTGCAAGGGCAACAACATGCAGTGAATGCATAGTGACGGCCTTCACACGTCAGAATACCGCGTCTTTTTTGAGCCAGGCGTTCTGGAACGGCTATGGAAGAGGGCAATTAAGGATCATGCAAAAGGACTCCTGGGATCAGATAGTCCGTGGCGAAAGATTTGGAAGCGGTTTTTCTCTGGCAAATATTCTCAGGCTGTCCTGGGCATTCTCCGGTTATTTTTATGCTCTACTGAAGCGGGGTAGGTATCCTGACAGGTGATTTCCCTATATCCTGTGAAATGTTATAATCATAAGAGAGCATAAAGGTCAGAATGACCGGGGATAATCCATACCGCGGAATAAGGAGATCTGAAATTTCACTTCTCTTCAAGCTATATCCTGTATTCAGGCGGTACCTCAGGGACAGGGAAAAATCAAAAAAAGAGGAGGAGAAAACCTGGGATTACAGGAGGGAGAGAAATGGAGAAAAAGCGGTCAGGACATTTATTGAACTCGGCCCTACATTCATTAAACTTGGGCAGGTCCTCTCAGCAAGGCCTGATCTTCTGCCAACAGAATACATAAAGGCATTTGAAAAGCTTCAGGATCAGGTTGAACCAGCTCCGTTCGACGCAGTACTTCCAATACTGAAGGAGAATGTCAGGGATTTTGAAACGGTCTTTGAGGATTTCCAGAAAGAAGCAATATTTGGGGCATCACTCGGACAGGTCCATATTGCAACATATAGGGGAAGGAAAGTAGCAGTTAAGGTAAACAGGCCAAACGTTGAAACTCGTATAAAGAGAGATCTGATGGTCATAGATCGCCTTCTGTCGCTGGCAAAAGGGAGGATTGAAAATTTTCTATTCATAAGCGTATCAAACGTAATCAATGATTTCAAATACAGAATTTTTGATGAGCTGGACTATACCAAGGAGATACGAAACGCAGACAAAATAAGGAAAAATATAGGAAACCGTGAAAATGTAATAATACCTGAAGCATACAGGGAGGTCTCAGGAAAAAAGGTCCTTGTTCTTGATTATGTGGATGGAATAAAGATCACAGACACAGAAAAGTTGCAGGCTGCAGGGCTCGACCTTAAGGATCTAGCCTTCAGGGTGGATCTTCTTTTCATTAGGATGCTTCTCAGGGATGACATCTTTCATGCGGACCCTCATCCCGGGAATATATCGGTAACACCTCAGGGTGCAATAATACTGTACGATTTCGGGATGATCGGAAATCTTGATGAAAAGACAAGGTTCTCTCTCCTTTCTCTCTACGATGGCCTTGTCAATACAGATCCGGATCAGATAATGGATGCACTTGTGGATCTGAAGGCTCTCTCTCCAGCTGCAAACAGGGCCATAATGAGGCGGACAATGGAGATGGCAATTGCAGGAATGCAGGGCAAGAATCCGGAGGAAAGTGAG
>DAHWLW010000078.1:0-7872 GCA_027343465.1 Thermoplasmatales archaeon | reverse complement strand
CTGTCCCGTGTACAGGGTCATGGGAAAGGACTGGGGACAGCAGCCATACGGTGGACCGACTGGGGCTATGTGGACTGCCATAGTGAACAGGGACTATACAACGGCAGAGTACTGCACACATTCAGGAGGGTGCAGAGAAGTGTGCCCGATGAAGATCAACATTCCCGGGGTACTGGAATACATAAAGTGGGTTGGTATGGAGCAAATAAATAAAAAGAAGAATTGATTTCTTCTTTTGCGTCCTTTATTCCGCTAGCAATTACAGGAAATTTTCACTCAACAATGAATGCGAGGTGCAAGTAATACTTTCCAAAATTTTGCCAAATGGAGCCTTTTATGCAACAACCAAATCAACTTTATACATACCGTAATATATTAATCGATGAGGGATCAAATATTCGCAGTCGGTTGACTTTCAATTAAATATGAGAAACTCTATTTTCCAATATTAATTAGGGTCATTTTTTCTAAAGCCCGCAGTTCATTGAAAATTCTGTAAATTACCACATAGTTACCTTTAAATATAATAATTTCCATCTCTCAAAAACCCGGTGATAAAACTGAAAAAATCGTATATAGCGATAATTGCGGTTGTGGTAGTTATAATTGTAATTGTCTCGACGTTAGGGGTTCTTGGAGTATTTTCACCCAAGAAGTCTACGGAAGCTTTTCCACTTGTTTACAGTAGCACAAAACTTACATCAACAGGCCAGAACATATCATTCTCAATAACCAACGTAACTTCTAGTTCTGTTGTAAATGTATCGTGGAATTTTGGAGATAACACTTATGGTTACGGTTCAAATGTTAATCATTCGTACCAATATCCAGGTAGTTATCTGGTAGAAGTTACATACAAGGCATCAAACGGAAAGACCTATAACAATGATAACACTTTATTTCCGATAACTGTAACAAAAGCTCCATCAAGTCTGGCTGCCCAGGAAACATTACCTGTTATTCTATTCAATAAGACTCTGAATCCTAGTTTTCCATTATACAACACTTCATCTAAAGTTTCTGCTCAAGCAGGGTATCTAGAACCACCAACTGCTTCAGGGTGGGTTATTTCTGGCTACAACTGGTCTTTCAATGGGGTGAAAAGCACTGGACAGTATTTCAACTTCAGTGCCAGCACAAATGGACTGTTTGCAGTTGTACTGAATATTACAACATCTGACTCCAGCGCCAGCCATAGCAATCTTTACATGCAGAGTATCTTTGTTCATTCCAACAGTACTGCTGCAGGTATTCTAAAAAGTAAAGGCGCAGTCCTTAATCCAACTACAATAACTGACGCGGAAGTTGTTCCCGGTGGTCCATATACCTTGGATCCTCAAGTGGATTGGGAAACTGTAGGTATGGAAATTACCAGGAACGTTTATCAAACACTAGTAGCATATAATGGAACGAGCACGACTTCATATATTCCTGTACTGGCCACGAACATTCCAACTGTTGCGAATGGCGAGATATCATCTAACGACCTTAACTGGACATTTCACATAAGGGCAAATGCTACATTTGCCAATGGAAAACCAGTAACAGTCTTTGATGTGTACTTTTCAATGGTAAGGGAGCTTCTGTTTGCTACAGGTAATCCCGGTACAGGGGGCTACACTCTGGCCCAAGCAGTCTTGCCTGGGTATACGTCTAACACCCCAAACTATAACAGCTATGCAAACATCACAAAAGCTTTGACATACGATAATGCAACTCAGACGATAACGTTCCACCTTTTCCAGCCTGTTCCGTACTTCCTGGATCTGTTATCAGACACACCATCGTCAGTTATGGAATATAGCTGGGCAGCCCAACATGGTGCTGGTTTGGCCTTTACGCCTTCAGGATTCAAAGCATATATGCAGGAAGCTGATGCTAGCGACTACAATTCATACATAGAAAGCAACACCATGGGGAGCGGCCCATTCACAGTATCGCTTGTAAACCCTGGAGAAAGCATCACGCTGTCTCCAAATCCTTACTACAATCCTCCGGCATACGGATTCCCAAAGTCAAATTATACCGTGGTCGTAGAATATGTCAAGGAGGCAAGCACGGCAATACTCCTTTTCAATGACGGCTCAGCTGATTTGCTTTCAGCTCTTCCGACCAGCTCACTACCCAGTGTCCAGACTGATGTGGCCAGTGGAACGGCCAACATTTACACGTTCTCTACCATGACAACATACTTCTATCCATTCAACTTTGACATAAACACAACTATGCTGGCATCCATGGGAACTTATACAATTCCTTCGCACTATTTTGCTAATATATACGTGAGAAAAGCGTTCGCAGATGCTTTTAACTACTCAGAATTCATAAGTTCAATATTGGGGAATTCAAAGTATCACTTGACACTTGGGACAAACTATGTGGGTCTGCTACCTCCCAGCATGTTGGGATACAAGCCTTTTTCCAGCTGGATGAATGTGCCGCAATATAACCTCACACAGGCAAAGAAATACCTATATCTGTCTGGCAATGAGAGTACAGTAGTCAATTTCCCAGTTTATGTTCAGGCTGGTGATACCACCAACTTCGCTGCAATGTCAATGTGGGCATCTATCATTCACGCCATCGATTCAAATATAACCATGACTCCTGTGTATATACCATTCAGCGAAATGATAGGATATACTGCAGCCAATGCAAATCCGATGCCAATATACGACCTTGGATGGGGAACGTCCATACCTGATCCTATAAACATGATTCCTCCAATGTACGTTGCAGGCGGTTTCTACCCAGCAGGAGACGGTATAGCTTCAGTCGGAGCAATTCAGGCAATGGGTCATCCACACCAGGCTCAGAACTTTTCGATGATTGCTAACCTTTCAAACGAGGCAATGGTTAACTCAAATGTAACGCAGAGGTCGTTGGAATACCAGCAGGCAAACCAGATTGGCATAAACCTGACACTGTACCTTTACACATACATACCAAGTGGTATGTGGATATACCGGTCATGGCTGAATGGCGTTCAGTTCGAAGAAAACCCAGTTGTGGGAGGAGAAGTAGACACATTATTCTGTTATTTGTCAAAATAATCCCAAATTTTTTTCTTAATAAGTTAGCATTAAATTTTTTATTAAACTCAACATACCATTAATTGTGTTCAACTTTAAGAGCTCAGCTGAATTTTTGACCAAATGCCAGGTTCTAGATAGCAGTGAAATTTCCGGTACCGTGTGCCCCTGGATTCTAAATGAGGGGAAACCTCCACGAGAAGATTTTCACGACACCCTTGAAGCAGTATATATATGGAGCAGACCGGAAAATAGGGAGCTTTATTCCTATAATATTCTAAAGGCAATGGAGTATATCGAGAGGAAATATGATTGGTTCAAGAGTGAAGCTGAACCTCTCAAGTCTTATGATGCAACCTACCTATTATTAGCGCTGCATGGAAACCCTATTCTCAAAGAACATAGACCATTTCAGGTCATCCTAGATTACGCCAAGCAGTACATGACCCAGTTATTTACTCAGGGGCCGGAACATAACCAGCGTGAGTATTCCAATCCATATTGGAAGGCCTTTGTACTGGATATAGTACTAAAGGACGAAAATCAGCCTACGGACTTCCTGAGAGATTGGCTGGCCAGAGACCTTTCCTTTCAGTCACCACAGATGGAGGTATTACACAAAGGTAGAGGTTTCGAATTTAACCACGACTTCCTATCAACATTTGGTACAAAACTTCTCGCCATAAATGAGATCGCACCTTCTGCATCATTTTCTGCTCTTCGAAACATTGACTTGAAAGGATATGTAAAGAGAGAAATAGATGAAACCTCCTTTAATGCATCAGTTCTTTTTGGCCTGTCATCATGTCCGGTTGATTGCTATGGAAAACTGGAACTTGACGCTGCCATGATTGACATTAAGGAAAAGTTGGAGAGCAAATTTGAGTCCGGAGGAATAAAGAGAGGGGCATATTTTCCAATAAGAGAAAGCTGGCCAACATTCTTCGTTTATTTTGCTGAGTTGATTACGGAAAGAAAAAAAATTACCCTGGGATGACCCTGTTAAATTTCTGCTTCAGCTTTCCTTATCCTGTGATCATTCCCCTTGAAAGCGGCCCCATATCCTGATCCTCCCGGAGTCATTACTATGACTTCATCATTTTTTTTCAGATCAGCAATGCATTTACTTGGACATTTTACCTTTTTGCCATTGGAATGTGCAATAAAGAGGGCTCCTGTTTTCCCTGTCCCACCATCCATGAGTGCATAGGGAGGAATCTTGAATCTGTCGGCAATTACGGAAAGTGTAGAGGGTTTCAGCACCTTGAATGATCTGATTACGCCATCGCCACCTTTCATCAGACCCTTTCCTCCGCTACCTCTCCTGAGAGTATAAGATGTGAAGAACATTGGATATTCACGTTCCGCCACCTCTATTGGTGTATTGAGAGTATTGGTCATATTGCTGTGAACACCCGAAACGCCCGGACGTACTCTACTTGCACCATTACCTCCTCCTATTGTTTCATAATATGACCAGTATTTTCCATTTCCTCTATCCCCACCAAGCATTATGTTAAACATCGTGCCGGAAGAAGCAGAGGGAATATCGCCAGGAACACATCCGCTGAGGGCATGCAGTATGATATCAGCAATTCTCTGTGTAGTTTCAACATTACCTCCTGAGACTGGATGAGGCCTATCAGGATTCAGAAGTGACCCTTGAGCAGCCCTGACATCTATTATGGAATAGAATCCCTCGTTGGTAGGCACATCAATATTCAACGCACTTCTAATTGCGAAAGCGGTAGCAGAAAATGTAACTCCCGGAACTGCGTTGATGGGATATTCAATCTGCGGGGACGTGCCTGAAAAATCAACCAGAATCCTATCATTTCTGACTTCTACTGCTGCCTTTATAACCACGTTTCCATAATTTGTCTCCAGGTAATCCTCGGAATAAAATTTTCCCTGTTTCCATCCTGAGATAGCCGAAATTGCTATATCTCTGGACCCCTTTATGAGTTGACCCCAGGAAGAAATTACATCTTCAAGGCCAAATCTTTCAAAGATCTCTTTCACCCTTGAGATACCTGTTCTGTTTGCTGCAACTTGTGCATTGATATCACCATTAGCAGTATCCGGGTCCTTGAAATTATTCACTATGAATGAAAAGACATCAGGATCCAGTGATCCATTTTTCAAAAGCCGCACAGGTGGTATGATCAACCCTTCCTGAAATAGGTTCTTGGCGTCAGGATTGAGGCTCCCAAACACGGGACCGCCAACATCAACATTGTGCGCCTTATTAATGACGTAAGCCCATATTTCTCCCTCAAAATACACTGGTGCGATCAGGGCGACATCATTCATGTGAGTCCCAGAAATATATGGGTCGTTGGTGATAAGCATATCTCCATCTCTAAGGGTCTGGTGATTTGCCTGCAACCATGACATTATATTTCTTGCTCCGACCCGGAATGATCCCAGATGAACAGGTATGTGCTCGGCCTGCGCTACTATCCTGCCATCCCTATCAAGCACTGCGCAGCTGTGATCCATCCGTTCCCGTATATTTGGCGATATTGCAGACCTTCTCAATGCCACTCCCATTTCCTCGGCAACATATTGGGTGGCTTTTGATATTATCTCACTCTCTGCCATATCAGATCGCCTCCATATCAAGTTCTCCGTAAGATCCGACCTTAACTTTCCAGTTGGTGGGAATGTAGGTTGTTGATCCCTCCTCGTCAATCGCAGCGGGACCTGACACTGCATCGCCAGGACTGAGCGTGGACCTGGAATAAACATTTACTTCTTTCCATGTATTATCAATCATCATGTTTCTCCTGCCATAACTCTTCTCAGATTTCTCAATGAGGCTCCACTCCGGTTTTCTTCTATTGAAAATGGCAAAAACCCGGATTGCAAATATTTCAATTTCTCTGCTGAGATTGAATCCATAGGCCTTGAAGTGAAGTTTTTCAAAATCCTTTTCAATGGCGTGTCTATCGGAATCATTCACCTGAACAGTCAACTCGGAACCCTGACCAACATAACGACAGTCGGCGTACATTGAGAATTCCGCGTTTCCATACTTCGCCGATAATATGGTTCTAAGCTCGGCAAAATCCGCCGTGACGTTCTTCGGATATGCCTTTCTTGCTTCATATTTCCAATCCGAAAATAAAAGTCCAAGTGCACTGAAAACACCAGGATTGGGAGGTATAATCACACGTTTAATATTAACTTCAGAAGCCAATCTCGCACTGTGTTGTGGTCCTGCACCTCCGAAACCCATAAGCACGAAGCTTGCAGGATCGAGCCCCCTTTCAACAGTAACCAGTCTGATGGCCCTCGCCATTTCCAGGTCCACCAGCTTGAGAGCCTTGCTGGCCACCTCATAAGGTTCACCAAGCCTACTCATGGCTTGGAGGGCAAGGTCTTTTCTGAGTTTAAACTCACTTCCAGACATTTTTTCATTAATGATTCCCAGTATCAGATTTGCGTCGGTAATCGTAGGTTCTCTTCCTCCTCTGTTATATGAAACTGGGCCTGGATCTGAACCAGCACTCATGGGTCCAATGTTAATTGCACCGGATTTATCTTTCCATATAATAGTCCCCCCTCCTGCGGAAACTTCCGCCAGATCCACAAATGGAAAACGTATTGGATAGCCGGAACCTTTAACAGTTCTCCCATGATGAGATGTGCCTCCAACCTCATATTCAGAAGTAATCTCAACGTTATTGCCCAGGACTGTTCCGGCCTTGGCAGTCGTACCTCCCATGTCGAAACTAAGAATATTATTTATTTTCATTTGCTTGGCAAATTCGTTTGCGGCTATGACTCCGGCAGCCGGCCCAGATTCAATGATGGATACGGGCTTTAACATAGCTTCAGAGAACGAAACTAAGCCTCCCGAATTTGACATTACGCTCATTGAGGGTTTAAATATTCCGGAGAGTGAAGTTTCCAGCTTGCCTAAATATTCCGATACCACAGGTGCCAGCGCAGAGTTCACAACTGTGGTGGCAGTACGTTCATATTCCCTGGGCTCAGGAGCAATCTCAGATGAAAGAGATACATGAGGGAATCTGTCCTTAAATAAATCAAGAATTTGCTTTTCATTGGTGTCATTAATGTAGGAATGCAAAAAAGAAACAGCCACAGCCTGCGGCTTCTTTCTTTCAATAAGCTCAGCTAAATTCATTGCATTCGATGGATCAATGTGATGAATAATCTCGCCATCAACATTTGTTCTCTCCTCAATTTCAAAACGCATGTTTCTGGAAACCAGTACCTTTGGTCTTACAAAATTTAAATCATACAACGAGGGACGATTTTGCCTGCCAATTTCAATGATGTCCTTAAAGCCCTTTGTTGTTATGAGGGCAATTTTTGGAAGTTTTAAGCCATACTGCCCAAGAAGTGAGTTTGTAGCTATTGTGGTGGCATGGACGAATTCATTCAACTCAGTAAGACCTGCAAGCTTAATTCCGTCCAATGCTCCTATTTCAGGGTTTCTAGGTGTTGTTGGAACTTTGAATATTCTTTCGATTTTAAAATTTTTCATAATAACGACATCTGTAAAAGTACCACCAATGTCAATAGATACCGATACGCTATCAGACATATCCTGCTATCATTGAAAATTATATAAACTTGCCATCAAGCAAGTCCACAAGCAATCACAGTTTCTTCGCTTTAGACTTTTCCGCTGTAAAAATAAACCGGAAGTTGGGATTAAAAGCTCAAATTTATCAATGACTGATGGCAGAATTGAATTTATTCCCCTTCAATACAAGGCATTAGATGTTCGAATGGAAATCTGTTAAATAAAGAATCTCGGTTCTCTTTGGATCAGTGGGGGTAAATAAGCCTCCTGTTTTTTCTTAGT
>DAHWLW010000072.1:0-3327 GCA_027343465.1 Thermoplasmatales archaeon | reverse complement strand
AGATAGATCCGTCATTGAAGATATGCAACATAGACGGTCTTTTATTCAAGAACGACCAGGATCTTCAAACACACATGAAGACTCATCAGGCAAGTCCAGCAATGGGTATGGGCATGATGGGAATTATGGGCATGGGCATGATGATGCCAGGTATGTGGATCTGATCATAAGATGGAATTCGTTGCAGCCTGTCTATATAACCTTCTGAATAAGTGAATGCAATACCATCTCTAATTAATTGGTGCATATTGCATATCATGTAGGTATCACATAAAACCTGTCTCTGCCTTTAACTTGGTTTTAGCAGTGTTTCATGCAATTCTTGATACTGGTCTCCATTTATTATAGCTAAGCGACCAGGTTTGTTACCTGTGATCTCCTTGGCGTTGACATTTCTCCGATACTGTTTGTAATTCGTGGTAGAGATATGGCGAAGGAAATCTGCATCATATTCTTCAGATTTATCACTGCACATATCGCAATAGGATGCCGGTTCATCAATTTGATGGTTAAAGTCGACAGTCGCTTCACCTACCATTAACCATTTCCCTGGTTCTTCTTTGAAGCAAAAAATCAAGATATCCCCACTTAAAGCAGTCGTAAGGTCATGCCTAAAAATCTCAAAATGATCATATACCCATTCTCTGAACTCCCCTACGGTAGGTGTTTCAGTATATTCCTCATCAAATGGATATAAGACTATCTTTTTTTGTGTCATTAATATTCATGCCAAGTCACCAATATTAGGTTTGCGATACGTATGTCCCAATAACGTAACAGAACCGTTTTTTAGATGGTTCTTAATCCACAACAGAGATTCGACTGGATCTCTTATCTTGGCCAAATCTCCCACTTCTTTTGTTATTTTTCTTAAGTTGTTTTCCATTTTAACTTCCTAGCGGAAATGAAAAAGAGAGTTGTGCCGAAAACAACTGGAACAATTATAGTTAAAAGTGCATTTGGAAGTGGGCTATTGTTGATTATATGATTTGCGATAAGAGAAAGATCGGTCGTGTAAAGAATCTGAGATACATTCTGCAAATACATGGGAAGGATCTTTATTGAATAGAACACTGGAGCAATGAACATGATAGAAAACAGCAGGAAATCTGAAAGGGTACCGGCCAAGCGGTAGTCTTTCGGCCCATACAACGCTATTATAAAGCCGAGGTTTGAAGATACAATCCATGCGAATAGAACAATACCAACAAAAAATAGCAGGTCAAGTACATCAAAGGCGAAACCAAGAATGACGTCCCCCAATGCAAGAATAATTCCAGCACTCACGAGAGTATATGCCCCCCCGCCGAGCAAGATACCTAACATGTACTCCATTGAGCTGATTGGTCTCGTAAGGAAGAACATCAATCTTCCTTCCCTTCTGTCGAAGGACACATTCATAGTTATGTCAGCAATGCCGCCGCCAATAACCGAAAAAAGAGCAGCCCCGATGATAACTCTTGGCCAGTTTGAATGGCCAGAAAGCAGCAACATAGGGGTTATTATTGAAAGTGGCATGAATATAGTTATGAACATGTATGTGAGGGGTCGCCTGAAAAACCACTTAGCGTAGATTTTTCCTATGATTATAATATTCGTAATTCTCATTTCTTGAATTTCTTCAGGAAACTGAGATAGCCCTCTTCCAGCGTAGGTCTGGTGATCTTCAGTCCTTCCTGAACCTCCGGTATGCCACAGTCGATAATCTCTCTAATCCTCGAAATTTCACTTTTTCTAATGAATATGTTTATTTCACTGTCTGAGACCGTATATATGAGGCCCATGTTCTTTACAAAATCCAGGGTTCTCACAGTGTGTGGAATTTCAACCCTCGAATGATAGAGACTTTCCACCATTGAAGTTGGGCTTCCATCGTAGATTATGCTGCCTTTGTTCAGCATCACTAGTCTGTTTGCCCAGCCTTCTATCTCATCAAGGAAGTGCGTCGTGTATAATATCGTAGTACCCAATTTCCTTAATTCATCAAGGTAAGCATGAAGTGCAGTTCTATTCTCCACATCGATGCCAGCCGTCGGTTCATCGAGAATCAGAATTTCATTATCCCCTGCCAGGGCCTGTCCAAAACAGACCAACTTTTTTTGGCCTCCTGATAAATATCGGACCATCCTATCTTTTTCCTGCTCCAGCCCAAGCTTCTTGATGATCCTTCTCGTTATCTCCAGAGACCTCTGCTTTGGTATCCCCTTAAGTTGCGTCAGATAACTGATGTGTTCCTCGGAAGTGAGTTCTTCGAAGAGGGTAAATTCCTGAGGCATAACACCAATCTTCCCAACTGGTGCATTAAGCCTTATTTTTCCTCGATCAGGATTCAACTCCCCGTAAATCAGTTTCATGAGCGTGGTTTTTCCTGCTCCGTTTGGACCAGCAATTACGACGAATTCTGACCTATTTATATCCATAGAAATGCCATTAAGAGCAATTTTGTCCAAAGAATATGCCTTTGACACATCTTCGATTTCAACTAATGCCAATTGAACTCACCCGGCTCCTATTGAATGGAAATGATTGACCCCTATATAATTCGACTCCAAGCTCTAGAGCGTGATCATGGCACTTCTTCGACGTGAGAGTCAATTCCTTTTTCTTCATTCCCATGGTATATCTATAAGTAGCAGCTGGCCTGGGTATCACAGGAGAGTAGGACATCTCTTCTGGATTTCGTTCCAGGTCAGAACATGGAGGTATCTCTATCCCATCGCGACTGGATAATCTTTGATGGGATTGTGATTCCTTTCTCGGGCGTGATCCGGATTCCAATCCAATATCATTTATCCACCAGAATACCATTTTACTGAAAGAAGTTCGCAAATATGTGCTTGTTTCTCTCATACGTCAATTTACTCACTGATGGATATTGCGTTCCTTATTAACCCCACGATGTCTCCAGAAGAATACCTGAACCGCTGGTTACTATCAGGGAATATACCTCTCAGCGAATGGAAGAAAGACTTTTTTACTGTCCTCCCATTCCTTATCTGAGGATGTGTTCTCTTTGGTTGCAAATTAAAATCAACTCCCCAATTTTAACTTGTCAGGCAAATTTCCGAGTGTTGGTATTGAAAGACTTGGCAATCGCGTGAGAAGATATTTTACCTATAAGTCAGAAATACGGAGAGTCTGATTTATGAAGAAAGGGTTATAAGTACTTTTTACATCAGGGAAGGCTGATTCGTAATGGTAAATGTCAGGAACGTTAATACCGATTCATTAATAGAAAAGGTCAAGGAGGAACTTCAGAAAGACGACAGGGTCAAGGTTCCGGAGTGGGTACAATTCTTGAAGGCTGGTATCCACAGGGAAAAAGCG
>DAHWLW010000053.1:0-5874 GCA_027343465.1 Thermoplasmatales archaeon | reverse complement strand
CTTCATATAGTGCCTTTAGAATATTAATATTTTCGATGGAATCTATGACGGCAATAGGCTGTTAGACCCAGTTAAAATACTGTTACTCGTTGAACCCATCAAATACGTGGTTCTCAATCAATTGTTTTGTATAACCATTTTGGGTATACAGAAAAACCATATAACATTGCGTAATAGAGCAAGAATTTTGTTGAAGTGACCTAACAACCTTTTGCCACCATAGAACACTGACAAAGTATTAAGTATTGGAAACTGCTTCTTTTTATTGTGTCATGGAAATTGGTCAATGTTTCTTTGATCCACGATAATTGCTGGTCTGAACTCACCTCTTACCACGAGCATGAATTTGTTGGGGATATGGGTCTGATAATGTACCCAGATAACAAGACAAGTGTGGCATCTATTTTTGAAAAATCAAGCGGTGAGAATGATTTCCTAGAACTGAGGCAAGCTCTTAAAACAAGCAAGTCGGTTGTTAGAGTAAACAACGTTATAAGGATCAAAAATTCAAAGCATCTCCATCTCAATTATGTCAATTTTACTGGAATATACGGTGACACTATTGCTACCATACTATATGAATACAGGTCGCCATTCTTCAAATACTATTTCAAAAATGGAGTTGAATACTGGAGTTTCTTTGCTAACTCGAATGAGCATTTCGCTTTAATCATGGAAAAGATCAAGGAACTTTCCACAGTAAAGCACGAAGAAACAGAAAAGATTGGAATTAATAACATCGGAGCTTCCTTGAGTGATATACTTTCCCAGCTTCTTCATTCATACATGACTCAAACTCAACTTAACATTATTTCCACGGCGTATAGGAAAGGATATTACAATTTTCCACATCAGGTTACAATATCCGAACTTGCAAAGATGATAAGCATTTCACCTTCGACATTAAATCAGAATCTTAGAATTTCAGAAAAAAAAATAATGGATTTATTGTTTAACCCCTAGGTTTTAGTCAATCACACTGTTTCTGTAGTTTTTCGACTGATGTCCCCAAGGTTCCTATCTCGCAGTTAACGACGATTCCGTATATGACCGCGGAGACTGCCACAAAAGTCTCGGCTATAATAAACCCATCCACAAACGACTTTGTATAAAATAGAAGTGTTGTGAATGCTATAGGAGATTCGAGACTGTGTGAAAATTATTCGAAAAATCCTCACCAAATTACACATCGCAAGTGTAATGTGTGAATTGCACACTATCTAGAAGCACACATCGAGGGTGCCTGACCATCGGAGCCTGAAACTGCATTCAGGCACATAAGTGAGGTCACTATTAAAGGGGTGGATGTGAAGACATTCTACGGTGACAGTGCATTCGACGTGAATGATCTCTTCAATTTTACACATTCCATCGGTGCGGGACTGGTGATCAAGATCAGGAAGAATGCATCCACGGATCGGCAGAGTGGATCAAAACACAGAATATCCGCAATCCGAGAATATCGGGAGAAAGGACACGGGCAGGAGGCTGATGACAATAATCACGGCATGAGATGGCCTGGTACCGAGGATATCTTCTCAGCAGGAAAGAGGACGTTTGAGGAAAACTGTGCCAGCAGGTCTACAAAAGGACTGGAAGCAGAGGGACACCCTGGATGATCTCCAGTCAGTTACATATGTACCTAAATCTGCGGAGTTCAGGTTAGCTTCCCTATCGTTTGACAACATTATTCATTTCATGATAGGGGCAAGAAGAAAGGCTAATCAAAGTGATGTGCCGATTCATACTCGTATAACAATTCCTGTGCTGCATTAAGACCTGTTCCTATCTTAACATTATAACCATTTTCTTTTAGGGCCTTTTCGATCGCACTTATTGAAATAATTATTTCTGAAGAACTAATAGCCCCCATGTGACCGATTCTGAAATATTTATCCTTTATTTCCGGAACTAAACCGCCCGCGAAAGTTACGCCATATCTCTCCGCGGCTTGTAAAAATGACTCTTGCTTAATTTTGCTAGGAAGGTAAGCAGCGGAAACTGTATTTGCATATGCGCCCTTTGGAATCATTTCAAGACCAAGCTCACTTATTGCAGTTCTTAAAGCAGCGGCTAATGTTTTATGTCTTTTGATTCTCTTTGGCATCCCTTCGCTAAAGATAGAATGCAAACTAACATTTAATGCCTTAACTAAATTAACATTTGGAGTTCCTAAAAATTCTGGACGACTCCCCTTTTTGTTTTGTAGTAGGTCACGCCACCCCAACCATTTCCTTAAGTCCGAGAAAAATGAGAGTGGAGGGTTCCTTTCCATCCTAGCTAGTGCCTTTGGTCCGATTACTCCAATAGCAAGACCAGGCGGAACTCCAAGAGCTTTCTGGCTAGCGGTAAATACAGTATCAACACCCCAGTTCATCTGGAATTCTTCTCCGCCTATGGAACACACACCATCGACTGCTAAGATAGTATCAAGATCTTTGAAATAAGGAGCAATTTCCTTTATATTGTTTGTCATGCCTACGCTCGTTTCCACGTGCGTTACCGTCACAAGGTCATATTCATTGGAAACTACCCTTTCTCCAATTTCTTTTGGATCTGCGGGATAACCTATACTAGGTTTATAAACCTCTATATTTTTTGTGTATCTTGAAAGAAGATCAATAAATCTGTCTCCAAAAAAACCATTGTTTACAACAAGCACCTTTGAATCCCTCTTAATGAAATTAATTGTTCCAATTTCCATCCCTAATGTTCCTGACCCAGAAAGAATAAACGGAAAACCTTCTTTGCAGTTCACCAGTTCCAAGATATTCCTCAGAGTTTTCTCAAACAATAAAAGAAATTCATTTGAAGTATGTGCTATGCTTTGTTGAGCAAGTGCACCTAAGACATTTGATTCGTATTCTGTGGGCCCTGGAATCATCAGAATTTTTTTCAAGTACTTCTGCCCCCTACTCCTTTCTTGAAAGTCCTTCATCAACAAGTTTTTTTATTTGATCTTTCGGTAAGCTGGTCCATATAGCAAGGAAATACATAAGAATACAAAGAATAATGACTCCAATCCAGTCATATGGAAGGGGCAATGAATTAGTGCCGAATTCGCCGAATTTTACGAAAAACCCAATTGCAATCAGGAAGATAATCATCCAAGAGGCCCCCTTTAAGTCTCTCCATGGATTTTTGACTTGCTCGTGAGATTCGTGCCCAAGCCAGAGTAAAAATGACACAATTATCATTGATGCTATCAGAATATACGGGTCATATGGGGTCTTAGGAGTATAGAAACTCCCTATTCCCCAGTATACTATAAGGCCTGAAATCACAGTTGCCAAAATTGCAAATAAACTAAGTCCTCGAACTTTAAACGGACGGTCAAGCTCAGGGTAGCTCTTATGAATTATTACTGCACTAATTGGTCCAGTCATATATGCAAATACTGTGGTACTACTTATAATTGAGACGAGAGCGGTCCAAGCGGCTCCTACATTACTTACCAAATAGCCAATAACGCCCATGATCATGAAGAAGATTGTAACTATGAACATAATCAATACGCCAAGGGTGGGAATTTTATACCGACCATGAACCGAGGTGAAGGGTTTCGGTAGAATTCTTTCATTTGCCAAACCGTACATTATTCTACTTCCAGCGGCTGTACTTTGGTTTGTCTCAGCAATTGGACCAATTATACCACCTATGATTAGTAAAACAGCTATGAAGAATAAACCCAAACCTAGCGATACATAGAACAAGGGAAATGTAGAAGTAAAAAGAGACGGAGTTAGCGAATTCCAAGATCCTGGGCTTAATCCTGTTGTTCCAACCACAGAATTGTTCCACTTTAAGCCGTAAATGAATCCTACTTGGAGGAGGGTATAGAAGACTATCGAAGTGACCACTTCTAATAATATGGCTCTCCATATATCCTTTCCTGGATTTTTCGCATCTGCTGCCATGTCGATAGGCTGCCTAAACCCTTGATACGCATACACAATCCCCGTAGCTGGCAATGCAGTAAATATGACCCCGTAACCAAATGGCGCAAATGATGGTGTGACAAAATTTGAGCCCAGACCCACTTGTAGACCAACAACTATAATTGATATAAAAGCTAAGGGGATAATTACAAGTTTTAAATAGCTTATGCTAGCGTTAGTGTACTTTACCTTTTTTATTCCAGTATAGTTAATCCAGAATATTATAGCAACAATGACCAGCGCTAACATAGCACCGCTAAAAGTTGGCTCACCATTAACAACAAAGTTGATCGGCACCTTATAGTAAACTGAGACTGTTTGAATCACTGAAAGTACACCGACTGCTTCGCCAGCGGGTGTTACCAAGAGAGGAATCATCGACGACCAACCAGAAAATGCCATCGCCAGAGGTCCGTGAGTGTAGCCGGGATACCTTGCTACGCCTCCACTCACAGGGACAGAGCTTCCAAGTTCGGCGTAAGGAATGGCTATTATAAGCATAAAGATACCACCAATTATCCATGATAAAATCGCGGCTGGCCCAACATATTCAGCAGTATAATAGGATGCAAAGATCCATCCAGTACCGATAACAGCAGTCAATGCGGTAAAATAAAGATCCCTTAAACTCAATTCTTTTCTTAGTCTTGCAGGTTCGGAATTTACTACATTTCCCTCTATTTCATTCATGATACTCCGCTTCCTCCTCTAGTTTAACAACTTCATTTGACAGTCTTGTTAGTTCATTCGCAAGAGTATCGACCGGTTCCAGTAACGGCTTCCTAGGATATCCAACCTCCCAACCAGCACGATTCATTGCGAATTTGATCCTTGACGGCATATCTGACTGCAGGATCGACCTGCAAATTGGCAGAATAGCATCATGCAGAGACAGCGAAGTATCAATATCCTGATTTTTTATCGCTTTGAACAACCTAATTGATGTTTTCGGTAGAAGTGTGTTAATAGCACAAATGGCCCCTTGAGCTCCCAAAATAAATGAGGGAAACAGCATGTCATCAATTGCTGTGATTATTGGCATAATAGTCTTGGATTCTACTAATAATGCGCCTAGTGAGTGAATGTCACCTCCGCTCTGTTTTACTCCCACAATAATCCCTTCTGATCCAAGTTTTTGCAATATTTCTGGGCTTGCAACGTACCAAGGTACCACGTTGTAAACGATGATCGGCATTCCGGTCGCCTGATAAATTTCCTTATAAAACGCATAGATACCCTCGTCTCCGCTACTGAAGAGGTAGTGGATTGGGGTGATCATAAGTACGTCAACTCCCGTTTCTTTCAGCTTCAGGCCTTTTCTTACGGCTTGGACAGTAGAATCAGTAATTATCCCCCCAATGACAATTATTTTTCCCTTAGCTTCTTTTACCGCTATCTCACTCATTTGTTGGAGTTCGTCCTCAGAAAGCGTCTCTCCTTCTCCGGTGCTGCCTCCGACGGAAAGACCAGAAACACCAGTAGCGATCATTCTCCTTACCTCTTTTCTGAAGAGTTCGTAATTTACCTCACCGTCTTCATTGAACGGTGTGACCAGCGGGGGTATAATTCCAAAAAGACGATGTTTGATTTCCTCTGAGTTCATGCTTCATATATGCTGTGAGTTGTATATAATGACAAATACATATATGTTCGGTATATCCATTAATATTTCCAATTCAAATGCTGGGTTATGATTCCTGAAAGCGAAATTGAATCTATTATGAAAAATATTGACAAAGGACACGGAGAGGAGATAGTAGATTACGACCCGTCCACTAAGAGAGTTATTGCTAAGCTTAGGTCGTTTAACACCGAAGATGTACGTTCCTCGATAGAGAAAGCAAACGAGGCGTCGAAACAATGGGCAAGATATCCGGCTCCCAAAAGAGGGCAGATACTCCTCAAGTCTGGAGAACTCATGGAATCGGAAAAGGAA
>DAHWLW010000023.1:0-2703 GCA_027343465.1 Thermoplasmatales archaeon | reverse complement strand
GACAAGAAAGAGGGCAGAAGCAATAGATACGAGACCTGGAATGTGGACACTATTATACGGGACATAGAATCCAACATTACTTTTCTGGAAGAGGAGAATGAAAACCTATCCCATTCCGATAATATCAGAATTGAAAATATTATTGAAAGGCTTGAAAAACTGAAGGTGAAAAAATGACGGAAACCATCATAAAAACTGAAAATCTGACAAAGACATACAGCGGTTCAAATGTAAAGGCAGTAGACAACCTGAACATAGAGATAATGAAGGGAGAGATTTACGGTCTTCTTGGCCCCAATGGAGCAGGCAAGACAACTACTATCAGTATGCTGTCCACAAGGGTCGCGCCCAGTGGAGGAAAGGCCATTGTTGCTGGATACGACAATGTCAGGGAATCTTTGAAGGTAAGGAAGGTAATAGGCGTTGTTCCGCAGGATCTTACCACCGACGAGGATCTTTCAGGTTATGAGAACCTGATGATGGTGGCCAGTTTCTACGATGTAAACAAGAACAAAGCAAAGGAGAAAGCGGAACAGCTCCTCAAGCTTGTAGATCTTGAAGAAGCAGCTGCAAAGCATGTTAAGACATATTCCGGCGGAATGAGGAAGAGGCTTGAGCTTATTGTAGGCCTTATAAATGAACCTGAAATTCTTTTCCTCGATGAGCCCACCCTTGGTCTGGATGTTCAGACAAGGTCACAGATGTGGAAGTACATCAGAGACATCCAGGAAAAGCTTGACGTTACAATAATTCTTACCAGCCACTACCTGGATGAGATAGACGCGCTTTCATCAAGGGTCACAATCATAGATCACGGTAAGGTACTTGTTACCGGAACCAGTGAGGAACTCAAGGCAAAACTCAAAGGTGATATCATAATGATGACTTTCAAAACACAGGAGGAAGCAGAGAAGATAAAGGAATACCCAAACCTTGTCGATGCCAAGGACAACGGACCTAAAAGTGTGAGGCTAAAAGTGCAGGACTCCGACAGAGAACTCCCAAATGTTATAGATTTTATTTCCAAAAATCAGCTTTCTCTAACAAGAATGACGGTTCAGAAGCCTTCCCTTGATGATGTTTTCCTTGAATATACAGGAAAGGGAATACGTGATGCAGAAGGTGGCGGAGAATTCAGGCAGACAATGTTCAACATGAGGAGGTTGAGGAGATGAGCGGCCTACTTCCACTTACATCAAGAGAATTCAAAAAATGGTACAGAAATCCAATTTCCCTGGTAACAGGACTGATACAGCCATTCTTCTGGATAGCACTCTTTGGAAGCGCCTTTGCGGGCCTGGCTGGTTTATCAGGGGCCAGCAATAGCATTATCGAAGGTGCGCCGAACTACATCACATTTATACTGGGAGGAGTTCTCACAATTACTGGTCTGTTTACAGCAATGTTCACCGGAGTTAACCTGATATTCGACAGAAGGCTTGGAACACTGGGGCGTTTCTTAATCGCTCCAATAAAGAGAAGTTCTATAGTTTTCTCGAAGATTTTTTCAGCCATAGCCAGAATACTGATTCAGGTTGCAATACTTATAGCAGCAGCTTTGGTTCTGCCTGATGGGTTAAGGTTTGCACATGGTTTCACACTTTTCGATCTTGGCGTACTCATAGCTGCAGTTCTTATGATTTCATTCATATTCGCCTCGATATTCAATCTTATAGCCATAAGGATAACTCAGCCAAACTCTCTTTTTGGCATTCTGAATCTCATAAACCTTCCACTTCTATTCACCAGCACAGCAATGTTCCCGCCTGATCTCATGGCAGGATGGATCCGGACTGTTGCAAAATACAATCCCGTATCCTGGTCAGCAGATTCAATAAGAACAGTTATAATAAACGGCTCTCTGACATCATCACAGATGTCTCAGTTGGGAATTTGGCTTCTGGCCTTGTTTATCCTTGCTGTTGCTCTCGTGTTGTTGACTTATGTACTGTCAGAGAAAGGGATACGTGAGTGAATCGTTTAAATACTCACACTCATTTTATTTATTTTCACTTGAATTTCTATAACGTTACTTATAATTATATTGGTGCGAATTACTATAAATGCCCACAGTAATTAAGAAATTAACCTCAGAGGCTGTGGAAGCACTGATCGAAATTGCCAGGGAATCATGGAAGTGGACATATAGAGACATTTACACTAACGAATTCATCGAGAACTGGATAAGTGAGAAATATTCCAGGGAAAAACTTTTAAATGAAATAATGAGGTCTCTGTCGGACCTTGATATAATTTTCCTTGGGTCCTTTACAAAATCAACACTGACTGGATTTATCGAATTAAAGATAAATGCTAACAACGCTGAATTGCTTCGCTTGTACCTGAAACCAGAATACACACATAGAGGAATAGGGAAATTATTGCTGCTGGAAGCAGAGAAAATTATGGAGAAAAGAGGAATTGTAAAGTGCAGTTTATATGTTCACCAACAAAATGGTATCGGCTTTTCTTTTTACAAAAAGAATGGGTTCGAAGTTAAGGATGTAGATGGAGACCATTTCGTAATGGAAAAAAATTACCATCCTTAAAAAAGGTAATGAAATGCGCAGTTAGATCTATTTTCATTTGAGGGCTATCCAGATTAGTGGAGATAATTTTTTATTCTCCGGATTTTACCTCCTAGTATGCGTGAAATTTTTCATCTCTTTCTATAATTTTGCAGTATAGAACTTCTTTATATCC
>DAHWLW010000007.1:0-4154 GCA_027343465.1 Thermoplasmatales archaeon | reverse complement strand
AATACAAACAGTATTCCAACGACCAGAAAGTCGGTGTGCTTTGCCACCCTTGCCCTTAAAGTGATATTCTGTTCCAGCTGATTTTCCATTGGAGTCGTACCTGAAGAGCACTAATGGAAACAATATATAAAAAACTGATCGGAAGATCGTTCCCTGATTTTCTTAAAGATAGAATAACAATTTTCTATATCTCGTCCATGCGTATTCAGATACATTTGAACAATGAGGGACGTAAAACTGCCAGGGCGAAAACCATCGCAAAAATATCCAGGGTAATTGTTAGGGGTGGGTCGTCCGGAGTAACGCAGTCTGAGCTAGAAAGGAAGCTTTCCATCTCCAGAAGTTACTGCTCTGAACTTGTAAAGTCTCTGGAAGCCCAAGGAAACCTAATGAGAGTTGCAAACGCAAACACATGGAGGATTTATGACAGAAAATTTTATCCAGGTCCAGTTCCGGGGCTTGTCAGAGTTGGTTTTTTAAGATCGTCTGAATATGTCCCAATTCTTTCCCACATAATAAGGGCAGCCAGAGCAATGGGATCGGAAATCATGCCAATTGAGTACGATTCAGCCATCAGGGCGCTTGAGGACCTCAGTCATGGTACATTAGAGCTATCCCTTGTACCCACTCTTCCCTCGCTGGATTTTTCTCTTATGAACAGGAATACACTCATCCTCATGGGCGTTTCCTCCGGAGGATCAGGCATAATCACATCGGATCATAACTGCAAAGATTGCATCCTTACCTCGGAATCCTCCACAATGATATCTCTCGTGATGGAATTCATGAAAGATTACCCCCAAACACAGGTGTTTTTAGATCCACGCTCGGGAATTGAAAACTTCGTCAATGGAAAATGCTGCAGTATTGCCATCTGGGAACCTTTCCTGAGTGAGCTTATTTCTGATGGGAAGTATAAGTTGACCCGTACTTATCATGAGGTTCTGGGTGGCTTCCCATGCTGTGCCCTTTCGTCAAATATAGAGTTCACCGAAAGGGAAGTTGCAATGGTTCATCTTATCCTCAGGGGATACATGTCAGACCCCTTAGCACTGAGGAACACTGATGACTGGTTAAGGTCAGTTGGATACATTGCTAGGGCCACCAGGTGCAGTAGGGAACTCATTGAAAAATCCCTTGCAAGCTATAACTTCAAAGATACAACCATCGACCACGATGAAGTCCGAAGGCTTGGGATAAGGATGTCTTCTTCCCAATCTGATAAGATATTTTACAAATTTTCGGGATACTCTGGAACTACCCAGTAAGAGCACTAATATCTATCTCAAAGACAGATACTGGATTTGCCAGATCAAATTTCAGCAGGCTTGCTGGATTTATTTCTCCAATAATCCCTGCTTTTTTTCCATTAATAACTATTGTTCCGGATCTTCCCTGAATGAATTCTTCACTATCTGCCGGAAGTATGGTTTCAATAGACTGGCCAAACCTTTGCAGAAGCGCCTCAAGGGGTTGTTTTATGTCCGAGAAACCGGATCGCGGAGAAATCATTGCAAAGCAGAGTGAAGTTTTCTGAATCCCGTTAACGATTACATCGCCAATCTCGAATACTTTCTGGGGCAGTGATCGCCTCTTGTTTATTCTGAAAAATTCCAGAATGTTCAGGCGCAGCCTGTCCCTGACTATGCTGAAGTCGAGACTTTTGGGATTGTGCACAACAATGCCATCTTCCCTGTGAACCCCATCATAGAAGGCAGATGATGTCACCACGAACGTCATCACCTCCTGGTGTCCGAGTCCAATTGAAATTTCGCGTATCCTATCTCTCAACACTGTATCTGGCCGGCTGCTTCCAATCACGTCGAGAACGGGGACAACCGGGGCAACGTTGTCATAGCCTATTGCCTTTGCAATGTCCTCAATGATGTCCATTTCTCCCATCACATCAGTCCTGTTTCCCGGAACAGTTACATCAATGCTTGCTTTCTGCCCAGAAGATTCGCACTTAATGTAACCCATTTTCAGAAGGGCATTAGATATTTCTTCCTCCCGAATTTTTTCCACCCCAAGTATCCTTGCTGCCTTTGGCACATTTATTTCAATTGATCGCCCATCCATTTTGGCAATGGAGCGGAAATCCATCCCTCCATCCTGTTTCGTAACGAGTATTGAAAAACCAGAATTCTGCAAGAAATACTGAAGGAGCTGCGAGGCCTGAGCCACTGACCTTGAATCAGTGCCCGTGATGTCCACAAAGAAATGGCCTGTGTCCTCACTGACTCTTGAAACATCTCCGTTGATTACTGGTGGCATTGAGAGTACCCTGTCCTTTGAGTCCATGATAACTGGAACATGTCTGGTGTCCGTGAGGAGCTTTGAATATTCAATTCCCTTTGGGTGCTGGCTTAGTATCTCATGAACAGACATCTCTGCGGAACTGTCATAAGGGGTGAACCTGAGCTTCTCCGAATCCAGGGATACGTACCGAAGAGGAGGAACTACCCGCTTCATGTCATGGAGTCCTATTGACACCTTGGTTCGGTTCTTGCCAATGCTCTGGTGAACCCGCTCCTGAAAGTCTATAAGGTCCCTGAAGCGATTTCCAATGGCTGTCCCTACAGCCTCAAAGGATGTTACAAATGGTCTCAGTTTAATGGCTTCGTCGGATACTGAAAAGACAACTTTGCCATTTATGTAATTAATGGGTCCAATCCTCTTTCCGTCATAATAGCAAGAAATAGCAGACTGAAGCGTGGTGAAGGAAAAAAGGTCTGGTCTATCTGGATTGAATTCAACTTTTATTTCACTACCATCTCTTTCAAGAGTATATCCAATTATTGCAGAGAAATCCCATATCCTCCCGATGAGGTCGCTTCCGAAAGTTTCGGTTATGAACTTCTCTTCAGCCCGTATTACTACCATTGGCTTTCATGATGCTCAGGAATATTATTTAATGTTCTCTTCCTTGGAAATTTCCTTGATCTCCTTGCTTATCCTGCTGAGAGTATAGTCCCTGAGAATCACCCGAATGAGATCGTCCAGAGAAATTGCCGACCCCTGGTTTAAGTCGGATTCAAGGTCCTGCATTACCTTCTTTGGCAGCACAAGGTCTATCTTTGCCGTTGGCCCCTTTCTGTAATTCCTCTCTATAAATTCATCGATTGCCCTTCTTACTATATCGGATACCGTTTCATACTGGAAATTTTCGACCAATTCTTCAAGCTGGTTCATGGTATCCTTGGACACCCTTACTGTAATTCTGTACGGTACCGACAATGATCTCACCCTAGATGCATGATTCAATCAGGCATGGAATACCATTTTGATCATACAATCGTCTGACAATTTAAATATATCATATAAAGTTATCTATGACAGGATATTGCATGGATTCCTTGCTCAGTTCCAACATTTGCAACTTTTTTCGTTTTTATGAGTGCAAAGATATGCCCTATTCCAGAATTTCAACCTGTTATGGTAAGTCTCACTTAATTTGGGCGAGAATAGGCACCCGCATATGTTAAATAGAATTCTGAAGATAACAGGTTATGGCAATTTCCATAGGAAAACAATGCTTTATAGCAACTTCGGCAACACTGATTGGCGATGTTACAGTAGGAGATAACGTGGCCATAATGGACAATGCTGTTCTCAGGGGTGACCAGAACAGAATCATTATTGGTGACAACTCAAATATACAGGATAACGTGACTGTGCATACCGATGATGATTATCCCACAACCATAGGCAGACATGTGTCGGTAGGCCATAACGCAATTGTCCATGGTTCCACAGTTGAGGACTACGTCATAGTGGGAATGGGCGCCATCACACTCAATGGTTCGCGAATAGGAAGCGGAAGCGTAATAGCTGCCGGTTCGGTTGTAACCCAGAATTTCTCTGTTCCTGAAAAATCTCTGGTGGCAGGTATACCTGGGGCCGTGAAGAGGAGCAATGATTCCTCACTCCTTGAATACGCAAGGCTCAATGCCCTTGCCTATTCCAATCTGAGGGAGGGATATCTCCAGGGGAAATATGAGATAATACGTGGATCAGAACTCAAGCAACATTAGATAGGCCATATAGTCACCACTTTTACATACATAAATACTGATTCCATAAGATATTGTATTTTGTGCAAAAAATGCCTATTAGAACTCAGAGCCTCAGCACTGTTGAGGTGTCTAATGAAT